>NZ_DATKTK010000071.1:0-25975 GCF_035531155.1 Sulfuricella sp. | reverse complement strand
CATCTACAATCCTTTTTGCATGCATGGCCCACCTCCATCGACGTTTGGTCACCGAGATGGGGTCTATATCGGCGCCATGCATGCCTTTCTTGATGCATAACCTATTGATCATCAGTGGGTATTTGAGGGGAAACCTCAGGGACAGACCACGTTTTTTTGGTTTGCACACTCCGCAGTTTCGATGCTTGCTCTTTTTGCGGCTCCTATAATGAGTTATCTCACTCATTCCAACCGCTGGAGGAGCCATGCGCCGTTTTGTTTTGCTTTTGCCGCTACTGCTGAGCTTTGCCGCCACTGCCGCCACCGACAACGATGCTGAACTTCAACGCCTGTACCGCGCGCTGGACATGCTGAAGCAGGAACAGCAGGCGATCTACCAGCAATTCCAGATGGTGCAGGAATTGGGGCGCGGCAATGCCATGTCGATCTACGGCATCCAGACGAATCCGATGCAGCCTCCGGGTGAAACTCAGAACTACGCCGACGTGATCGAGGCACAAAGGCGCATCATCCGCCGCGTGGATGATTTGAATCGGCAGGCCGACCAGCTTTATACAAAATACAATGAGATCGAAGAAAAGAAAAAGCCGCTTCAGCAGCGTATTCTAGAGCTGTCGACTTCCAGATAAAGCTCACTGGAAATACGAGTCCTGGATCAATGGCGCTGGAGTATCCGGCGATTCTGGAGCGGTCGAAGCGAGCGGTGAGAAGGCTGACCAAACGGTAACGTGAAGCAATCCCCGTCGCCGGAGTATAATCTGACCGCAGGGGCGCAGTTAAGCGCTTCTGCGGTTATTTTTTCTGAATTTGAAATGCTCAAAACCTCTTGGCGCTGGACTTACCGGATTGTCATTGTGGCCCTGTTCCTGGCCGGGCTGGCGTTCGCCTCGACGGTGGTGGCGCTGCGCTACTGGATCTTGCCCAACATCGGCCAATACCGCGAGGACATCGCCGCTTCCATCACCCGCGCGTCCGGCCAGCGCGTAACGATCGGCGCGATCGACGCCAACTGGGAGCGCCTGCGTCCGCACCTGGTGCTGCGCGAAGTTCAGGCTTTCGACCGGCAGGGGCGGCCTGCGCTGGTACTCCAGCATGTCGATAGCACCCTGTCGTGGTGGACGCTGCTGGTAGGCGAGGTGCGCCTGCATTCCCTCGAAATCAGCGATCCCGTATTGAGCCTCCGGCGCGATGCCGAAGGGCACATCTTCATAGGGGGAATCGAGCTCAACCAGCCGGACAGCGAGAGCGGGTTTGCCGATTGGCTATTGCAGCAATCGCGTATCGTCATTCGGAATGCAGTGATCGAGTGGCGCGACGAGAAGCGCCAGGCGCCAGCATTGACCTTGAGCCGCGTCAACCTGCGCCTGGAGAACAGCGGCAGGCGCCACCGGTTGGGCCTGCAGGCCGTTCCGCCTGCCGAACTGGCAGCTCCGCTGGATATTCGTGCCGATATGAAAGGTGAAAAAGTGGCCGATCTGGCCGCCTGGGAGGGCAGGGTTTATGCGAAGCTCGACCATGCCGACATCGCTGCCTGGCAGGCCTGGCTACCCTTCCCGCTCGAGCTGCGGCACGGGTATGGCGGGGTGCAGGCCTGGCTTGGATTCAAGGCCGGGAGGATCGGCGAGGTTACAGCGGACGTTCGTCTGAACGATGTAACAGCCCGTTTCGCCAGTGATCTGCCCCAGCTCGATCTGCATAGCCTGAGCGGCCGCCTCGGATGGAAGCCGTTGCCGGTCGGGTTCGAGTTCAGCGCGCAGCGTCTGAGCCTGGCGGCGAAGAGCGGCGTCAGCCTGCCGGCTACCGATTTGCTGGTGCGCTATGTCCCGGCGCAAGGCAAAAAGCCCGCTGCAGGGGAAATCCGCGCCAATAATCTTTACCTGGAACCGCTGGTGAAATGGGCCGATGCGCTGCCGCTGTCACCCGAAGTGCGTGGCAAACTGGCTGAAATCGGTCCCCAGGGCAGCTTTCACGACTTCAGCGTTAAATGGAACGGCGACTGGAAAGAGCCACAGAGCTATACGGCCAAGGGGGGCTTTGCCGGCTTGGGCATGAAACCGCATGGAAAGCTGCCGGGCTTTTCCGGCCTGAGCGGCAAACTCGATGCCAACGAAAAATCCGGAACGCTGGCGCTGGATTCACACGGTGTGCGTGCCAACTTTCCGGATCTGTTTCGCGATCCGCTGGAGATGGATGCGCTGACAGCGCAAATGAACTGGAAGAAACGGGAAAATGGCCTGGATCTTAACCTGACCAGTCTTTCTCTTGCCAACCGCCACCTGGCGGGCACGCTGTTCGGCAGCTACAAGATGACTGGCGGTACGCCGGGCACGATCGATCTCACCGGCCAGTTCACCCGTGGCGATGCGCGCCAGGTCGGCCGATACATCCCCCTTACGATCGGCCAATCCACGCGCGACTGGCTCAATACCGCGCTGCTGGCCGGGCAGTCCAACGATGTGCGGCTGCGGTTGAAGGGTAATCTGGCAGACTTCCCCTTCGCCGACGGCAAGCGCGGTCTGTTCGAGGTAGCCGGAAAGGTGACCGGCGGCACACTGGAATATGCGCCGGGCTGGCCAAAAATCGAGAATATCGTGGTGGATCTTCTGTTCCGTGGCGCCCGTATGGAAATCACTGCACATCAAGGCAATACCGATGGTATGCAGATCAGCAAGACCCGCGCGGTTATTCCCGATCTGCTGAGCTGGGATGAAACCCTCGAAGTGGAGGGTGAGGCCCGCGGGCCGACCGGCGACATGATCAAGTTCATCGACCACAGTCCGGTCAGCGCCATGATCGACGATTTCACCGCAGGCATGGGGGCATCGGGCAACGGAAATTTCAAGTTGAAGCTGGTTATCCCCTTGCGACGCAACAAGGACAGCCGGGTGGCGGGTAGCTACCAGTTCGTCAACAACCGCATTTCTCTCGGCGCGGACTTCCCGGCGCTGGAACAAGTGAATGGACGCCTGGATTTTACTGAAGCCTCGGTGGGGATTCCTCAAATTACGGCGCTGGCCTTGGGTGGTCCTGTCTCGATCAACGGGGCGACCCAGAAGGATGGCGGCGTGCGCATTAACGCACAGGGGCGTGCCACTGCTGCCGGAATGCGTGGATTGGCTGACCTGCCGTTAATCAGCAACTTGACTGGAACTGCCGACTGGCGTGGGGTGATCTCAATCCGCAAAAAACAGGCCGATATGCTGCTCGAATCTTCACTGGTTGGGCTGGCGATTAACCTGCCTGCGCCTTTCGGCAAAAAAGCGGCTGACACGGTGCCGCTGCGCATCGAGAAGAAAATAACGGGTGCGAATCAGGATCTGCTTCAGCTCAACTATGGCAAGGTTCTGGCGGCGGTTCTGTCACGCAATTATGAAAACGGCAAAACGACGATCGAGCGCGGCGCGGTCAATCTGGGAGCAGCGGCGGTGTTGCCCCCGCAGCCCGGCATCTGGTTGAGCGGCGAACTGGCCTTGCTTGATCTAGATCATTGGCGCGGACTCCTCGGCCAGCCATCGGCCAAGGCGTCGCCGTTGCCCGGGTTTGCCGGGCTCAACCTGAAATTCGGTGCACTCGATGCATTCGGCAAACGCTTTAACGACCTGCGTATTAGTGCCAAAATGCAGGAGAGCACCTGGCAGGCGAAGATAGAGAGCAGGGAGCTTGCCGGCAGCGTGAACTGGAATCCTGAGGGGCGTGGCCGGCTGCAGGCGCGTCTGGGCCATTTGACCATTCCCGATCCAGCTCCGGCGAAGCTGGGAGTTCCGACGGAAGCGCCGCAGGAGAAAGAGCTCCCGGCACTGGATATCATCGCAGACAGTTTCTCGGCCAAGCAGAAGAAACTGGGCAAGCTCGAACTGCTGGCCGTGCAGGAGGATGAGGATTGGCGCATTCAAAAGCTGCGCATCAGCAACCCCGACGGCAGCCTGCAGATGGATGGGTTGTGGCAGGGTTGGCGACGCTGGCCGATGACCAACGCCAATCTGCATCTTGAGGCGCAGGACCTGGGTAACCTGCTGGCGCGGCTGGGCTATCCGGAAGCGGTGAAGCGCGGAACGGCGAAGCTCGACGGCCAGCTTTCCTGGGCTGGCAGCCCCCATGAGATCGATTTTCCGAGTTTGGCCGGCAATCTTAAGCTGGAAGCGAAGGATGGCCAGTTTCTCAAAATCGAGCCGGGTGCAGGCAAGCTGCTTGGCCTGCTCAGTCTTCAGTCACTGCCCCGGCGCCTGACGCTGGACTTTCGCGATATTTTCAGCGAAGGTTTCGCTTTCGACTCGATTTCCGGCAGTGCGCACCTCAACCGCGGTGTGGCGCGCACCGATGATTTCAGGCTGGAAGGGCCGGCGGCGAAAGTCCAGATGCAGGGTGAAACCGACTTGGCCAGGGAAACCCAGAATCTGAAGGTGAGAGTGGTTCCCCAGTTGGGAGAGGGCATGTCCGTCGCCGGCGCTTTTCTGGGCGGACCCGCGGTCGGGATAGCTGCGCTGGTGGCGCAAAAATTGTTGCGAGACCCGATTGGTCAAATCGCTGCTTACGAATACAGGATTAGAGGAACATGGGACAATCCCAGTGTTGTAAAAATCAGTGACAATGAGCCGTGATGGGTAATGGGTAATGGGTGAGGTGAAATCGACGGCGCCGCCTTCGACTTTTCCCGTCACTCATCACCGAATTGAGCAATGGACAAGAGGATAGTAAATGATAGCAAAAGCCAAATCGAGCTTCGCCAGAACCAAGACCCGCACTGCAGTCGCGCGCGCCAAACCGCAGCCCGGCGTGTGCCGCGTCGCGGCCATCCAGATGGCCTCCGGCCCGAGTGTGGCAGCGAACCTTTCCGAGGCTGAACGCCTGATCGGCATGGCGGCTGCGCAGGGCGCCAAGCTGGTGGTGTTGCCGGAGTATTTTTGCATCATGGGCAAGAAGGAAAGCGACAAGGTGGCAGTGCGCGAGGTAGAAGGCAAGGGCCCGATCCAGAAGTTCCTCAGCACCATGGCAAGGAAGCACAAGATCTGGATCGTCGGCGGTTCCGTGCCGCTGGAGGCAAGCGTTCCCTCCAAGGTGCGCAACAGTTGTCTGGTGTACGACGACAAGGGCAAGCTGGCGGCGCGCTACGACAAGATCCACCTGTTCGGCCTGGATCTCGGCAACGAGAAATACCGCGAAGAAAAAACCATCGAACCGGGCGACCAGGTAGTGGTCGTTGAAACTCCTTTCGGCCGGATCGGTCTATCGGTATGTTATGACCTGCGCTTTCCCGAACTTTACCGCGCCATGGGCGAGGTCGACATCATCGTCGTGCCCGCCGCCTTCACTGAAACCACCGGCAAGGCGCATTGGGAAACCCTGGTGCGTGCCCGCGCCATCGAGAACCTGGCTTATGTGGTGGCCTCGGCCCAGGGCGGCTATCATCTGTCCGGCCGCGAAACGCACGGCAACAGCATGATCGTCGATCCCTGGGGCGTGATTCTCGACCGCCTGCCGCGCGGCTCCGGCGTCGTGATCGCCAACGTCAATCCGGCCTATCAGGCGAGCTTGCGCAAGAGCCTGCCTGCCCTGACACACCGAACTTTGAAAACTTGCTGAATTGTTAAAATATGAAAATTGAAACCGCATCGTTCCAGTCCGATCCTCTGTTCGGCACCGCCCAATCCACTCTGCTGACTCCCTACGGACTGGATGTGGGCGACCTGCAGCAGGTGTTCGGTCGCATCATGACCCATCAGGTGGATTACGCCGACCTGTACTTCCAGTACACCCGTGCCGAGGGGTGGAGCCTGGAGGAGGGCCAAGTCAAGTCGGGCAGCTTCAGCATCGACCAGGGTGTGGGCGTGCGCGCCGTATCCGGCGAAAAGACCGCCTTTGCCTATTCCGATGACATCAGCCTGCCGGCCCTGGCGGCTGCGGCAGAAACCACCCGCGCAATTGCCCGGCAGGGGGCGGAAAAGTCGGTGCCGGCGGTGTACGGTGCGGCCAAGCCACAGCTTTACCTGCCTCACGACCCGATCGCCAGTCTCAAGGACGCTGAAAAAGTGGCCCTGCTGGAAAGGCTGGAGCGCCATGCTCGCGCGCTCGATCCGCGTGTCACTCAGGTCATGGCATCGCTTGCCGGCGAATACGAGGTGGTGCTGATCGCCCGCAACGACGGCCTGCTGGCAGCGGATGTGCGTCCTCTGGTCAGGGTTTCCCTGCAGGTGATCGTGGAGGATGGCGGCCGGCGCGAGCAGGGCAGCGCGGGCGGCGGCGGACGTTTCGACTATGCCTATTTCAGCGATGAAGTGTTGCAGGATTACGCGCAAAAGGCGGTCCACCAGGCGCTCATCAATCTCGATGCCAGGCCGGCCCCGGCGGGAACCATGACGGTAGTGCTGGGCTCCGGCTGGCCGGGTATCCTGCTGCACGAGGCGATCGGCCACGGACTGGAAGGGGACTTCAACCGCAAGGGCAGCTCCGCCTTCAGCGGCAAGATCGGCCAGCGCGTCGCGGCAGCCGGCGTGACCGTGGTGGACGACGGCACGATCGCCCGTCGTCGCGGTTCGCTCAACGTCGACGACGAAGGCAATCCGACCCAGTGCACGGTGCTGATCGAAAACGGCATCCTCAAGGGTTACATGCAGGACACGCTGAATGCCCGCCTGATGGGCATGGCCGTTACCGGCAACGCCCGGCGCGAATCCTTCGCGCACATCCCGATGCCGCGCATGACCAACACCTACATGCTGAACGGGGACAAGGATCCGGCTGAAATCATCAAGTCGGTCAAGCATGGATTGTATGCGGCCAATTTCGGCGGCGGCCAGGTCGATATCACCAGCGGCAAATTCGTATTCTCGGCGGCGGAAGCCTACATGATCGAGGATGGCAAGATCACTTACCCGGTCAAGGGCGCGACCCTGATCGGCAACGGGCCGGACGTGCTGAAGCGGGTGTCGATGATCGGCAATGACATGGCGCTCGATCCGGGCGTGGGCACCTGCGGCAAGGACGGTCAGAGCGTGCCGGTGGGTGTGGGCCAGCCGACCCTGCGCATCGACGGCCTGACGGTGGGTGGAACGGCCTAAACAGCCCTAATTCCATTTCTCGATCAAAAAAGCACTAACCGCAAAGGACGCAAAGGTTTGCAAAGGGAAAACCTAACCCTCAGACATGCCAGCCTGATTGCTTTTCCTTTGCGTCCCTTCGCGTCCTTTGCGGTGAAAGATTTTTGCGGTTTATTGTTGGATTGAATTCAAATTTGAATAAGTGCTGAGCATGAGACTGGGTGTACGCGTTACAGCGGCGGTTATTGGCGCCCTGTTTTGGGTAGGGGCAAGCGCGGCGTCACTGGCGGAAAAATTCCAGCCCGGCGTACCATATTATTTCGAGAGTTTCGATCCGGCGGTGAAGCCGTGGGACCCCGGTCAGGACTTGAATATCGAAGAGGTATTCAAAAATTATATCTACTACGAAATCATCTTCGACCAATCAGGCCGGGAGATTACGGTGAACCGCTACCTCCAGAACCGCAAGGAGCACAGCGACAGGTTTCTGGTTCGACCCGACCGGGCTTTAGAGGCAAAGTAGGGAAGGATGTGCGGGTTTCATCGTAATGTCATGAAACCATTTTACTCTTGAAAAATTGAACTATACTGAATCCAGAAATTGGATATGAAATTAGTCAAGATTTAACCCGGAGAAAAAATATTATGGCGACAACCCCGAGCTCAACCAAGAAAACGACATCATCAAGCGCTGCAAAAACCACTGCCAGTGCAAAAACTACCGTGAAAAAGCCAGTTGCGGCCAAGGTGGCTGCGCCGAAGAAGGCTGTTGCGGCTGCCCCGAAAAAACCTGCCGCGAAGCGCACCACGGTTGCCAAACCCACCGTCACCCCCGAGCAGCGCTTTTGCATGATTGCCGAGGCGGCTTATTTCCACGCCGAGCGGCGTGGGTTCCGCGGCGACCCGGTGCAGGACTGGATTGCGGCGGAAGCGGAAATCGCAGCACTCCTCAGCAAGAAGTAGCCTTCGTTAGCAGCCTGTCGGACCTAAAGGAAATCGGCTGCAAAATGACCTCGTCGGTGCATATTTCCCCGCTTTCCTTCGCCAATATGAATAACTATTGGCTTGAAAATCGTGAAACGGGGTAAGCAGGCATTTCGCCGTAAGGTGAAAGCTCGCAAAATCTGCACCGACCAGCTCATTTCTCGCTTCGATTCTTTAAGTCCGACAGGCTGCCAAGCGCTGCACCAGCGCCTGAACATTCTCTGTCCGTTCCGTATCCACCCCGATAGTTACGGTCAATTCGCCGTCGTCCAGCGACTCGCTATTGCGGAGCTGGCTTTCCAGCACCGTGATATCCGCTTCCGAGGCATCTCGCCCGTGTCGCATGCGCTGCTTCACCCGTTCCCGCAGCAGGTTTTCGGGTGCGGTGACATCCAGAATGACGAAAGGAACGCCTAATTCCTGAGCCAGCTCATGGAAGGCCTCGCGCTCTCGCCGCTTGAGGAAGGCGGCATCGACGATGGCGGAGAAGCCGGACTGGACAATTCCCCGCGCCACCTCCGCCAGTCGACGGTAGGTGCGTTCGCTGGCCTCCACGGAATAAATGCCTCCGCCTGTCCCGGCGCCGCTGCGCGCCTCCGGCTTGAGCCCATACAGGCGTTTTCTTTCCACATCGGAGCGGACTCGAAACAAGCTTATCGCTTCCAGCAACGATTGGGTGACCGTGGTTTTTCCGGAGCCGGACAGGCCGTGGGTGATGGCGAGGAAAGGTTGCAAGGGGCGAGTGAAGTCTGCCGCCAGTTCGATGTGGTTTCGGTACTGCGTCCAGTGGCCGGCAGGCTGTTCCGCCTGCCCGGCCCGGATGCAGGCCACCTTGGCGCGCACCATGGCGCGGTACACCAGGTAGTAGCGCAGCATCTCAAGACCTTCGTAATCCCCGGTTTGCTCCAGGTAGGTATTGAGGAATCGGCGCGCCAGGTCGGGCCGTCCCCGGTCTTGCAGATCCATGGCCAGGAAGGCTGCCTCGCTGATGACGTCGATCCAGCGCAGGTTGTCGCTGAACTCGATGCAGTCGAAGGGAACCGCCTCCCCATCCAGTAGCACCATGTTGCCGAGATGCAGATCGCCGTGGCACTCGCGGACAAAGCCCCGTGCCTTGCGCGCCGCAAGGGCATCGAAACGGGCCTGATATTCCCGTTCGCTCCATCGTTCCAATTCGCTCAGGCGTGTAAGGTCTTCTTTTTCCCGCAGTCGCTGGCGAATCTGCGCGAAATTTTCCGCCACCGGCAGGTGAGTCCGCTCCGGCGCGCCGAAAGGACTTTCGTTGTCTGCGATTGCAGTGCGTCCATGGAAATCGGCGATTCTGCGGGCGATGGCGTCTATCGTTTCAGGCGTCAGTTCGCCGCGCAGCAACACCTGGTCGAGCAAACAAGCCTGGGGGAAGCGCCGCATTTTAACGGCATATTCGACGGCTAGTCCGGGGCCGTTCAAGACAGGATGATCGGCATTGCCGGTGATGGGAACGACTTCCAGATAGAGATCTGGCGTCAGTCGCCGGTTGAGGCGCAGCTCTTCAGCGCAATAGAAGCGGCGTTTTTCCAGGGTGCTGAAATCGAGAAAGCCGAGGTTGACCGCTTTCTTGATCTTGTAGGCATAGTCGCCAGCCAGCAGCACCCAGGAGATGTGGGTTTCCACCATCTCGACCGGTTTTTCGAGAGTGCTGCGGAGCGCGGCAATCAGAATTTCCTGGCGGGCGAGGGGGGCGTCCATCTGTTTTACTAAAAACGGCGATTAACCACGAATGCCACGAATGTTCACGAATGAACACGAATAGTGAGAGACAGTCACCGTGCCGCCAAACTGGTAAATTAGGCTGGCCATGATAACTAACTGATTATTAGTGAACATTCGTGTTTCATTCGTGTAAATTCGTGGTTAAAAGTTTTTTCCAGATTTACAGGCTACGGGTCACCCGCTTGATGGCCGCATCTTCCGCGCTGGTGGCGACGGCGAAACCGAGCGTCGCAACCAGCTTGAGCATGTTGTGGTTGCTCGCCAGCACTTCGCCTTCCATGGTTTTCAGGCCCCGGTTGCGGGCTGCATCCATCAGGCTGCCCATCAGCTTGTGGCCGATTGCCTTGTGCTGCCATTGGTCGCTCACCACCAGGGCGAATTCGCAGGATTCGCCGTCGGGGTTGATGGCGTAGCGGCAGACCCCGATTTCCACTTCCTTGCCGCTTTCCTCGGTCACGGCGATCAGCGCCATTTCACGGTCGTAGTCGATCTGCGTGAAGCGTGCCAGCATGGTTTGGGAAAGCTCCTGCAGGGTGTTCATGAAGCGGAAATATTTGGCCTCGGCCGACAGGTTGCGCACGAACTCCTGCACCATTTCGGCATCCTCCGGCCGGATCGGGCGGATGGTGATTTCCGTGCCGTCCGGCAGCTGCCAGTCGGTGACAAGATGGGAAGGGTAGGGATAGATCGCCATATGGGCATAGCGGTCGCCGGAGACCGGGGCGAAATCCACCATCACGCGCGCATCCGCTGCCAGTGCGCCGTTCTCGTCGACGATCAGCGGGTTGATGTCCATTTCCTTGAGCCAGGGCAGTTCGCATACCATCTCTGAAACCCGCAGCAGCAGGCTTTCCAGTGCCTCCATCTGGATTGGCGGCATGTGGCGGAAGGCGCCGAGCAGTTTTGAGATGCGCGTGCCGGCAATCAGTTCACGCACCAGAAAGGTGTTCAGGGGCGGCAACGCAACGGCGCGGTCTCCCAGCACTTCCACCGTGGTGCCGCCGGCGCCGAAGGTGATCACAGGGCCGAACACCGGGTCGGTGGTGACGCCGAGCATTAGTTCCCGGCCATTGGGCTTGACCACCATCGGCTGGATGGCGATGCCGTCGATGTGGGCCTCTGGCCGGTTTTTCTTCACTTCACTGATGATGTCCTGGTAGGCGGCGCGCACTGCGGGCGCGTTCATCAGGTTGAGCTTGACGCCGCCGGCGTCGGACTTGTGCGTGATGTCGGGCGAATTGATTTTCATCGCCACCGGGAAGCCGAGTTGCTGGGCCAAGAGCAGCGCCTCGCCGGGAGAACGGGCGATGACGGTGCTCGCCACCGGGATGCGGAATGCGGCCAGCAAGGCCTTGGATTCCATCTCCGAGAGCACCTTGCGCCGTTCGGACAGTACGGTTTCGATCAACATGCGCGCGCCCTCCACGTCCGGCTCGTCGCGGTGCGAGAGCGGGCCGGGAGTTTGCGCCAGCAGGCGCTGGTTGCGGTAGAAGGCGGTGATGTAGGAGAAAGCTTCCACCGCGGATTCCGGCGTGCTGAAGGTGGGGATGCGGGCCTGGGCAAACGCGGCCCGTCCTGCCTTGATCTGGATGTCGCCCATCCAGCAGGTCAGCAGCGGCTTGTTGAAGCGGCTGGCGATCTCGATCAGCGTGTTGGCCACCGCTAGCGGGTTGGTCATCGCCTGGGGGGTGAGGATAACCAGCGCGCCGTCCACGCCGGAATCTTCCATGCAAATGGTGACCGCGTCGCGGTAGCGTTCCGGCGTGGCGTCGCCGATGATGTCCACCGGGTTGTTGTGCGACCAGGTGGCGGGCAGTACTTTATTCAGCTGCTCGATGGTCTGATCGGACAGGCTGGCAACGGTTACGCCCAGGTCGACCGCATGGTCGATCGCCATCACGCCCGGCCCGCCGCCGTTGGTGATGATCGCCAGCCGGTTACCGCTGGAGCGGTGGGGCGAGGCAAGGGCCTTGGCGGCGGAAAACAGCTCGCCGATCGACATCACGCGCACCACGCCGGCGCGGCGCACTGCGGCGTCGAACACGTCGTCGGAGCCGACCAGCGCGCCGGTGTGCGACATCACCGCCTTCGAGCCGGCGGCATGACGCCCCACCTTGACCACGAACACCGGCTTGGAGCGGGCGGCGGCACGCAGGGCGCTCATGAAACCGCGCGCCTTGTGGATACCCTCTATGTAGATCAGGATGCTCTCGGTTTGTGGGTCTGACGCCAGATAGTCGAGAATTTCACCGAAATCCACGTCGGCCGAAGTGCCCATGGAAACTACGCTGGAGAAACCGATGTCGTGGGCCGGCGCCCAGTCCAGGATGGCGGTGCAGAGTGCTCCTGATTGCGATACCAGTGCGAGTTTGCCGGGCTTGACGCTGCCCTTGAAGAAAGTGGCATTGAGGCCGATGCTGGTGCGCATGATGCCCAGGCAGTTGGGGCCGATAATGCGCACGCCGTAAGTTTTGGCGTTGGCCAGCATGGTGCGTTCGATCTCGGCACCATGGGCGCCTACTTCGCTAAAACCGGCGGACAGCACTACCGCGGCGCGCACGCCGTGCTTGCCGCAGGCTTCGATGACGTCGGGCACGGTTGCCGCATTGGTGCAGATCACCGCCAGCTCGACCGGCTTGCCGATCTCTTCGATCGTGGCATAGGCGCGTTTGCCCTGGACTTTCTTGTGGTTGGGGTTGACCGGGTAAAGCGACCCCTTGAAGCCGCTTTCCAGCATGTTCTTGAATACGATGGCCCCCACCGAGTCGGCGCGGTCGCTGGCGCCGATGATCGCGACTGATTTGGGAGAGAAAAGGGTGCTGAGGTAATGTTGTCCCATGGGCTTGCACTCGTGGTTGTTTAGGTTAAATATAGCGGCAAGGGAGATGGATGGCCGAATCCGGCGTGTTCAGCTTCTATATTTTCCATTTTAGTTGGCGGCACGATTTTAGGTGTGACAATTGCATACTGGTTATATCACCCATCCGGATTGCCTCAAGCACGACATGGGGGCGGATCATCCAGAATCTCCGGCGCGACTGCGCGCCATCGAAGACCAGCTGATCGCTTCCGGATTGCTGTCCTTCCTTCAATGCCATGATGCACCGCTTGCTACGTTCGAGCAACTGGCGCGGGTGCATGCGCCGCATTACATCGAAGCCGTGCAAGCCGCAGCGCCCCAGCATGGGCTGGTTTACCTCGATCCGGATACGGCGATGAACCCCTTCACTCTGAATGCGGCGCTACGCGCTGCCGGGGCAGTGGTGTTGGCGACCGAGTTGGTGCTGGAGCGCAAGTTGGAGAATGCCTTCTGTGCCATCCGTCCCCCCGGCCACCATGCCGAATCCGCACGCGCCATGGGCTTCTGCCTGTTCAACAATGTCGCGGTCGGCGTTGCTCACGCCATCGAAAAGTTCGGCCTGAAACGCGTCGCCATCGCCGATTTCGACGTCCACCACGGCAACGGTACCGAGGAAATCTTCCACAACGACCCGCGCGTGATGCTGTGCTCGACCTTCCAACATCCGTTCTACCCGCATTGCGGCGCCGAAAGTGGCAACGACCACATCATTAACGTGCCGCTGCCGGCGGGGACGGATGGCGCTGCGTTCCGCAAGGCGGTGACCGCGCGATGGCTGCCCGCGCTGGAACGCTTTCGGCCCGAAATGCTGTTCATCTCCGCCGGCTTCGATGCCCACTGGGAGGACGACATGGCGATGTTCAGGCTGAAGGAGGCGGATTACGCCTGGGTGACGCAGCAGGTCATGGATGTTGCGGAAAAGCATGCCAGCGGCCGCATCGTCTCGGCGCTGGAAGGCGGCTATGAGCTACACGCATTGGGCCGCAGCGTGGCGGCACACATCAAGGTGCTGAGTGGGCTTTAGTAGCCTGTGCGCTTCTGTCATAATGCCGGCTGGTTTTTCCACACAAATGAGGAAATGATATGAAACAGCTACTCGCTATTCTTACTGCCGCCGTGTTTGCCATTTCCGCCGCGATCCCTGCAGTTGCCGCCGAATCCAACGAACTGATAGCCGCACCTGCCACAACAGCCGCCCCGAGTGGCCACAAGGCCAAGAAGGTTAAAAAAGCCAAGAAGGCCAAGAAGATCGCAAAGCACAAAGCGCGTAAGGTGCACAAAACCCGTTACTAAATAAGCCGATTCATTCATTCCGAGGGTAATCCATGTCAGGCCACGGTTTTCACGTCCATGGCGCGCACGATCACGAAGTCGAGCACCAGGCCCAGCACGGGCCGGGTCTGGCGCAGTCCGTCGCCATTTTTACCGCCATTCTTTCAACGGTGGGCGCCATCGTCAGCTACCAGGGCGGCGCCACCCAGAACGAAGCGATGTTGTACAAAAACGAGGCGGTGTTGCAGAAATCGCATGCCTCCGACCAGTGGAATTTCTACCAGGCGAAGAGCACCAAGGGCCATCTGATGGAGCTTGCCGCCAATATATCTCCGGCCGACAAGCAGGAGTTCTACAAGAAGCAGATCGATAAATATAACGAGGAAAAGAAGGAAATCAAGGCAAAGGCCGAGGAGCTTGAGAAAAAATCCGAAGAGGCGAACCACCAAAGTGAGCATATGATGCATCCGCATCATCGCCTGGCTCAAGCCATGACGCTGATTCAGATCGCCATTGCCCTCGCTTCCATGACCGTTCTGACGCGCAAGAGATGGCTATTCGCTGGTGCCGGCATCGCGGCCGCGGGCGGTTGCATATTGTGGGCCATGGCCTGGCTGGCCTGAGCGTGAAGGAAATTGTTTACGATTGGGGTGGCGCTAATGCCTGGCTGTTTCATCTTATCAACGATGTGCATGCCGGCTGGTTCGACCAGTTCATGCTGCTTGGTACAGCCGTCGGCGATCACACCAGTTTTGTGCCGATACTTTGTTTGTTGATGCTGGCGGCGGTATTTGCGGTTTCCAGAAACTACGCGCATGAACCGCTCCAAGGTGAGCATGCCGCCATGCTCTGGCTCGGCGTGATCTCCGTGTTTGCGCTCGGTTACTGGCTGGATGGTGCACTGCTTGGCTGGCTCAAGCCGATGCTCGATTTTCCGCGCCCGCCTCTGGCCCTGGGTGAGGTTAATGTCCATATCGTCGGCGAGGCCAAATATCACCACAGCTTCCCCAGCGGTCATTCCTCCTTCGTCATGCTGGTGTGTGCCTCGCTCTGGCCGCTGGGTAGTTGGTGGCGCATTGGTGGCGTGTCTTTCGCGCTTTGGGTGGGGCTGTCGCGCATCAGCCTGGGCGCACATTTTCCGGCTGACGTGCTGGGTGGTTTCGTTATCAGTCTGCTAGTGGTGCTAGCGGTGCGTGCCATGGTGAATGCGCTGGCGGCATACGCTCAGCTTTCCAGATAGTTCACCAGCTGCCCGCTTGTCTGGCGCAGGCGCTGGCTCAAAAGGCGCGCCACTTTCAGCAGGATTTTCGTGGTCAGGGGGTCTTGCTGACGATGCGGAGAAAGCGGATCTCGGTGAGTATGGTCAGGGTGGCGGGTTCGGCGACGATTGCCGTTGCTGAGCGATCGGGCCTGGCGATCCCAAGGAAATTGAGTTGGCGCACTCTAAAGCAAAAACGGCCCAGGGTCACCCCTGAGCCGCTGGTTTGTTTGATGTACCGGGCCTTGAGAGGCTATTCGCCTTCAGGCTTGCTGCTTGTTCCGCCGGTTAACAGGGTCTTGAGTCCGACGGGTTTCGCTTCCTCCTGTTTAGGAGCAGAGGAAGGGCTTGTGCGAGCCAGCTCGTTTTCGAGTTGGCTGATTCGCCTCTCGAGCACCGCCTTGTTTTCTTCCAGACCGGCAAGCTGACGGCGCAGGCGGGAAGCGGTCCATTGGCCTCTGATTACTGTGGGTGACGACAACAGGGCGGCGATGGTCGCTCCCAGGCCGAGTGCAAGCAGCAGCACCATGGCGAGCGAGCTCTCGAAGCGCCAGATGGCGAAGGTCACTGTCACCGGCACGTTGTTTTGCAGGGCGAACGTTACGGAGCCGATGGAGAAGAGGATGCCGAAAATCAGCATAAACTGCATGATTTACTCCTTTTGTTGTTGGACAGAGGCTTTCTTTGGCGGTAGTAAGAATTCCCGTGGCTGGCGCAACAGGCGTTTGGCGATGGCCTGCAACAGTTTCCAGCGCTGGGCGAAAGTGATGCCGCGCGCCTTGAGTCCCACCGATAGCGCGAGGTAGAAACTGACCGTCAGGTTGGTCAGGCCGATGGCCAGTACACCCAGCGCAGCAAGGCTGGCCACGCTCCACTCGACATTGAAATCCAGCCCGATCATAGCATAACCCCAGTAGGCCGAGGAGAAGGCGATGTGGCGGATATCCAGCGGTAATCCGAACAGAACGCCGATCCCGGTGACGCCGCCGAGCATGAAGCCGAAGAAGAAATTGCCGGCCAGTGCGCCGAGGTTGTTTTCCACGTAAGCAGCGAAGCGGCCCCAACGCGCTGTGCCGAGCAGCCGCGTCGGCCATGAGAGTTGCAGCAGGCGCTCGGGGATGCGGTTGTAGGCGCACAGATTGTCGTAGTAGCCCGCGACGAGCCCGGCCAGGAACAGGCAGACGCCCGCAATGGCGGCGTAGATGAGGGCGCCGCTGCCGATGGGGTTGATTTCGGCCAGCAGGTGATGGGCTTTCTCCGGGCTGACGAAATGTTCGCCCGCCTGCCAGTGCACCGCCAGCGCCAGCAGCATGGCGGTAGGCACGGCCAGCCCGATGTTGCCGGCAATGGCCGCGAGCTGGCTGCGCACCGTGCGCGCGATCAGATCCACCAGCGGTTCCAGATCGCGCTCGCGCCCCGAACCTTCGCCAATGGCGGCGGCGATGGCGTTGGCGGTCATGGCGGGCTGCTTGGTGGCCACGATGAAGTGCAGCATGTGAATCAGCACGAAGCCCAGGCCATAGTTGAGGCAGAAGGCCAGCACTTCGGTCAGCGGCGCCAGCCCCAGCCTGCCGATCAGGAGTTTGCTGGCCGCCATGAAGGCAATGATGAAACCGCCGCCGATGGCCGAGCGCAGGATGCCGAAATATTCCGGGCGGTTTTCGCTGATGTAGTGTTCGCCGGTATGGCCGGCATTCTCGGTGACCCGCAGCGCCACCAGCTCCAGATTCTGGCGCCAGAAACGCCGCAGATCGTTGCGGCGGCATTCGGCCATGGCCAGCTTTTGCCACAATTCGGCGCTGCGCTCGACGATCAGGGTGTTCTCCCTGGCCCCCAGGGCGGCGACCAGAGCGATCAGGGCCTGGGCACGATCAAGGTGCTGGCGCAGGCGGCGCAGGCGAAAAGTGAGGTGGAAACTGGCGCCTTGCTGCTGCGCCCGGCGACGCACGCGCTCGATGGTTTCGCGGCACTGTTCCAGCAGCACCAGATAGTGACGATCGTCCTCGGCCGGTATGGTGTTTTCCTGGTAAGCCTGTTCGGCGCGACCGGCGAAGGCCAGGGCTTCCTCGCACTGGGCCAGGAAGGGTGATTCATGGTTTTCGAGATCCGGGTCGAGCCGCAGCATTTCCGCTTCAAGACCGCTTGCCGCGATGCGGTGGGCAACTACCCGCAGGGCCTCGAGCAGATCGCCCTTCAATCTGCCAATGCCGGAGATGTCCTTCGCCTCGTCGAAGCGCAGGGCGCGAATCAGGGCAATCCACTCCACCACCGGGACCTGTTCCAGCCAGCGCATATCGCGCCGCCGGAAAATGCGGCCAAATACATCTTTCATCTGCACCTGGTCCACTGCCTCGGGCAGCAGTTTGTGCGAGAGGCGCCGCAGAGTCTCAGCCATCACGCCGGTTTCCGGGTAGATGCCGGAGGTGGCGAACAGCAGCACCGAGCGGCGCTGTGTAAAAAGATCGAGCAACGCCTGGCGCAGGCCACTACGAAATTCCGGCCCAACGTCGAGCAGGCGGCACAGCTCGCGCAGCTTTTCCACTGCGGCATCGGCGTCCCCGTCGTGCGCCGGGCGCAGAGCATTCACCAGCTCGGCCAGCTGGGGAAGTATTTCGGCATTGGAAAGGGTGAACCCTTCGAGGGCTTTTTGCAGGGAAATCATGGGAGATCGGGAAGAAGACGGGGCGGGTTCAATCGGAATGGAAAGTGTAGAGTACATCAAGGGCGTTATCAAAGCCTGCCCGGGTGACGCGCTCGATCAATTCCACAAGCGCATCGGGTTCCATGCATTATAGCATTCGGACCGAAACGCAATATGCGGATTGAATAATCCGTGCTGCCTCAGCTTTTCTTTACATCCCCATCCAGGTAATACCACTGCCCCTCTTCGCGCACGAAGCGGCTGGTTTCATGCAGCCGGTAGGCGCGCCCGCCGATCTTGCAGCGTGCGACAAATTCCACCTCGGCATGGATTTCGTCGGTCTGGCGGTGGCGTTTGACTTGCAGATTGAGCCATTTGGACTGGGGTTCGGCGTTGAGGTCCAGCGCGGCGGGGCGAGTGCTGGGGTGCCAGGTGGCGAGCAGGTAGGGTTCCTGCGCCAGGGTGTAGGCGGTGTAGCGCGAGCGCATCAGGACTTCGGCGGTGGGGGCGGGGGTGTTGCCGCTGGTGTAGCGGCCGCAGCAATCCGCGTAACTGTGCGGCAGGCCGCAGGGGCAGGGCAGCGGCACATTCACCTCACCAGCTTGTGGAAAGTGCCCAGCCGCCGTCGGTCGATTTTGCCCGCCATGGTGGCTTCCAGCACGGCGCAGCCCGGTTCCACCAGATGACGGCAATTGCTGAAGCGGCAATGGCCGAGGTAGGGGCGGAATTCGACGAAGGCGTGGGCGATGTCCATCTCGTTGACGTGGGCCAGGCCGAATTCCTGCAAGCCGGGCGAGTCGATGATGTGGCTGTCGCCGTCAAGGTGATAGAGGCGTGCATGGGTAGTGGTGTGCTTGCCGGAATTCAGCGCTTGGGAAATCTCGCGCGTGTGTGCCTGCGCCGCTGGCAGCAGCGCGTTGATGATGCTCGACTTGCCCATGCCGGATTGCCCCACCAGCACGCTGGTTTCACCCTGTAAATAGGGCCGCAGCGGGCTGATGTCCTGCTTGGCTGAAAGGGTGATGAGGGGGTAGCCCAGGTCGCGGTAGAGCTGCAATTGCGCCAGTGCCGCGCGGGTTGCCTGTTCCAGGTCGCACTTGTTGAGCACGATGACGATCTTGAGTGAGGCCGCTTCGGCTGCGATCAGGCAACGGCTGACCAGATCCTCGTAGAAGGCCGGCTCTGCCGCCACCACGACGATGATCTGGGTGACATTGGCGGCAATGATCTTTTCCTTGAATTCATCGGAGCGGAACAGCAGCGAGGTACGCGGGTCGATCGATTTGATCACGCCCTGGGCGGGGCCGGTCATCTCGATCTGGAGCCGGTCGCCGCACGCGATGCCGCCTTTTTTGCCGCGGGTGACGCAGGAAACGATGCCCTCTGCCGTTTCAACATCAAAGTGCCTGCCGAAGGCGGCGACAACCTGGCCGTGCTGCAACTGCCCCATTCAGATGTTGAGCAAGGCGTCTATCTTCGCCGCGCAGATGAAGTCGTTTTCGGACAGACCGTTGATGGCGTGGGTCTGATAACGCATCCGGCACTGGTTGTAGCCCACTTCCATGTCGGGGTGGTGATCCTCGTGATGGGAAATCCAGGCGGTGGCGTTGACGAAGGCCATGGTCTGGTAATAGTCCTTGAAGCGGTAGATTTTGCTGATAACCCCATCGGCATATTCCCAGCCGCTGAGTTGCGCCAGGAATCGGCGGATATCCTCTTCGGCCAGGGGCGGCACGCCGCCCTCGCAGGGTTTGCAGCTCTTTTTGGTAAGGTCGCAGAACGGTTCGTCGGCCATGGTCATATCTCCCCGGTTGTGCCTGTTACTTGAAGTGGTAGTACTGGAGGTTCAAATAGGCTGCAACGTGGTTCTCCTCATCGGGAAACCAGTTCGCACCGACATTGGCGTTGCAGGTGCGGATACGGGCCTGGAGTTGCTGCGGGTTCTTCACCTTGCGTTCGAGGCGGGAGTAAATGGCGGAACCGTCGCCGCCAGTCATGGAAACGTGGCAGCTGATGCAGGATTTATCGTGCAGGGTCTTGCCGATTTTGGCGTCGCCCTTGGGGAAGGGGTCGGCAAGGGCGGGCATGCTGACGAGCAGCAGACTTAGGAGCACTGTAATAAATTTCATGCGAACCTCCGTGGGTTGATGTTGCTAAATATTAGCATGAGCCTGAAGGTGTGCAATGCGGATCGCCGCCGGCGGATGTGAATCGTAGAACGCCGAGTGCAGCGGATCGGGAGTGAGGGTCGAGGCGTTGTCGTTGTATAGCTTGACCAGCGCCCGCACCAGATCGTCGGCGCTGGCATTTTTTGCGGCGTAGCGGTCGGCCTCGAATTCGTGCTTGCGCGAATAAAAGCTCATCAGCGGCTGCAGCAGGAAGGTGAATACCGGCATCGCCAGCAGGAACAGCAGCAACGCCGTGGCGGTGCCTGGCGTGGCGACACCGAGGCCGTGGTAAAACCATTCCTTGTCCATCAGCCAGCCGAGCAGCCACAGTCCGGCCAGGCTCATGGCGGCCATCAGGACGATGCGCTTGATGATGTGACGGTGCTTGAAGTGCCCGAGTTCGTGGGCCAGCACCGCGACGATCTCGTCGTGGCCGAGGCGCGCCAGCAGGGTGTCGAAAAACACGATCCGCCGGGATTTGCCGAAGCCGCTGAAATAGGCGTTGCCGTGGGTGCTGCGCTTTGAGCCATCCATCACGTAGAAGCCCTGCGCGTGGAAGCCGCATTTCTGCAGCAGCTGTTCGACGCGCTGTTTCAGCGTCGAATCCTCAAGCGGCGTGAACTTGTTGAACAGCGGCGCGATGAAGGTGGGGTAAACCGCCAGTACCAGCAGGTTGAATCCCATCCATGCACTCCATACGTAGAGCCACCAGTATTCGCCCATTCGTCCCATCAGCCACAGCACGCCGAGCACCAGCGGAATGCCGAGCGCCGCGCCGAGCAGTATCTGCTTGGCGAGGTCGGCGAAAAACAGTGCACGTGTCATCTTGTTGAAGCCGAAGTGGGCGTCGATGCCGAAGGCGCTGTAGAACCCGAGCGGAATTTCAACTAAAGTGGAAATAGCGAATACGCTCAGAATCAGTGCCGTGCCCTGCCACAACCCCGATCCGAGCAGGCCGTGCCACAGGCCGTACAGTACCTCGATCCCGCCACCCAGGGTAAAGGCCAGTAGCAGGGCGGTTTCCAGCGCGAGATGCAGGTTGCCGAGGCGGGTTTTGGCGATGCTGTAATCCGCGGCTTTCTGGTGTGATTCCAGATTGATGCGGTCGGCGAAATCCTGCGGCACGCTTGCACGGTGTGCCTGGATGTGGCGGATATGGCGTTGTGCGAGCCAGTAGCGCAAGAGTACGGAGATTGCCAGTGCGGCAAGGAAGATCAGGGTAAATGTCATGGAGTCACGGGGGGTTTCGGGCTAAAATGTCCGACTTTAGATTACTGGGTTTCCATTATGGCACAAGACAGCAATCGCCTCATCTGGATCGACATGGAGATGTCCGGGTTGGTTCCCGAACGGGATCGCATCATCGAAATCGCGCTGGTGGTCACCGACTCCAATCTGGATACCATCGCCGAAGCGCCGGTTCTGGTCGTGCACCAGTCCGACGAAGTGCTGAATGGCATGGATGCCTGGAACAAGGCGACCCACAGCAAATCCGGCCTGATCGACAAGGTCAAGGCATCGAAACTGGATGATGCCTCCGTCGAGGCGCAACTGCTCGAATTTCTGAAAGAATACGTGCCGCCGAAGAAATCGCCGATGTGCGGCAATTCGATCTGCCAGGATCGCCGTTTCATGGCGAACTACATGCCCAAGCTCGAGGATTATTTCCACTATCGGAACCTTGATGTGAGCACCCTGAAAGAGCTGGCCAAGCGCTGGAGGCCGCAGGTTTACGGCGGTTTCAAGAAGGAGAACAACCATACCGCGCTGGCCGATGTGTATGAATCCATCGGCGAGATGAAGCATTACCGGGAGCATTTCCTCAAGCTGGATTAACCCAAAAAAAGCAGTTGTAACCGCAAAGGCGCAAAGAAAAGGCAAGGGGTGTCAGAGTGTGCCCAACCAATTGCCGGGTGACTGTAAGCAGTCCTTCATGTCTTTGTGTTCTTTGCGCCTTCGCGCCTTTGCGGTATGAAGATTCTTGCAGGTTGTTGTTGTTTTGAATAAGGGGTCGGCATGAAGCAGGGCACCACTTTCGTTATCGAGGTCAACCCGAAGATTCCGCGCAAGCTACAACGCCTGGAGGAGCTTGCCAACAACCTCTGGTACGGTTGGGACAAGCCGACCCGGACATTGTTCGCGCGTCTTCATCCCGGCTTGTGGGACGCGGTCGGACACAACCCCAAGGTGTTCCTGCGCCGGGTGGATGAAAAGCGGCTGGTGGAAGCGGCGGAGGACCAGGTGTTTCTGGCCACCGTCAACCGCGTGTTGTCGGCTTACGATACCTATCACAACGAGCCGCTGCGTCGCGGCGGCAACCACGAACAGTTCAAGGAAGGCGATCTGATCGCCTATTTTTGCGCCGAATTCGGCTTTCACGAAAGCTTCCCGATCTATTCGGGTGGCCTCGGCATCCTCGCCGGCGACCACTGCAAGTCGGCGAGTGACTTGCGTCTGCCCTTCGTTGCGGTTGGCCTGCTCTACCGCCAAGGCTACTTTTCCCAGATTATCGACGGCGAAGGCAACCAGATCGCCACTTACAGCGATTCAGATTTCGAAGACCTGCCGATCGTTCCCTCGCTGGGGGAGGATGGCCAGGAGATACACGTTTACGTCGACCTACCGGGACGGCTGGTGAAGGTCAACGTATGGCAGGCGCGGGTCGGCCACGTCACGCTGTACCTGCTCGATACCGACCTGGAGGAAAATACGCCTGAAGATCGCGATATCGCCCACCAGCTTTACGGCGGCGACAGCAACATGCGCATCATGCAGGAAATCGTCCTCGGCGTCGG
The DNA here is from genome assembly GCF_035531155.1 of Sulfuricella sp. Classification (NCBI taxonomy): domain Bacteria; kingdom Pseudomonadati; phylum Pseudomonadota; class Betaproteobacteria; order Nitrosomonadales; family Sulfuricellaceae; genus Sulfuricella; species Sulfuricella sp. The sequence goes on along the minus strand of NZ_DATKTK010000071.1, from coordinate 3,211 downwards.
CGGTGTGCGCGCCCTCAGAGCGCTGGGACTGAAGCCCACGGTGTGGCACATCAACGAAGGCCATGCCGCTTTCCTGGTGCTGGAACGCGCCCGCTACATGGTCGCCGAGGGGCTGGATTTCGCCAGCGCGCTGGAAGCGGCTGCCGGCAATACCGTGTTCACCACCCATACGCCGGTGCCGGCGGGGCACGACCAATTCGCCGAAAACACGGTCTGCGACTACTTCCAGCACATGTGCCAGGAGTTGAAAATCAGCCGCGAAGCGTTTCTCTCCCTGGGCAGGACGCTGGATGGGCCGGATTTCAACATGACCGCCCTGGCGCTGCGCGGCTCGCGCTTTCACAACGGCGTCAGCCGCATCCACGGCGAAGTATCCTCGCGCATCTGCGCCAGCCAGTGGCCGCAGTTGGCGCCCGAGGAAAACCCGATGAGCTACGTCACCAACGGCGTGCACGTGCCGACTTTTCTGGCGCAGGAATGGATCGACCTGTTCGACAACCACTTCGGCTACGAGTGGCGCCACAATCTCACCGATCAAGGCTACTGGGCGCGTATCGATGAGATCCCCGACCACCAGTTCTGGAGTGTGCGCCAGTCGCTCAAGTCGCAAATGCTCGAACTGGTGCGCTTTCGCATCAGCCAGCAGCATTTCCGCAACCACGGCTCCGAAGCCCACCTCGACCGGCTGCTGAAGCATATCGATCCCCTCAATCCGAACGTCCTCACCATCGGTTTTGCCCGCCGCTTCGCCACCTACAAGCGCGCCGCGCTGCTGTTCGAAGATCCGACCTGGCTGAGCCAGATCATTTCCGAGGCCGACCGTCCGGTGCTGTTCATTTTTGCCGGCAAGGCGCACCCTGCCGACCGTCCAGGCCAGGATTTAATCCGGCATATTCAAGGGATGTCCCACATGCCGGAATTCGAGGGCAAGGTGCTGCTGGTAGAAGGCTACGATATGGGGCTGGCGCGCAGATTGGTAGCGGGCGTGGACGTGTGGCTCAACAACCCGGTGTACCCGCTCGAAGCGAGCGGCACTTCCGGCATCAAGGCGGGCATCAACGGCGCGATCAATTTCTCGGTGCTGGACGGCTGGTGGGGTGAGGGCTACGACGGCACCAACGGCTGGGCGATCAAGCCGGCACCGACCTACATGGACGACTATCGCCGCAACAAGGAAGACAGCCAGACCTTTTACGAGATCCTGCAGGACCGTGTCGTGCCCCAGTACTACGATCGCGGCAAGATGGGCTACTCGGCGGAATGGGTCAGGCGTTCCAAGCGCTCGATCGGCACCCTGTTGCCACGCTTCAATTCCAATCGGATGGTGGGCGAATACGTGTCTCGCTTCTACCTGCAGGCCAGCCGCCAAGGCGAGCTGTACGCCCGTGATGGCTACGCAAACGCGAAGAATCTTTCGGTCTGGAAAACGAAGATCCGCGCTGCCTGGCAGGGGGTCGAGATTCGCCGTCTGGATACGCCGAAGAAGCACATTCAGTTCGGCGATAATGTGCGCTTCGACGTTGCCCTGAAATTGAACGGCCTGGCGCCGGGGGATGTGGTGGTCGAGCTGATGATGCGTCGCCCGACCCGCAAGGAGATGAAGGATTACCTGCACTTCAGATTCTCATTCCAGGGGCTCGAGGAGGCGACCGGGGAGCATCTGTTCACTCTCGATCTGGCCCCCGATCGGTGTGGCCATCTTGATTACAAGATCCGCGTTTACCCCTGGCAGGAACTGCTGACCCACCCGCTGGAGATGGGGCTGATGGTTTGGCTTTAAATTGATGTAGGGTGGGTTTGCCCTAAAGGGCACAAAATGTCGTCAGGCCATAACCCACCGTGGATTGGCGGGTTACGCTGCGCTAACCCGCCCTACATTGATTCATAAAGTCAGTTGTAGCCCGGATGCAGCGCAGCGGAATCCGGGAGCTTCACTGAGTTCAAAGTCCTGAGTACGCCTTGCTCAGCACCTAAGGCACAGATTGCCGCCCCCCCTTTTTTTTTCGTATTACCCCCTATTGACGAATAGGGGTTTCCACTATATTCAGGAACTCCAGGCCTTGATATCCTTTTATAAGTTGGGAGTAAATAATTTCGTACCCGTTAGAGCGCATAAATCATTAGGGCACGAAATATCAATTAGAAAAATATTCTAAAGTAAAAAAGGGGAATGGGATGGTCTTCAATATTGAGCCAAGAGCGGTCCTCGCTCTTGCGGCTGATGGGGCGGTGATCTGCCCATCAAGTCTCTACGGTTTGTTACCCGCCAGCAAAGGGAGCGCAAGGACAGAATAGCGGCCATCTTCGCACACAAGAACAACAGCAAAGTCTTCGATGCGTTTCCAATCGCATACCCGGCTGGACGGTTCCGTGCTCCTGTGGGCGCTCGGAAGCTTCTGCGCACTCAATCGCATCCCCTTCGACCCGGAACTGCTCCTCCAACGGTTTCCACCGCCCTACACCCTTGAAACGCTAATCCAGGCGGCCCGCGCCCTGGGCTTCAAAACTCGCGCCAAGGCCTTTACCGCAGGGGCAATTCTCGGGCAACGGTTGCCCTGCCTCGCAGTCGTTCATGCCCCTGCCAAAAACGCCGATGAGTCCCAGACGGAGGGGAGCACGGGGGAAGATAAACCGGCGGATGACCGACCTGCTGCCTCCCTGGCGATTGTCTCCGAAGCCACCGCCGAGCGTATCGTAATCTTCATGGCCGGCAGCAATGTGCCGGAGATCGTCACCCCGGATGAGTTCGCTGCCCGCTTCGCCGGCACTGTCTTTCTCCTCAAGCCCGGCCCCAAGGCCATCAAGGACCCCGACGCCGTCAAAGAGACCGCTTTCGGCTTCCGCTGGTTCGTGCCCGAGCTGCTCAAGCACAAGCCGATCTGGCGCGACGTGTTGCTCGCTTCCCTCATCATTCAACTGGTGGCGCTTGCCACGCCGCTTTTTACCCAGGTTATTATCGACAAAGTCGTGGTGCATCGCACCGAAAGCACCCTGATCGTCATCGGCATCGGCCTAGCCGTGTTCATGATTTTTTCCGCCCTGCTCACCTGGGTGCGCCAGTACCTGGTGCTGCATACCGGCAACCGTGTCGATGCGGTGCTGGGCAGCGCCGTGTTCGAACACCTCTTCGCCCTGCCGACGCGTTACTTCGAGCACCGCCCAACCGGCGTCATCTCCGCCCGTTTGCATGGCGTGGAAAGCATCCGCGAAT
>NZ_DATKTK010000070.1:0-17125 GCF_035531155.1 Sulfuricella sp. | reverse complement strand
GGCTGCAAGGCGCATGAAATAAGGGTTTTCTCAAAAACCGAGACCGACAAAATCTGTAGCAAAGTGTAGAGCGAGGCATTGAGATGAAGCTCCTTTTTAACGATGGCGATCAGCACGTAGGTGGACACGGCGCACCAGATTTGCGTCTTCACCGCGTTCTCGCTGGTGCCCAAAAAACGCTTGATGCGCAGGTGTTGCTTGATCCATTTGAAGAACAACTCCACCTGCCAGCGGCTCTTGTACAGCGCGGCAATAGTCAATGGCGGCAGCGTCGTATTGTTGGTCAGAAACACCAGCGTCTTGCCCGACTCGGGGTCTTTGAATCGGATGCGCCGCAAATGCTCGGGATAGTCCTTGGATACGTAAAAACCGTTGAGTCGAATAGCCTGATCGCAGATCACTCCCGTGGTTCGGTCGGTCTTGGTCGCGTACACGCGCCGGGCGTTCATACCGCGTTTGGCTCGGGTCACAAAGAACGCTCCTGCCTGATGCAGCTTGAAGAGCCTGCCGAAGTCCAGGTAGCCCCGATCCATCACGTAAAATGCCCCCGCTTCGATGGGCAAGATGTCGAGCACCTTGACATCGCCCATCTTGCCGTCGCTGATGTGAATGAAGGCGGGGATCGCCCCACGCAAATCCAGCAGCGTGTGCATCTTCACCGCCGCCTTGGTCGAACGAAACGGCGCCCAGTCGAACAGACTCAAACACAGGTCGATGGTGGTCGAGTCCAGAGCGTAGACCGTCGCATCGAGCTCCAGGCCTGTCGGTTCTTTGGTGTAGAGGTCGCGGGCTCGCACGATCAGGCGCATGGCCAGCGCGTGATAAATGCGCCAGTCGCGCTGATTCAGTGCGTCCGAGAGCGTGGCTCTGGCGGGCACACCGCTCAAGCCCATGTGAAACAGTTTGGCCTGGTTGGCGGCCAGACAGGACTCGATGTCGCGCAAAGACTCGCGCCACGTCAATTGCGAGAAAGCCATCACGCGAAACAAATCGGCGCAGTCCAAGGTGCGCACCCCCGCATCGCCACCGTGACGGTCGATGATGCGTCCAAAGGTCTTCCACGGCACGTACTCCATGACTTGCGCAAACAGCGTCTTGCCCACGTTCATGCATCACCCCAGGTTCATCAAACCCGAAAGGATCGCAAATGTTGATTCCAAAATTCAAATCGTGGACACCCCTGAATCGCTCAAAACCGGCTTTAATATTGGCTCTACAGTATGCATAGCCCAATTTAACCGGACACTACTGACTTCCACTATGGATCAAATACCGGGTTTTTGCCACCCTAGCGATGTTCACGTTAATGGCTCGTCCGGGGCATCGGAAACCGTTTCATGACCACCCCGGAAACCCTCTGGAAACAGGCGCGCAGGTTGCTGCGTGCAGAGCGTATCGGCTTGCTTTCCACGCTTTCCCACAAGCTCGGCGGCTACCCGTTCGGTTCGGCGGTATCCACCCTGACCGATCATGAAGCCCGGCCGTTGAATCAATGGGGTCAGACTCGATTGATTTTCTGACCCCATTGATTTGATTGATACTTCTTTATGACAATTCCCACTATAGGTCTTTGGTCGGGTGGTTACAAGAGGTGCTGGGTTTTGAGTGCGCTGCGCGCAGATGCTTAGATGCCGGGGGCTGCCCGGCAGCAGGTTACTTTATTTTGCTTGCCCAAAATACAAGTAACCAAACAAAAGGGCACCCCGCCGCACCGGCCCTCCGGGCTTCCCTCGGTTTTCCGGGCAAATCGGGCGGCCGCGTTAAACTCGGCCTTCGGCCTCAGACAAACGCAGCCGACTGCCCCCGCTTCACCCGGAAAGCCGAGGCGGTGCAGAGGGGGAACCGGGTGGTGTGCATAGAGTGTCGATTCTCTTCAAGGGGAGGTTATAGTGGGGATGGGGTTGGGTTTAGCTTGCCATTAAAATCGATTTGGTTAAACTCAATTGATTGATCTTCTGATGAGGTAGTTAAGACATGACAGAACCCATCCTGATTGCCAAAGATAGCGCGGAGCTCTACCTGTTACCCAAAATGGCTAACCGGCACGGCCTGATCACCGGCGCAACCGGGACGGGGAAGACCGTTACCCTGCAAGTGCTGGCTGAAAATTTCAGCCGTATCGGCGTGCCGGTCTTCATGTCCGACATCAAGGGTGATCTCTCCGGCATCAGCCAGCCCGGCAAGGAAAACCCGAAGATCCGCGAACGTATCGAGAAATTGGGGTTGGGAGAGTTTGCCTTCAGCGGCTCCCCGGTCACCTTCTGGGACGTGTTCGGCGAGATGGGGCACCCGGTGCGCACCACCATTTCCGACATGGGGCCTTTGCTGATCGGTCGCATGCTCAACCTGAACGACACCCAGCAAGGCGTGCTCACGCTGGTGTTCAAGATTGCCGACGAAAACGGCATGCTCCTGCTGGATATGAAAGACCTGCGTGCGATGCTGCAATACGTCGGGGACAGCGCCAAGGAGTTCACCACCACTCACGGCAATATCTCCACTGCCAGCGTTGGCGCCATCCAGCGCGGCTTGCTCACGCTGGAAAGCCAGGGCGGAGAACGCCTGTTCGGCGAGCCGGCATTGAATATTGACGACTTGATGCAAACCGATAGCCAGGGCCGCGGCATGGTGAATATTCTCAGCGCCGACAAGCTGATGAATGCGCCCAGTGTGTACGCCACCTTCCTGCTTTGGCTGCTGGCCGAAATGTTCGAAAATCTGCCGGAAGTGGGCGATGCCGACAAACCCAAGCTGGTGTTCTTCTTCGACGAGGCCCACCTGCTGTTCGCTGATGCACCGGATGCGCTGTTGCAGAAAGTCGAACAGGTGGTGCGCCTGATCCGTTCCAAAGGAGTGGGGGTGTACTTCGTCAGCCAGAATCCGGCGGATATCCCGGATAACGTGCTGGGCCAGCTGGGCAACCGCGTGCAGCATGCGCTGCGCGCCTTCACTCCGCGTGACCAGAAAGCCGTGCGCGCCGCCGCCGAAACCATGCGCGAAAACCCGGCACTGGACGAAGAAGCCGCCATCACCGAACTCGGCGTGGGCGAAGCCCTGGTTTCGATGCTGGACGAAAAAGGCCGCCCCACCGTGGTGGAGCGCGCATTTATCCTGCCACCCCATGGGCAGATCGGCCCGATCGACGCGACAACGCGTGCCACCATCATGCAAAATTCGCTGCTTGCCGGGCATTACGAAAAAGCGGTCGACCGCGAATCGGCTTACGAGATTTTGAAGGCGCGTGCCGAACAGGCGGCAGTGGAACAACAAGCCGCAGCCGAGGTGAAAGCCCAGAAAGCCGAAGCGGGTTCAGGACGGCAAACCGTGGTTGAAGCACTTGTCAAAAGCACCGTCCGCGCTATTGGCAGCCAGCTCGGCCGCGAAATCCTGCGCGGGGTGATGGGGTCGATACTGGGAGGTGGGCGCAGGCGTTAGCCAGGGCTGCCCGCCAACCCTCCCTCAATCCTGGATTACCCACTGGGGATTCCATACGACTTCCCACAGATGCTGATCAGGGTCCTGAAAGTAACCGGCGTAACCGCCCCAGAAGATTTCTTGAGCAGGCTTCACGATAACGGCGCCGGCATTTTTCGCTTGCTCCATAACCGCGTTGACTTCGGCTTTCGACGAGACGTTATGCCCGAGAGTGAGTTCGGTAGGACTTGGGCTGGTCAGGGGCAGGCCTGAATCATGGGAAAGGCTCTTGCGTGGCCAGATCGCCAGTTTCAGGCCGGCCTGCAAGTCAAAAAAGGCCACCGCTCCGTGTTCGAACTCCTTGCCGATAATGCCTTCCGTCTTCAAGCCGAGGCCGTCACGATAGAACCGAAGCGACCGCTCCAAGTCGTCAACGCCTAGGGTAATGACCGTAATTCGAGCTTTCATGCGTGATCTCTCTATGAGGGATAACGAGGTTTTAGAAAACCAATTTCATTGCAAAAAACATGTTACAAGTTAACCTTGGCTTATTGCGCTGGGTTCCATGAAGATGAGTTCCCAAATGTGCCCGTCCAGATTCTGAAAACCATGACCATACATAAAACCGTGGTCTTGCGGTTCGTTGTAGGTTGAGCCGCCGGCGGCGACTGCCTTGTGAACCATTTCATCGACTTCAGGCCGGCTTGCTAAAGATAAACACACGAGGACTTCCGTGCTTTTCGTGGCATCGCAGATTTCTTTCGGAGTGGAAGTCTTGAACTTCTCTTCGGTCAGAAGCATGACGAATATGTCTGCAGCCACAATCATGCAAGTGGCGGTTTCGTCGGTAAACTGGGGATTGAAGGTGAAGCCGAGTTGGGTAAAGAACTCCACGGACTTGTTGAGATCCTTTACCGGGGGATTCACGAAAATCTGGGTAGCCATGTTTTCTCCATTGGGGTAATTTGACCCGTGCTGGGTGTAGGACTACAGGTCCCCGGCCGCACCGGCATCCATGATGGATTGCAGGGTGTCGCGCACCTGGATTCCCTGGGCCTTGATCTCCGGGGGAAGATTGGCCGATTGCAAAAACAGGTCGATATTCATCATCACTAGCCACGTCTGGCCCTTGGCGTCCTCGATGATCGCGATGCGGCAGGGCAGATAGGCCGCGAAATTCAGGTCATGATCGACCATGGTTTTGGCGATCAGGGCATCGCAAAACTGGTAAATTTCCATGCGTCGTTGCGGCTTGTCGGTCATCGCCTCGATTTGCTTTGAAAGAGGGAGCTCGGCTACCAGCTTGAAATTGAGCGCATTGGCGCGGAGCTTCATCGAAGTGACCGCATCGTCAAAGCTAACCCCCTTCTGCAGGGGTTTCTTGATGACGGTTTGGGCTATGGTCAGTTGCGGGGCTTTGCCGACCTGCTTTGCGGCATTTGACGCAGCGGGGAAAAAGCTTGCCGCTACGAGGGAAAGCGCGAGAAGAAGGAGCTTGAACATGATAGGCATCCTCGGCCTGTAAATCAGGGAAAGCGGGTTTGCAGGGAGATGGATTTTGCGTGCGCTACGCGCAGATGTTCAGCCGCCGGGCTGCCCCGGGCAATAATCCGCGCGAAGCGCACACTCTAACGGTTCGGGTAACTAAGCTGGCGGATTGCCCTCTTTGATGAGCTCGCGTACCTGCTTGCGGAACTCAGGCGTGTCTTTTTCCTTGTGCACGGCCACCCCGTGTTGGGTGGCCGCTTCGACCAGTTCATCTTCGCTGTCCGCTGCTATGGTGACGGTGCAATTCATTTCGCTCGGATAATCCCGACAATCGATGTATTTGCGTGCCATGGTGCTCTCCTTTCTGAGTGAAAACTGTGGAATAAAACGGGATGAGCCACAGTTGATTACTCAGTATAGTCAGCCATGCAAAAATTTTTTGTGTCTGGTTAAGTTACCACCGTCGGCTGCTCGCGCCCAGTGCGCTGCTTCAGTTGCGACAGGTCGTGGGCGATATCGATCAGTCCGGCAAGCGTCTGTTGAGCATCGATCCGATGTTTGGCAGGGTCGGGTTCGAACGCTTCGAGGTAGAACCGCAGCGTAGCGCCTTCGGTGCCGGTGCCGGAGAGGCGGAAAACGATGCGCGAACCGTCTTCGAAGACGATGCGCAGGCCCTGGCCGGTACTCAGGCTGCCGTCGATCGGGTCGGTATAGCTGAAATCGTCGCAGAATTTTATCTGATAGCTGCCGAAACGCTGGCCCGGCAGTTCGGCGAACCGGCTTTTCAGGTGGGCCATGACGCTGGCGGCCGCAGCGGACGGCAAGCCTTCGTAATCGTGCCGAGTATAGACGTTGCGGCCGTATTCCGCCCAGTGGCGATGGACGATGTCTTCCACCGACTGGCGGCGGCTGGCCAGGATGTTGAGCCAGAACAGCACCGCCCACAGGCCGTCCTTTTCGCGTACATGGCTGGAGCCGGTGCCGAAACTCTCCTCGCCGCACAGGGTGACCTTGCCGGCATCCATCAGGTTGCCGAAGAACTTCCAGCCGGTGGGGGTTTCGTAGCAGGGAATGCCGAGCTTGGCGGCGACCCGGTCGGCCGCTGCGCTGGTCGGCATGGAGCGCGCCACGCCCGCCAGTCCCGCCGCATAGCCGGGTGCCAGCGCGGCATTGGCGGCAATGATGGCGAGGCTGTCGGAGGGGGTGACGAAGAAGCCCCGCCCCAGAATCATGTTGCGGTCGCCGTCGCCGTCGGATGCGGCGCCGAAATCGGGCGCCTCCTTGCCGTACATGATCTCCACCAGTTGATGGGCGTAAGTCAGGTTGGGGTCGGGGTGGCCTTGGCCGAAGTCGGGCAAGGGCACGCCGTTGATGACGCTGCCGGCCGGCGCGCCCAGGCTTTTTTCGAGGATTTCCCGGGCATACGGGCCGGTGACCGCATGCATGGCGTCGAAGCACAGCCGGAAGCCTCCGCTGATCAGTGCACGGATGGTGGCGAAGTCGAACAGGGATTCCATCAGCTCGGCGTAGTCGGCCACCGGGTCGATGACTTCGACTTGCATCTCGCCCAGGGTGTAGTTGCCCGTCTGGTCGAGCGCCACGTCAGGGGCTTCCGCCACGCGGTAGCGGGCCAGTTCCTTGCTGCGCGCATAGATCGCGTCGGTGATCTTCTCCGGCGCGGGGCCGCCGTTGGCGGTGTTGTACTTGATGCCGAAATCGCCGTCGGGGCCGCCCGGGTTGTGGCTGGCCGACAGGATGATGCCGCCGTAGGTCGAGTATTTGCGGATCACGCAGGAGGCCGCCGGGGTGGAAAGGATGCCGCCCTGGCCCACCAGCACTTTGCCGAAGCCGTTCGCCGCCGCCATCTTGAGGATGATCTGGATCGCCTCGCGGTTGTAGTAGCGGCCGTCGCCGCCGAGCACCAGGGTGCTGCCGGCCGGTGCGGCGATGGTGTCGAAAATCGACTGGACGAAGTTTTCCAGGTAGTGCGCCGACTGGAACACCGTGACCTTCTTGCGCAGGCCCGAAGTGCCGGGCTTCTGGTCGGAGAATGGGGTGGTGGGGGTAATTCGGATATTCATTAAACTCACCAAATACCTAAAATCATAATCTAACCGCAAAGGCGCGAAGGCGCAAAGAAAGCGGGTTTTATTCTGTTATTCATCTTTGCGTCTTAGCGCCTTTGCGGTAATGGTTCGGTTTCACCCTGCCGGTGGTTGTTCGCCAGCCTGACGTAGTGGGCGGCGGAATAGGCAAAGTGCGCCAGCTCTTCCGCGCTGAGCGGCCGCAACTGTTTCGCGGGTCGGCCCAGGTATAAATAACCGCTCTCCAGCACCTTTCCCTCCGGCACCAGGCTGCCTGCACCCAGCAGCACGCGCGGCTGCAGCACGACCTTGTCCATCACGATCGAGCCCATGCCGATCAGGCATTCGTCGCCGATCTCGCAGCCGTGCAGGATGACGTTGTGGCCCACTGTCACCCGGTCGCCGATGATCAGCGCTGCGCCGCTGTCGGGGCTGTCCGGGCGGCGGTGGCTGACGTGCAGGGTGCACAGATCCTGGATGTTGGTTTCGTCGCCGATGCGGATGAAATTGACGTCGCCGCGCACGACTGTATTGCACCACACCGAGGCGCGTTCGCCGATCGCCACGTCGCCGATGACCTGGGCGCTGGGATGGATCCAGGCCGAGGCTGCGATTTTTGGGGTGCTGCCCTGATAGGGCGCGATGTTGGAGCCGACTTGATTTTGCATGATCCCGGGCCAATATGGGGTAGATGCCCATAGTATAATCCGTTCCCGTTTTGCCTAACCAGAGACCTTACCCATGAATCCTTTGCTCGACTTCTCCGGCCTGCCCCGTTTTCCTGAGATCAAACCCGAACACGTCACGCCTGCGGTGGACGCCCTGCTGGCGGAAAACCGCGCTTTGGTGGACAGACTGGCGGCAGAAGCCGCGGCGCCGTGCTGGGACAGTTTCGTGCAGCCGCTGGAGGATGCCAACGAGCGTCTGTCCCGTGCCTGGGGCCAGGTTTCCCACCTGAATGCGGTGATGAACAGCCCGGAGTTGCGCGAGGTGTACAACGAAAATCTGCCGAAGATTACCGCCTACTACGCCGACCTGTCGCAGAACCTGGCGCTGTTCGGGAAATTCAAGGCCTTGCGCGGCGCCCCGGCATTCGAAGCGCTGTCCGCCCCGCGCAAGAAAATCATCGACAACGAAGTGCGCGATTTCCGCTTGGGCGGCGCGGAGCTGGCCGAGGACAAGAAGCCGCGCTTCAAGGCGATCCAGGAGGAACTGTCGGCGCTGTCTGCCCGGTTCGAGGAAAACCTGCTCGATGCGACCAATGATTTCGGCCTGTTCGTCAAAAACGAGTCCGAACTGGCCGGGATTCCCGCCGATGCCTTGCAGGCGGCGCGCGAAGCGGCGCAGAAGGACGACAAGCCGGGCTGGAAATTCACCTTGCATGCGCCGTCCTATATGCCGGTGATGCAGTACGCGGAAAACCGCGGCCTGCGCGAGCAGATCTACCGCGCCTATGTGACGCGGGCTTCCGAGTTCGGCAAGGCTGAGTGGGACAATACCGGGCTGGTCGCGGATATCCTCAGGCTGCGTCGGGAAGCGGCGCAACTGCTCGGCTTCGATCATTACGCCAATGTTTCGCTCTCCACCAAGATGGCGCAGTCGCCGCAGCAGGTGCTGGATTTCCTCGGCGATCTGGCAACGCGGGCAAAACCTTATGCCGAGCGGGATTTCAGGGAGCTGACGGAGTTCGCCCGCGACGAGCTGGGCCTGGACGAATTGCAGGCGTGGGACGCGGCTTATGCGGCGGAAAAATTGCGCCTGAAGCGCTACGCCTTCTCCGATAATGAGGTGAAGCAATATTTCCCGGAAACCGTCGTGCTGCCCGGCATGTTCAAGGTGGTGGAAACGCTCTACGGCCTGAGCATCAAGCAAACTCCAGCGCCGGTGTGGCACGACGATGTGCGTTTCTACACCCTGAGCGACAGCAAGGGCGAGCCGGTCGGCCAGTTCTACCTCGACCTTTATGCCCGCGACCACAAGCGCGGCGGCGCCTGGATGGACGATGCCATCACCCGGCGCAGGAAAGACGGCGCGGTCCAGGTGCCGGTGGCCTACCTGAATTGCAACTTTTCCGCCCCGGTCGGCGGCAAGCCGGCGCTGTTCACCCACGACGAGGTGATCACCCTGTTCCACGAATTCGGCCACGGCCTGCACCACCTGCTCACCCGCATCGAGGATCTGGGCGTGTCCGGCATCAGCGGGGTGGAGTGGGATGCGGTGGAACTGCCCAGCCAGTTCATGGAGAACTTCTGCTGGGAGTGGGAAGTGGTGCGCCACATGGCGAAGCATGTGGATACGGGAGCGGTTTTGCCGCGTTCGCTGTTCGACAAGATGATCGACGCCAAGAACTTCCAGAGCGGCATGCAGACCGTGCGCCAGATCGAGTTCTCGCTGTTCGACATGCATCTGCACTACGATTTCGATCCGGATAGCGGCAAGACGGCATTGCAGCTGCTGGACGAAATCCGCCGCCGCGTCGCGGTGATGATCCCGCCCGACTACAACCGCTTTCCCAACAATTTCTCGCACATTTTCGCCGGCGGCTACGGGGCGGGGTACTACAGCTACAAGTGGGCGGAAGTGCTGTCGGCGGACGCCTACAGCCTGTTCGAGGAAAGCGGCGTGCTCAGCCCGGAAGCCGGTCACCGTTTCTGGAGCGAGATCCTCGGCGTGGGCGGCAGCCGTACCGCGCTGGAATCGTTCACCGCATTTCGCGGCCGCGAGCCGAGCATCGATGCGCTGTTAAGGCATAACGGCATGACCGGGATTTGAGCCAGCGGATTAAACCTAGAAAAAGCTTTTAACCACGAATTTACACGAATCCGCCCACGAATGTTCACGAATAATCGGTTAGTTAGTGTTGATAAACTGATTCACCTGTTTGGTGCCAAAAGTAGGCGCCTCCAGGCGACACGATGATTGCCTCTAACTATTCGTGTTTATTCGTGAACATTCGTGTCATTCGTGGTTAATCACCGTTTTTAGATTGAACCGCCAAATAAAAAGCTTGATTTTTTGGTTTTATCTGTGATATTACTTAAACATGTTCATATAACAAGTTGAGCAGATGAAGATTTTTCTGTTTTTTGTGATGTTGATGTGGGGCGGGATGGCAACGGCTCAAACGGCGTTGGTGACCGATGCCGCACGCGTCAACATGCGCAGCGGCAAGGCAGAAAACTACCGCTTGATCAGGGTGTTGCCTCCGAGCACTGAAGTACAAGTGATCGAGATCGATCAGGATTATGCGAAAGTCAAAGCGGCCGATGGAGAGACAGGCTGGGTGCTGCTCAAGCTCCTGACTATCCGCAAGACGGATGCGGAAAATGCCACTCAAAACCAGGCGGCACTTGAAGCCTCACAAAAAGAGCTGGTGACGGCGCGGGTGGAGTTGGCGAATCTGCAGCGCGAAATGGAGCAGACGCATAATCAGCCTGGGGCTAGCGCGCCGATTTCCTTTCTGCTGTTGTTGGCATTCGGCGCGTTTGCCGGCGGAGTGGTGATCGGTGTCCTGGCTCTCAGGGCTTATTACCGTAAACGTTTGCATGGACTTCGAATATGAAACTCGCCGTCTTTTTTTGCATTCTCTGCATGTTCGCGGTGTATTCGGCGCAATCTGCCTCCCTTTACCGGTGGGTGGACACCGATGGCAAAGTGCATTACACCGAACAGCCCCCGCCGCCTTCCGCGGCCAGGAAGGTCGAGGAAAAGACCATCGGTACACCGCCGGCGGATGACGGTCAGCTACCCTATGCTTCCCGCTTGGCGGCAAAGAATTTCCCGGTCACCTTGTACAATTCAGAGTGCGGCGATGCCTGCACCAAGGCGCGCGAACATCTGACCCAGCGCGGCGTCCCGTTCAACGAAAAAAATGCCGGCACGCCGGAAGTCCAGGTGGAGCTGAAGAAGCTGATTGGTGCACTGGAAGTGCCGGTCCTGGCGGTTGGCACGGTAACCCGCCTGAAGGGGTATGATCCTGCCGCCTGGAATACGGCGCTGGACGAGGCCGGCTATCCCAAGAGCGTCCCATTCCTGAGGCCCAAGCCGAAACAGCCGGCGGCAACCAAGAACGAGCAGAAACCTGCTGCTAATGGCGGCGTGGGCAAGTAGCGCGCCTGTTCGCGTTTCGTCGAATCCCAATCCTCTAAGTTAGCCTGAGAAGCCTGGCCGTTGCGTCAGGGCATGGCCCTGTTTGCCTTATTCGTGGGGTCCGCACAGAACTCAGGAGTATTCGGCCTTCGGCTATCGACGGTTGCAACCCACAGAACACAGGCGCACACTTTCAAGCGTGAAATCAGCATCTCTTGGCAAAAACCCCCGGCGTGTAAAGGCGGCCTTCATCTGGCCGTTCGCGATCGTGCTCACCTTCATCCTGGGAGCTTTTGCGGCGACGGCGTACTTCGTAGAGGTCCGGGTTCGCGACCGTGATCTTGCTGAACGCGTAGTTGCCGTGGCAAAACTGGTCGACCAGAAGCTCGGCAAGGATACGAATCTGATGCAGGCCGTGTTACGCACCATGATGGACAATCACGCCATCGAGACGGCGTTCGCCAGTCTCGACCGCGCCGCGCTGATACGCGAAGCCGGGCCACTGTTCGAGACCTTGCGCGCCGACCATCGCATCACGCATCTCTACTTCAACAACCCCGACCTGATCAACGTGCTGCGCTTGCATAGCCCAGGCGAGTTTGGCGATCTGATCGAGCGGGCGACGATGACCAAGGCGAGGGATCAGGAGAAAGCCGTGCACGGGCTCGAGCTGGGGCCGCTGGGGACGCTCACGTTGAGGCTGGTGACGCCATGGCGGGGTAGCGATGGCATTCTCGGCTATCTCGAGATCGGCGAAGAGATCGAGTATCTCGTGGAGGAAATCCGCGACAGCCTGTCGGTGGACTTGTTTGTGCTGGTAGACAAGCGTTTCCTGTTGCCACAACAATGGCATCACGGATTGGCTTTGCTCAACCGGCAAGGAAGTTGGGATCGCTTCGGCTCCCATGTGACGGTGGCGCAGACCGCCGGGCAAGTGCCATCTGCCCTGAACGACAACATCCTCGCCAGCCTGCGCGCAGGGGGTACCGAGGTATTCGAGGATGGCAACCGCGTGTTGCATCTGGCCATGCTGCCGCTTGATGATGCCGGAGGGCGCCGCATCGGTGACCTGGTGGTGATGCGCGACATCACGGCACTGCAAAAGACGTTTCTGAGCTCGGTCGCGGCGGTGACTTTGCTGAGCCTGCTCGCCGGCGCCGGTGTGTTGGGCCTTTTCTATTTCGCCCTCGACCGGGTAGAGCGCGATTACCAACGCCAGCACGATCTCGAGCACCAGCTTCTGCGCCTCGGCACCGAACATCAACGTATCCTGCAAGTTGAGAAGCTCTCCGCCCTGGGCACGATGGTCGGCGAGATCGCCCATCAGCTCAACAATCCCCTGGTCGGAGTGGTGAACCTTGCACAGCTGGCCGCGCGTGAAGCCGATGACCCGGTCCGAACCCGCGCACTGCTGACGGAGATACACCGTGCTGGCGAAGACTGTCACGCCTTTATTCAATCCATGCTCCGGTTTTCCAAGGTTTCCTGCTTCGAAAGCATGCCCACCCTCATGGCACAGGTGATCGAAGAGACCGTTCTGCTGTTTCGCCAGACCGAGAGCCGGCACTGTCCGGTAGAAACTCGACTGCCCGAGCAACCGGTCGTCCTCACCGTCGATCCGATCCTGATCCGGCACGCCCTCTTCAACCTGCTGCTCAACGCAGCCCAGGCAAGCGTCGATGAGGGTGCAATCGTCATCGCTCTCGAGCGAGCAGCGAGCCCGGACAGCGGCGCGCCAGGCTGGGTGCTCTCGGTTGCCGACCATGGCAAGGGCATAGACACGGACGTCATGGACAAAATATTTCTGCCTTTTTTCACCACCCGTAGCGACGGCACCGGCCTCGGGCTGCCGGTGGTGCAGCACGTGGCGCTGTTGCACGGTGGGACTGTGACCGCCACTAACCAGCCCGGTGGTGGCACGAAATTTGCAATCTGGTTACCGGAAGAGAACAAATCGGGTCAGCTTGAACATGGTGCCTAAAATTCTGGTCGTCGACGACGACCGCTACACCCGGACGCTCATCGAGCAAATGATGCGCAAGACCGCCGAAGTGCATCTGGCCGAGGACGGGGCGGCAGCGCGAAAATTGTTTGCCGCAGTGGATTTCAACCTGGTGCTGATGGATCAGCGCCTGCCCAGGGATAACGGGCTCGAACTGCTGCGCGAGTTCCGGGCGCGAAGGCCGAAGCTGGTGGCGATTCTGATCACCGGGTTCGCCGACGTGCGCGATGCAGTGGCGGCGGTGCGCGAAGGCCTGTTCGACTACCTGACCAAGCCGTTCGAAGACCTGGAGGCGCTGGAGGCGGTGATCGGCAAGGCGCTCGAGCTGGACCGTGCCTACCGTGAAATCGACAGCCTGCGCTCCCGCCTTGCGGCCGAGGGTGCGCCTGATGTCGTTGGCCAGTCGCCGGCCATGGAGCGGCTGCTGGGCCAGATCCGCCAAGTCGCCGGCCTGGATACCACCGTGCTGCTGGAGGGTGAAAGCGGCACCGGCAAGGATCTCATCGCCAAACTCATCCACGCCTGGAGCACGCGTTCCTCCAAGCCCTACCTCGAGGTCAACTGCGGAGGTTTGCCGGAGTCGTTGCTGGAAAGCCTGCTCTTCGGCTACGAGAAGGGCGCTTTTACTGGCGCCAGCCAGGCGAATCCCGGCTATTTCGAGAAGTCTCATGGCGGCAACCTGTTCCTCGACGAGATCGCCGACATGAGTCCCAAGCTGCAGAGCAGCCTGTTGCGCGTGCTGCAGGATCACAGCTTCACCCGGATCGGCAGCACCCAGCCGCGCACTACCGATTTCCGCCTGATCTGCGCCACCAACCGTCCCCTCGCCGGTGAAGTCAAGGCCGGACGCTTCCGCGAGGATCTGTACTATCGCATCAATGTGGTGGCGGTACGCCTGCCGCCCCTGCGCGAGCGGGAAGGCGATATCATCCGCCTGGCTGCCCACTTTCTCGATCACTACAATACCAAGTTCGGCAAGGAATGCGGCCCCTTCACACCGGCAGCGGTGCGCGCCCTGGAAGCCTGCCGCTGGCAGGGCAACGTTCGCGAGCTCCAGCATTGCATCGAACGCGTCGTCGCACTCCAGCCCGGCGGGGCCATCGACGCCATCCATCTCAGTCCGGCCACCGACCACCGACCCGAGGATGTCCACCCGGACAGCGCTGCCCCGGCGAAGGCTCTCGCTTACCAGGATGCCCGTGCCGAGTTCGAGCGAGAATACTTGCGCCGCCTGCTCGAAGCGGCCGGCGGCAATATCTCCGAAGCGGCTCGTTTCAGCGGGATTCCGCGCCAAAATCTTTATGTGCGAATGAAGCGCTGGGGTTTTGTCACCGATTAGTGACATCTGTCATGAATTAGTGACATTTCTATTGGATTTTTATATATATACAAGAAGTCAGAAAACCGGGCTAAAACTGCAGAATTGATGATGGCATAACCCTTGCTTGTTCTTGGTTACACCTTACTTACTGAAGGGGATTACCATGAACAAAAGCGCATTTATCCTGGCCTTTGCCGTCCTGACCGCAGGATCCGCCTTGGCCGCCGACCCGGCCAAGATCAACTGGACGAAAATTCCCGTAGTCAAAGTCCCGCTGTTCTATCCCGGTCAATCAACCTACGAATGGCTGCGTAGCGACGACCACAAGAATGCCGCGAATGAGGTCAAGCGCGGCGACGCCTGCCTGTCCTGTCATGACGAAGAAGATGCTGAAAAGGACATGGGCAACAAGATCGTGAAAGGCGGCCGACTGGAGCCCATGGCGGTACCGGGTAAGTCGGGCTACAAGGAACTCAAGGTACAGGCCGCGTACGACGACAAGAACGCCTATCTGCGCTTCCAGTGGAAAACCGACAACCCCTACCCTGGTACCGAACACCAATACCTGCGCTTCGATGGCAAGGAATGGAAAGTCTGGGGCTACCCCAAGCTGGACAAACCCGTGCAGGAAGGCAAGCAGCCCGGCATCTACGAAGACCGCATGTCGGTCATGCTCGACGATGGCAAGGTGGCCGGCTTTGCCCAGCAGGGCTGCTGGCTGACCTGCCATGACGGCGAGCGCGACAGCCGGAAACAGTTCACCAAGGAAGAAGTCGCCGCCAATCCTCTACTGACCGCGATCAAGAAGGGTGACGTGCGTAAATATCTGCCTGAAACCCGCACCGACCCGTCCGACTGGAAAACCGGCAAGACCGTGGAAGAAATTGCCAAGCTCAAGGCCGCAGGCTACTTCGTCGACCTGATCCAGTGGCGCGCGCACCGCAGCCACGCGGTCGGCATGGCCGACGACGGCTACGTGCTCGAATGGCGTCTAGGCGATGCCGGCAAGGACATGTTCAGCGGCAATGCCGACAAGGCAACCCATGCGCCCAAGTTCATGTGGGACGAAAAGAAAGTCGGCTACAAGTCCATCACCGCCGACCAGTTGCGCAAGGGCGACCATTTCCTGATTCGCGAGCAGAACGCGGTGCCGTTTGACCCGAATGCCGGCTGGAAGGAAGGCGACATGATTCCCGACTACATCACGAGCCGCGAGGATGCCAAGGGCTCGGCCGCCGACAACAACGCCATCTCCAGCTGGAAGGATGGCATGTGGACGGTAGTGTTGATTCGTCCGCTGGGTCTCACCAACGATGACGACAAGGCGTTGAAAGCCGGTGGCGTATACAACGTGGGCTTCGCCGTGCACGATGACAACATCACCACCCGCGGCCACCAGATTTCCTTCGAGAAAACACTGGGGCTCGGTGTCAAGAAGGGCACCAAGGTGGATATCAACGCCGTCAAGCTGCCGTAATCCGGTACCAACAGCCTGCCCGAGGTCTGGCGACCAGACCGGGGCAGGCTGTTCTTCGATGACACCGGTCGATCAACCAGCCGCATCTCAGCATCGGAAAAAACATGCGTACCAGTCAATTTGCTAAGTGGGTCATGGCAGCCGCTGCCTGCGTGGCGGGAGCCTTGGCGACCTTGCCAGTCACGGCCGCCGACATCCAAAAAGCTGCGCACGCATCGCAAACGCTAGACAACGCCACCTGCCAGACCTGCCACGACGGCAACAAGGGCAAACTCGAAGTACCAGGGGCCGATGGTAAAAACCGTCCCCTGCATGACATTGACCCGGACAAATACGGCCAGAGCGTGCACGCCAAGATGGAATGCGTCGATTGCCATAAGGAAATTACCGATAGTGCGGCCCCGCACAAGAAAGGCCCGGCGCAAAAGGTCGGCTGCGTGCAGTGTCACCAGGACTTGTGGGCGGCCGCCAAGAAGGAAAATAAAACCCAGGAAAAGCCGAGGCTGGGCGTGGTGGTACAGAACATCGAGGCCTACAAGAAATCCTTCCATGCCCGTCCGAATCAGGATAATCCGACGCAGGCCAATGCCACCTGCACCCAGTGCCACGATACGCACGGCTTCAACGTGCCGGTCGACAAGAAGAGCCCGGAATATGTTGCATGGCGCAAAGAGGTTCCCGCCCTGTGCGGCGAGAAATGCCACGACGAGCAACTCGAAACCTTCGCATCATCAGTGCATGGCAAGGAGGTTCTCGACAAGAACAATGCCAAGGCGCCTGTCTGCACTACTTGCCACACCAACCACGAGATCACCAATACCTCGCTGGATTCGTTCAAGCTCCTCAACAACGAGGCATGCGGCAGTTGCCACAAGGACCGGCTCAAATCCTACCGCGACACCTATCACGGCCAAGTCACCAAGCTGGGCTATACCGATACGGCCAAGTGCTACAACTGCCACGGCAGCCACGGCATACTGTCGGCGAAGGATCCCAAGTCCAAGGTGCACCCCGACAACCGCCTGAAGACCTGCCGGGAGTGTCATGATGGCAAGAAAAAGCAGCTGGCCACCGCTGGCTTTGCCACCTTCGCACCCCATGCCAATAGTCACGATTTCGCCAAGTATCCGCAGGTGTGGATCGCCGCCAAATTCATGATTGCCTTGCTCATCGGCGTATTCGCCTTCTTCTGGCTTCACTCGGGGCTCTGGTACTACCGCGAGTGGGAACGCAGCAAGGCAGGCGAGCAT
>NZ_DATKTK010000069.1:0-284012 GCF_035531155.1 Sulfuricella sp. | reverse complement strand
CGGCATCCCGGATTTACAAATTTCGCGGCTCAATGGCTGGCCTGTCGGTGTCCCCTGTCAACGCTTCGCTACGCACCTCGCGATGCGCAACGCATGACTCGGGGTCAAGACGGTTCGCTACTCCTTTCTTGTGTTGGACTTGCACCAACTATCACTTGCCAGTTTGTGCTGGCGCACTGCCTTTTTGTTTGGTTACTTGTATTTTGGGCAAGTGTATAGACTGGGGACATAGACGTGTTTCTTCTTACGCCACGCCGGGTTTGTTTTGCAAAAACAATTCTGATCAATGGATAAACTGAATCCCACAAAGATTATATGACGCATGGCGCCAGGTTACATTTCACTTTTGATATCGAATTTACGTTAGGCATCTTAAGCGCCAATCTATGAGGCAAGAGTCAATGCATGTCGGAGGTAGAGCGCGTAAAAAATCAGCAATTAATTCTTTCTGTGCCTGGGATGGTGAAACGTTAGTGCTCAATATTCTCGGTAAACCTAGCGCAAAACGGGATGCTATTGGCAAGGTTAAAGGTGAACAACTCAAAGTTAGTGTCACTGCCGCGCCAGTGGCGGGCAGAGCAACCGATCATATGGTTCGATTCCTGGCAGAAGAATTTGGGGTGACATTCAATGATATTGAAGTTGTGTTTGGCAGATTCAATGTCAATAAACAACTACGCATTAAATCGCCTAGGAATCTACCATCTGTTATTAGCAAACATTTATCCAAAGAAGTGCAAAATGCCTAAAAATTCGTTCACGCCGAAGCCGCTTCGCAGATCGGCTTAACTCCAGCGTTCGTGCCCCCTCTACATCAACACAATATCGTACTGCTCCTGACTGTACTGATTCTCCACCTGAAGATAAATCGGCTTGCCGATAAAATCGCCCAGCTGCGCCAGGCTTTGTGATTCCTCGTCGAGAAACAGGTCGATCACCTTCTGGGAAGCCAGGATGCGAAACTCGCGCGCGCTGAACTGGCGCGCCTCGCGCACCAGCTCGCGCAGGATGTCGTAGCACACCGTCTGCGCCGTCTTCAGAACCCCGCGCCCCTGACAGGTGGAGCAGGGCTCGCACAGGATGTGCGCCAGGCTCTCGCGGGTGCGCTTGCGCGTCATCTCCACCAGGCCCAGCGCGGAGAAGCCGTTCACCGTCATGCGCGTGCGGTCCTTCGCCAGCGTCTTCTTGAACTCGGCGAGCACGGCGGCCTGGTGCTCCTCGTTGTCCATGTCGATAAAATCCACGATGATGATGCCGCCGAGGTTGCGCAGCCGCAGTTGGCGCGCGATCGCCTGCGCCGCCTCGAGGTTGGTCTTGAAAATGGTGTCGTCGAAATTGCGGCCGCCGACGAAGCCGCCGGTATTCACGTCTACCGTGGTCAACGCCTCGGTCTGGTCGATGATCAGATAGCCGCCGGATTTCAGGTCGACGCGCCGCGCCAACGCCTTTTCGATCTCGTTTTCCACGCCATGCAGGTCGAACAGCGGGCGCTCGCCGGCATAATGTTCGAGCAGGCCGACGACGTTGCTGGTGTACTCCAGGGCGAAACCCTGCATTTTCTGGAAGGTCTCGCGCGAATCCACCCGAATGCGGATGGTTTCCTCGTTGACGAAATCGCGCAGCACCCGCAGCGAGAGATTCAGGTCGTGGTAGAGCATGGTGGTCGGCTTGGCGCTTTTGGCTTTGTCGTTGATGTCGCGCCACTGCTTGCGCAGGTACTCGATATCGGCCGCAAGCTCGCTGTCGGAGGCCGCTTCCGCCATGGTGCGGATGATGAAGCCGCCGCCCGCATCGGGCTGCAGCAAGTGCTGCAACTTGTCGCGCAGGAGCTCTCGCTCGGCTTCGTCCTCGATGCGCTGGGAGATGCCGATGTGGGTCTCCTGCGGCAAAAACACCAGAAAGCGTCCGGCGATGCTGATCTGGGTGGAAAGGCGCGCGCCCTTGGTGCTGATCGGGTCCTTGATCACTTGCACCAGCAGGGTCTGCCCCTCGTGCAGGATCCTCTCGATCAGCCGGGTTTCCACATCCTGGCGCTCCTGCCAGATGTCCGCCACATGGAGAAAGGCGGCGCGATCCAGGCCGATCTCGACGAATGCCGACTGCATGCCCGGCAGCACCCGGCACACCCGGCCGACGTAAATGTTGCCGACCAGGCCGCGGCTGCTGATGCGCTCGATATGGATTTCCTGGGCCACACCCTGTTGCATGACCGCCACCCGGGTTTCCTGCGGGGTGACGTTGATCAGTATTTCTTCGCTCATATTTTTTGATTTTTATCCGCGGATGTCCATGGATAGCCCAGATTTTAATCCGTGTAAATCGGTGTTAATCCGCGGCAAGTGATTTATAAAACCTCAATGCCAAAGCTGGCCAGCAGCTCCGCCGTTTCGTACAGCGGCAGCCCCATCACGCCGGAGTAGCTGCCTTCTATTTTTTCGATGAACGCCGCCGCATGCCCCTGGATCGCGTAAGCGCCAGCCTTGTCGAGCGGTTCGCCGGTCATGGCGTAACGGCGAACGGCATGATTGGTCAGCTTGCCGAACTGTACGATAGACGCTGACAGCTTTTGCTCGATCCTCCCCGCATTCGCCACCGCCACGGCAGTGAGCACTTCATGCCTTTTTCCCGACAAAGCCAGCAACATCTCCATGGCTGCGTCCCGGTTCGCGGGTTTGCCCATGATCCTGCCGTTCAGCACCACCGCCGTATCTGCCGCCAGCACGGGGAAATGCGGCAGCCTGCGCTGTTGCACGCGCAGCCAGCCGACCTCGGCCTTGGCGTGACTGACACGCAGCACGTAGTCATGCGGGTTTTCGCCGGGCAGGGGGCTCTCGTCCACATCCATGCCGCGCGCCAAGTCGTCCCGAAGCAGCAACAGTTCGAAGCCGACGCCGATTTGCGCGAGCAACTCGCGCCGGCGCGGCGAGCGCGAAGCCAGGTAAATTTTTTTATCTGAAATCAAACCCTTACTCCCGATGATAGGGGTGGTTCTGGATTACCGTCATGGCACGATACAGCTGCTCCGCCAGGACCACCTGAACCAGGCCATGGGGCAGCGTCAGACGGGACAAGGACCAGAGCCGGTTGGCTTGGCGCTTCACCTCCGGGTGCAAGCCGTCCGCGCCTCCGATGACGAAAGCCACGTCGCGCCCGCCACGCATCCAGTCTTTCAACTCATCGGCCAGTTCCAGGGTGCTCCAGTCCTTGCCATGCTCATCCAGCACCACTCGCACGCAATCGGCCGGCAGGGCGGCTTCGATGCGACTCCGCTCTGCCTCATGAACCTGTTCCCTGGTTTTTCCGCCGGCCCGCTTTTCCGGTTTGATCTCGACCAGTTCGATGCGGGCCTCGCGCGGCATGCGCTTGGTGTATTCCCCGAAGCCCTCTTTCACCCAGGCGGGCATCTTGTGGCCGACCGCCAGGATCAACAGTTTCACGGATGAACCGTGGATTCCGCCAATTTAGGTTTCTTGCTCATCGGAGGGCCGCCCCACAATTGCTCGAGATTGTAGTATTCCCGTACCGTGGGCTGCATGATGTGAACGACCACCGACCCCAGGTCCACCAGCACCCACTCGCCGGTTCCCTCACCCTCCACGCCCTGCACATGCGCACCGGCCTCCTTGAGCTTTTTCTGCACGTTATCGGCCAAGGCCCGGGTCTGGCGGTTGGAATCGGCGCTGGCTACGATCATGTAATCGGTCATGCTGGTGAGCTTGCGCACATCCATTACCACGATATCGCGCGCCTTGATGTCTTCCAGCGCGGAAATTACCGCTTGTTTCATGGCTTCAGGTTCCATTGATGTCCTTATAGAGTCCGTTTGTCTGAATATAATCGAGAACCGCGTCGGGGAGCAAATAACGCGGGCTGCGCCCGGCTGCGAGATCGCTGCGGATTTGCGTGGCGGAAATGTCGAGCGCAGTGACCGGATGCACGAGAATGGCGCCGGATGGTGCATCACGCAAGGCCTCCGGCTCATTGACCAGGCGCCGGTTGAGTTCATCCAGCAGCTCGGCGGGCAAGGTTGCGGCAGCCCGGGTAATGCCGGCCACGCCAGGGCGCTGCGCCACCACGATATGAGCCAGGCCGAACAACTCGCGCCAGCGATGCCAGGTGGTCAGGCCGAGAAAAGCGTCCGTGCCCATGAACAGGCACAGCGACTGCATCGCGCCCAGCTCCCGGCGCAAATCCAGCAGGGTTTCCACCGTGTAGCTGGGAGTCGGCTTGAAGATTTCTCGCTCGTCGAGCGCGAACAGCGGGTTGCCGGCAATGCCCAGGCGCACCATTTCCAGCCGCTGTTGCGGCGAGGCGAAGGGCGGGCTGCGATGTGGCGGCAACCCCGCCGTAATGAAGCGCGCCTCGCTCAGGCCCAGCCCTTCCACCAGCTCCTGAGCCAGCCGCAGATGGCCGAAATGAGGGGGGTCGAACGTGCCGCCGAGAATACCGACAGGGGAAATCATCTGGTAATCGGTAATGAGTGATGGGTGAGAAGCATAACCCTCCTACCACTTACCCATTCCTCATCGCCCATTCCCCACTTATCAGTGATCTTCAATGTGATGCGTTTCCTCAGCAGGCAGGCCGGTGTCGGGGTCATTCCAGTCCGCAATGCCGATTTCAGCCTCCACTTCCGCCAGCGACTCGCCGGGCTCGTAATCGGAGTCGGCGTTGTATTCCATGTCCTGCACCGCATCCAGCAGCGTCGGGAAAGGCCCGAACGCCTTGTCGGTTTCCCTGTCCTGCCAGTAAAAACCGTCCGGCCGTTCGATAATCCGGGTTTGGTCATACCCGGCTGGAGTTTCTGGAATGTTGATCGTCATGCCGCCCTCCTTAGTAAAATATAATTTTAGCCACGCACTTGGCCGTCGCCCAACACGATGAATTTCTGGCTGGTCAGCCCTTCCAGCCCGACCGGACCGCGTGCGTGGATCTTGTCGGTTGAGATGCCGATTTCCGCTCCCAGCCCATATTCGAAACCGTCGGCGAAGCGGGTCGAGGCGTTCACCATCACCGAGCTGGAATCCACCTCGCGCAGGAAACGGCGCGCCCGGCTGTAGTCTTCGGTGACGATGGATTCGGTGTGCTGCGAGCTGTAGGTGTTGATATGCTCGATCGCCGCATCGAGATCCTTCACCACCCGCACCGAAAGGATAGGCGCAAGGTACTCAGTGTGCCAGTCTTCCTCGGTGGCTTCCTTCATCTGCGGAATGATCGCGCGCGCTGCCGGGCAGCCGCGCAGCTCCACGCCCTTGTCCTGATAGATCTTGCACAGCGGCGGCAGCACCGTCGCCGCCACGCCCTCCGCCACCAGCAGGGTTTCCATGGTGTTGCAGGTGCCGTAACGGCTGGTCTTGGCGTTGTCGGCGATCCGGATCGCCTTGTCCAGATCTGCCTTGTCGTCGATATAAACATGGCACACGCCATGCAGGTGCTTGATCACCGGGATGCGCGCCTCGGCGATCAGGCGCTCGATCAGTCCCTTGCCGCCGCGCGGCACGATCACGTCGACGAATTCCTTCATGGTGATCAGCTCGCCCACTGCGGCGCGGTCGGTGGTTTCTATCACCTGCACCGCCGTCGCCGGCAAGCCGGCCGCGGCCAGCCCTTCGCGCACGCAGGCGGCGATCGCCTGGTTGGAGTGGATCGCTTCCGAACCGCCACGCAGAATCGCCGCGTTGCCCGCCTTCAGGCACAAGCCGGCGGCATCCGCCGTGACATTGGGGCGGGCCTCGTAGATGATGCCGATCACACCCAGCGGCACGCGCATCTTGCCGACCTGGATGCCGGAGGGACGGTAATTAAGGCCGGTGATCTCGCCCACCGGATCGGGCAGGGCCGCAATCTGCAACAGCCCCTCCGCCATGCCGGCAACGCCTTTTTCGGTCAGGGTCAGGCGGTCGAGCAGGGCTTCTTCCAGGCCGGCCTCGCGGGCTTCGGCCAGATCCTTGGCATTCGCCGCGATCAGCTTGGCGGTGTCGCGCTGGATTGCACTCGCCATTGCTGTCAGCGCCTTGTTCTTGGCATTGGTGTCGGCCTTCGCCATCAGGCGCGAAGCGGCGCGTGCCTGCTGGCCGACGGTATGCATGTAAGCTTTGATATCCATCCACATACTCCTTAAAACCTGATTAACCGCGAAGGCGCGAAGAACGCCAAGGGTTAACGCCACATTTTTCTTTGCGCCTTCGCGCCTTTGCGGTTTAGCCTGTTCGGGCTATCCCCAGCCCCAATTGCAGCAGCTCGT
This sequence comes from Sulfuricella sp., assembly GCF_035531155.1. Classification (NCBI taxonomy): domain Bacteria; kingdom Pseudomonadati; phylum Pseudomonadota; class Betaproteobacteria; order Nitrosomonadales; family Sulfuricellaceae; genus Sulfuricella; species Sulfuricella sp. The sequence goes on along the minus strand of NZ_DATKTK010000069.1, from coordinate 277,768 downwards.
CCCACACATCGCCACGGCTCAAGCCCTTGATCATTCGGTCCAGCGCCGCAGCCTGCTTCAACCCGGCAACCAGCCTGGTTTCGCTCAGTCGGCCCAGTGCGCGCTGGACCAAGCCTTGGCGGGATTCCCATACCCGCGCCTCGCGGAACAGTTGCGGCAGGGCGGCGCCCCTGCGCTGGCCCAGCTTCAATTTTGCCAAAGTGCGGATTTCCTGGGTCAGCGCCCACAGCGCCAGCGTCGGCGCCACGCCCTCACCCTTCAGCCCTTCCAGAATCCGCGCCAGGCGCACGACATCTCCAGCCAGCATAGCATCGGAGAGATTAAATACATCATAGCGCGAGACATCCAGCACCGCTTCGCGAACCTGGTCAAAATTCAGCGGGCCTTCGGGGAACAACAACCCGAGCTTCTGGATTTCCTGGTGTGCCGCCAAGAGATTGCCTTCGACGCGGTCAGCCAGGAACTGCAAGGTCGTCGCGTCGGCACGCTGTTTCTGTGCCGCCAACCGCACCCCGATCCATTGCGGCAGTCGCGGCCGCTCTACCGGATAAACCGGTATCGCCGTGCCGGTCTGCTCCAGCACCTTGAACCATTTCGTCGCCTGCGCCTGCTTGTCGAGCTTGGGGCAGGTCACCACGGTGATGGTTTCATCCGGCAACCGCGCACAATAGTCCTGCAGCGCCTGGCCGCCCTCCGTGCCAGGTTTGCCGGTGGGGATGCGAATTTCAATGATACGCCTGGTGGCGAACAACGACAGGCTGTTGCCGCTCGCCAGCAGGTTCTGCCAGCTGAAGCCGGACTCGACCGTAAACACCTCGCGCTCGGCATGGCCCTCCTGGCGCGCTTTGGCGCGGATCGCATCGGCGGCCTCCATCGCCAGCAGCGGCTCGTCGCCGTAAATCAGGTACAACGGCGCGAGGCCGCGCTGCAAATGCGCGGCCAGCTGGTCAGCGTTGAGTCGCGCCATCTTCCGGTTGGAGCTTCGCCGCGGCCAGGCGTCGCATCAGCTGGCTGAGCACATCGTTCTGCATGTCGCGGTAGAGCAGCGCCTCTTCCTGCTCCTTCGCCAGGACCAGGGCATCGTCCCAGAGCATGGCGCGCCTCATTTCGATGGGCAGGGGAGAAATCAGGTCACGCCCCTCCTTGTCTATCAAGCGGAAGCCCACGCGGTAAATCAACTCGTATTCCCTTACCCGTCCAGCGCCGCTCAGCGCCAGGATGCGTTTTTCCCGCGCGGCCCCCTGCACCTGCAGCACCGCCTGCGCGTCTTCGGCCTTGTCGGTTAGCTTGGTCTGGGTCCCGGAACGAATCGCCCGGCCGATCTCCGCCGCCAGCGCAGGATTGCCGCCACCGTCCACATACAGCAACTCGAAAGGCAAGTTCGCCACGCCACGCAACTGGAAGCCACATGCGGCTAGAAAGAGAAGAGCGGTTACCGCCAGGAGTTTGCGCATCGTTAATCCTCTAAACCACGACATTGACCAGTCGGCCCGGCACCACCACGACTTTCTTCGCTGGTTTGCCTTCCATGAACTTCTGCACGTTGGGGTTGGCCAGGGCCAGTTGCTCGATCGCCTCTTTCAATGCGTCCTTGGCAACAGTGATGCTGCCCCTGAGCTTGCCGTTGACCTGCAGCACCAGTTCGATCTCGTCCTGCACCAGTGCCGCAGCATCTACCTTGGGCCAAGGCGCATCGAGCAGGTTGGCCCCGCCCTTGAGCTCGGCCCACAACGCCTGGCAGGCATGCGGCACGATCGGTGCGAGCAGTTGTACCGCAGCCTCCAGCGCCTCCTGCATCACGGCACGCCCGGCGGGGCTGTCGTCGCCGGCCTTGCCGAGCGCGTTCATCAGCTCCATCACTGCGGCAATGGCGGTGTTGAACTGCTGGCGGCGGCCGTAGTCGTCGCTGACTTTCTGTATGGTGCCATGCAACTGGAAGCGTAGCGTCTTGAGTTCCGCGGTCAGATCGCCGCCCTTGTAGCCCTCGACCACGCCCTTCTCGACGTGATCGTGCACCGCCTTCCAGAGTCTTTTCAGGAAGCGGTATGCGCCTTCCACCCCGGCGTCGGACCACTCCAGGCTCTGCTCCGGCGGTGCCGCGAACATCATGAACAGGCGCGCGGTATCGGCACCGTACCGGTCGATCAGCGCCTGGGGGTCTACCGTATTGCCCTTGGACTTGGACATCTTGGTGCCGTCCTTGAGCACCATGCCCTGGGTCAGCAACTGGGTAAAAGGCTCGCTGCAGTTCACCAGCCCGACGTCGCGCATCAGCTTGTTGAAGAAGCGCGCATAAAGCAGATGCAAAATGGCGTGCTCGATGCCGCCGATGTACTGATCGACCGGCAGCCAGTAGTTGGCGCGCTCGTCGAGCATGGTCTTGTCGTTATCCGGGCCGGTATAGCGGGCGTAGTACCAGGAAGACTCGACGAAGGTGTCCATGGTGTCGGTCTCGCGCTCGGCCTTGCCGCCGCACTTGGGACAAGTCGTCTCGTAGAAGGACGGCATTTTCTTGATCGGCGAGCCGATGTCGATCTTCACGTCCTCCGGCAGCACCACCGGCAGGTCTTTTTCCGGCACCGGCACGTCGCCGCAGGACGCGCAATGGATGATCGGGATCGGGCAGCCCCAGTAGCGCTGGCGCGAGATGCCCCAGTCGCGCAGGCGGAACTGGGTGCGCTTGGCACCCAGGTTTTTGGTCTGGAGATCGCCGGCGATGGCGTCGGAAGCCTGGCTGAAATCCAGTCCGTCGTACTTGCCGGAGTTGATGCACGTCCCGTGCTCGGCATAGGCATCCTGCCACGGCGCGGGGGTATCATCGCCAGCCGAGGTACGGATTACGGCCTTGACCGGCAGATTGTATTTGGCAGCGAAAGCGAAGTCGCGTTCGTCATGGGCGGGAACGGCCATCACCGCCCCTTCGCCATAACCCATCAGCACATAGTTGGCCACCCACACCGGCAGCTTCTCGCCGTTGAGCGGGTGCGCCACGAAGCTGCCGGTGGGCATGCCCTTCTTTTCCATCGTCGCCATGTCGGCTTCCGCTACGCTGCCGTGCTTGCATTCCTCGATGAAAGCGGCAAGCTCCGGATTGCCCTGAGCCGCTTCGGTGGCAAGCGGATGTTCGGCGGCCACCGCCACATAGGTCGCACCCATCAGGGTGTCGGGACGAGTGGTGAAGACCTTCAGCACGCCCTGGTCATTGTCATAGGGGAAATGAACTTCGGCACCGAAGCTCTTGCCGATCCAGTTCTTCTGCATGGTTCTGACCTGCTCCGGCCAGCCGGTCAGGTTGTCCAGATCGGCGAGCAGTTCCTCGGCGTAGGCGGTGATCTTCATGAAATACATCGGGATGTCGCGCTTTTCCACCAGCGCGCCGGAGCGCCAGCCGCGGCCGTCGATCACCTGTTCGTTGGCAAGGACGGTCATGTCCACCGGATCCCAGTTCACCGGAGCGGTTTTCTTGTAGATCAGGCCCTTCTCGAACAGCCGGGTGAACAGCCACTGCTCCCAGCGGTAGTAGTCCGGCTTGCAGGTGGCCAGTTCGCGCGACCAGTCGATGGCCAGGCCGAGGCTCTTGAGCTGCCCGCGCATGTAGTCGATGTTGGAGTAGGTCCACGCCGCCGGGGCCACGTTGTTCTGGATCGCCGCGTTTTCCGCCGGCAGGCCGAAGGCGTCCCAGCCCATCGGCTGCAGCACGTTGTACCCCTGGAAACGGTGGTAGCGCGCCAGCACGTCGCCGATGGTGTAGTTGCGCACGTGCCCCATGTGCAGCTTGCCGGAGGGATAGGGGAACATCGACAGGCAGTAGTATTTGGGCTTGCCAGGGATTTCCACGGCCTTGAACGCGTTGCTTTGATCCCAGAAGGCCTGGGCCTGACGTTCGATCTCGGTGGGTAAGTATTGCGCTTGCATGAACGGGTGATATTCCTCTTTAACGATACGCAATTATACCCGCGAACGGCTGGCTCGGTTTACGCCTTTCAGCGGGTTACTGCGATGAAAAACAAAATAACTTTATCCTTCCATTCAAGAATCGAATGCCCCGCATAGTGACAAAAGCGGCAGCGCACGATTATACTCGCCCCATTCATTATTAATGACTTAAGCAGCGGGAGGAAATCCAGATGTCGAAGAAGCACCCTGTTATTGCGGTTACCGGTTCGTCCGGCGCCGGCACGACCACCGTCAAGGTTGCGTTCGAGCACATTCTCATCCGGGAGAACATCCAGGCAGCCGTGGTGGAAGGCGACAGCTTCCACTCGCTGAACCGGGTTCAATTCAAGGAAGCCGTAAGCAAAGCCGAAGCTCAGGGCAACGGCCATTTAAGCCATTTCGGGCCGGAAGCCAACCATTTCGACAAGATCGAGGCCTTATTCAAGAGCTACGGCGAAACCGGCACCGGCAAGAAGCGCTACTACCTGCACAACGACGACGAAGCCGAAACGCACAACGCCCGCCTGAAGCTGAAAACCAAGCTGAAAGCCGGTGAATTCACGCCTTGGGAAGACATCCCCGGCGGCACCGACATCCTGTTCTACGAAGGCCTGCACGGCCTGGCAGCAAACGGCAAGGTTGACGCGTCCAAATATGTGGATCTGGGTGTCGGCGTGGTGCCTATCGTCAACCTGGAATGGATCCAGAAAATCCACCGCGACGCCAAGGAGCGCGGCTACTCGGCAGAAGCCACGGTGGAAACCATCCTGCGTCGCATGCCCGACTACATCAACTACATTACCCCGCAGTTCTCACGCACCGACGTCAACTTCCAGCGCGTGCCGACCGTGGACACTTCCAACCCCTTCATCGCCCGCGACATCCCGACGCCCGACGAAAGCTTCGTGGTGATCCGCTTCAAGGATCCCAAGGGCGTCGATTTCTGCTATCTGCAAAGCATGATCCCCAACTCGTTCATGTCGCGCCGCAACACCCTGGTAGTGCCCGGCGGCAAGATGGGCTTCGCGATGGAAGTCATTCTCGCCCCGATGATCCACGACATGATGGAAGCCAAGAAAAAGCACAAGAAGTAAGCATCGAGAGCTGCAGCAAAAAAACCGGGTACGGGCTTCTGCCCCTACCCGGTTTTTTTTGCCGCAAACCAGGCCCTATTCGAACAGCATGGTGACTTCGTGCGTATCGCCATGCCGCTCGATGCTGATATCGTCGCAAGCCCGCTTCGCCAGATTGATCATGTTGGCGTTATAGGTCTGGATTTCGGCGGTAAAGCCCCGCAAGCCACGCTTCTTCGCATGTTCCATGAGCCTGAGCTGCATAGCGGTGCCGATTCCCTTACCCTGCCATTCCGGCGACACCATATAGGCGACCTCCGCCATGTTGGCAGACGGGTTCACAAAGTAAAACGCGCTGCCGATAATGGTTTCCTTTCCCTTGGCGCCATACAGCACCAGGAAGGCCACCTCGCTGTCCTGGTCGACATTGCACAGGCGTTGCGCCTCGGCATCGGAAAGATGGCTCAGGCGCCGGAAAAAGCGCGTGTAAAGATCTTCCTTGCTCATACTCCTGAAAAACCCCTGCAAAGCCGGCGTGTCCTTGGCCCGGGTCGGGCGGATCAGCACGGTCTTCTGGTCCCTCAGGAGCAGGCGCCGCTCTTCTCGATCCGAGGCCGCGCCGGACTTCCTGAGAGACAGCCCCTTCTCGACATAACCGAGCTTCCTGGCCTCTTTCAGCAGCTTGGGGCGGAAATCCGGATGGGCAATCCGGATCAGTGCGAGCACCCGTTCGCGAATGGACTTGCCAAACAGGTAGGCAATGCCGTACTCGGTCACCACGTAGTGGACGTCGGAACGCGCAATGGTCACGCCTTCTCCCTGCAACAGCAGCGGGCGGATGCGCGACATCTTGCCGTCCTCCGTCGTGGAGGTCAGGCAGACGACAGGCTTGCCGCCGGGCGACAGGGCCGCGCCCCGGATGAATTCCACCTGGGTCGTCACCCCGCCGCAAAACTGGCCGGCAAACTGGTCAGTGCAGACCTGCCCGGTCAGGTCCACCGCGCAGGCCTGGTTCACCGAAACCATCTTGTACTGCCGGGCGATGGTGTCGATGGCACTGACGCGCTCGATCGACTGGAAGGAAAACAGGGGGTTACCATCGATCAGGTCGTAAAGCCGCCGCGTACCCAGACAGTAGCTGCCGACAACCATGCCCCGGTACTGGCTTTTGCAGCGGCCGGTCACCACCCCATTCTCCATCAGTTCGACCAGGGCATCCGTAATGACATCCGTATGAACGCCGAGATCGCGCCGGTCACCGAGATGCCGGAGCGTCGCCTGCGGCAGGCAGCCCAGCCCGATCTGCAAGGTGGAACGGTCTTCGACGAGGCTTGCGACATGCCGGGCTATCCGCTCGGTCACCTCGTCGACGGGGGCCGCAGGCGCTTCGATAACCGGCGCGTCGTGCCAGACCATGCGATCGAAGCGGCTGACATGGACGAGACTGTCCCCGGTAGTGCGGGGCATGTTGGGGTTGATTTCGGCAATGACGCGGCGGGCGTTCTGGACCATCGAGGCGGTCACGTCAACCGAAACGCCTAGACTCGAATAGCCGAATTCGTCCGGCGGGGATACCTGGACAAATGCCACGTCGATCGGGATACGCCCGTTTTCGACGAGCCCGGGTACCTGCGACAGGGATACGGGTATGTATTCGGCCAGCCCCTTTGCGACAGCAGTGAGCATGTCGCTGCCGACAAAGAAACATTTGTGTCTGTACCGCGTCGAGGGTTTGCCCTCCTTGTGCGGCATCGCACCATCGGTCAGGAAATGGAAAAGCGTCACATCGGGGGGCGGATCGGCAAGGTTCTCCAGCGCAGCGCACAGCAAGCGGGGGGTTGCGCAGGCCGTGCCGAGATAGACATTGTTTCCGGCACGAACCGTAGCAACAGCCTCCTTCGCCGAAACCATCCTGGACTCGTGTCCCGCCAGGGCGGGATGCGTCGAAACGATTTTTGCTAGTTCCATTGCCTGGCCTCCCCCTCTCTATTTCCAGATCGAAGATAAAACCTAACCTAACCCTTCAAATCATATTATGTTTATCCCTGCCTGTCTGCTTTAAGCCACCCACAATCCTATTTCAGCCGTTCGGGAATGAAGGCAATCTCGTCGCCCTCCTTGATCGCCGTCTCTGGGGCGGCCGGCTGCCGGTTCACCATCACCGCCACCTTGTCTCCGGCCAGCGCTTTCCAGCATGCGTCGTCGCGGCGGCCCAGCCAGTCGATCAATGCTTTTACGCTGCTCACCGAAGCCGGCAGCGTAACCTGTTCCGAGGTGCGGTCCAGCGATTCTGCCAGTTGCGCGAAATACATCAGTTTTGTCATCGTGTTTCCTCCGTTGCCATGCTTTATAATAGGTTTTCCGTTGCCCAGAAGTCTACCACGCCATGCCCCAGTCCTTTCTTGCCGGGCTCAACCCCGAACAACTCGAAGCCGCCACCCTGCCGCACCAGTCCGCGCTGATCCTGGCCGGCGCCGGCAGCGGCAAGACGCGGGTGCTGACCACCCGCATCGCCCACCTGATCCAGACCGGTCAGGTCAGCCCGGCGGGGATACTGGCCGTCACCTTCACCAACAAGGCGGCCAAGGAAATGCTGACGCGGCTGGGCGCGATGCTGCCGATCAACACCCGCGGCATGTGGATCGGCACTTTCCACGGCCTGTGCAACCGCCTGCTCCGCGCTCACCACCGCGAGGCCGGCTTGCCCGCGCAGTTCCAGATTCTCGATTCCGCCGACCAGCTCGGCGCGATCAAGCGCCTGCTCAAGGCGCTGAATGTCGACGACGAGAAATACCCGCCCAAGCAGCTGCAGCATTTCATCAACAACACCAAGGATCAGGGGCTGCGCGCCAAGGACGTGGAGGCCTACGACCCCTACACGCGCAAACAGCAGGAGCTGTTCGCCGCCTATGACGAGCAGTGCCAGCGCGAGGGCGTGGTGGATTTCGCCGAGCTGCTGCTGCGGAGCTACGAGCTGCTTTCCCGCGATGCCGCCTTGCGCGCCCATTACCAGAGCCGCTTTTGCCACATCCTGGTGGACGAGTTTCAGGACACCAACCGCCTCCAGTACCTCTGGCTCAAGCAACTGGCGGGGCCGGATGCCGCAGTGTTCGCGGTCGGCGACGACGACCAGTCGATCTATGCCTTCCGCGGCGCGCGGGTGGGCAACATGCAGGATTTCGAGCGCGATTTCGGTGTCGAGAAAGTCATCAAGCTGGAGCAAAACTACCGTTCTCACGGCAACATCCTGGATGCCGCCAACGCCCTGATCCGCCACAACCGCGGCCGGCTCGGCAAGAACCTGTGGACCGCCGAAAGCACCGGCGAGCCGATCCGCCTGTACGAAGCCGCCAACGATCAGGAAGAAGCCCAGTTCATCGTCGACGAAGCACGCGCGCTGAAGCGCGAAGGCGTGGACTTCGCCCAGATCGCCTTGCTGTACCGCTCCAACGCCCAATCCCGCGTGCTGGAGCACGCCCTGTTCAACGCCGGCATTCCTTACCGCGTCCATGGCGGCCTGCGCTTCTTCGAACGGCAGGAGGTCAAGCACGCGCTGGCCTACCTGCGCCTGATCGGCAATACCGACGACGACGGCGCCCTGATGCGGGTGATCAACTTCCCGGCGCGCGGCATCGGCGCGCGCAGCCTGGAGCAGTTGCAGGAAATCGCCAGACAAAACCAGCCCAGCCTGTGGCAGGCGGCAAAAAGCGGACAGCTCGGCGGCAAGGCGGGGTCGAGTATCGGCGCCTTTCTTGAGCTGATCAGGGCGATGCAGGACACCTGCGAAGGTCTGCCATTGCCGGAGCAAATCGAGCACATGCTGGCGCAGAGTGGGCTGGTGGCGCATTACCAGGCCGAGAAAGACGGCGCCGACCGGGTCGACAACCTCAACGAACTGGTCAACGCCGCCGTCGGCTTCGTCAACGAGAACGAGGACGACAGCCTTACCGCTTTCCTCACCCATGCCGCGCTGGAGGCGGGCGAGCATCAGGCCGAGGCGGGCAGCGACGCGCTCCAGCTGATGACCGTGCACGCCGCCAAGGGGCTGGAGTTCCACGCCGTGTTCCTGAGCGGGCTGGAGGAGGGACTGTTTCCCCACGACAACGCCCGCAACGAAGCCGACGGCGTCGAGGAAGAGCGGCGCCTGATGTACGTCGCCATCACCCGCGCCAGGCGCCGGCTTTACCTCAGCCTGGCGCAGAGCCGGATGCTGCACGGCCAGTTCCGCTACGGGCTGGCTTCGCGCTTCCTGAGCGAGATCCCGGAAAACCTGCTGAAACGGATCAACCCGGCGCCTAAAGCCTCACGCCCATACCCGCAATCTGTTGCGGACAACTGGGCGGCACGGCCAGAGCCGGCCAAACCCAGCGCTTATGAGCGCAGTATGATCGACTCGCCCTGGCATGTCGGCCAGAACGTGGCTCACGCCAAGTTCGGCGCGGGCGTCATCGTCAACTGCGAAGGCAGCGGCGCGGATGCACGGGTGCAGGTGAAATTCCGCAATGCTGGGGTGAAATGGCTGGCGCTGGAGTATGCCAAGCTGACGGCTGCTTGAGCTGGACGGAAAGGGAAGTTACGCCGGCAGCGTGGGCGACTCGGTTTCCTGCTCCCGCTCAGCCGGAAAAATATCCTTGTAGCCCAAATAGATCGAGGCATTCAGTACCGGCACCAGAATCAGCATGCCGAGGCCGAAGGGGATCATTGCGATCATCATCAGGATAAAGGCGATCACCCCGTAAACCAGAAACGGCCACATATTGCGCAGACAGCCCACAAAGCTCAGCTTCATCGCGTCCATGGCCGTCATGTTGCGCAACACCACCAGTGCCGGGGCGAACCAGTACGCCATCAGCAGCGGGATCAAGAGCGCAAAGGCGACCAGCAGGGCGATCAGCATTCCGCCCATCGCGCCCACCATCGCCTCGTTCGGCTCTACGCCCTGCATCTGGCCCAGCGCCGCCGAGCCGAGAATGGCGCCGCCGCCGCTCATCATCATCAGCCCGAGGATAATGATCGACCCCACCAGATACAGGCCGCCGACGGTAACAAGCTGGCCGGTGTTGTGCTTGAATCCTGCGATCAGATAGCCCAGTTCGAGCTCTTCACCCGCCTCCACGCCGCGGCAGGCCAGCATGAAGCCGGCGGTGAACACCGGCGCCAGCAGCGTCATCACCAGCGGACCGACCACGGGAATGATGGAAACCACGATGACGATCAGAAAATAGATCACGAACAGCGCGATCCAGATCGGCGGATTCTTCCGGAACAAGGCGAAGCCGCCCACTATCCACTGCCAGCCCCGTCCGGCATCGACTTTACGCACTTCCATGTTTGATCCTTACAATAAATGCTGCAATTCGGACGGCGTCGCCACATGCCGCTGCAAAATACGGCGGAAATGGCCGGGGTCCTTGGCGTGGGTGAGCTCGCCCGGGCGCGGAAAATGGAAATCGTAGAGGCGCGACAGCCAGAAGCGCAGCGCGCCGGCGCGCAGCATCGCCGGCCATGCCTGCTGCTCCATCTCGGACAGCGGACGGGTCTGGTGGTAGGCGCGCAACATGGCCGCAGTCCGCTCACTATCCAGCGATCCATCCTCGGCGATGCACCAGTCGTTCACCGTAATCGCCAGGTCGTAAAGCCAGGCGCCGCTGCAGGCGTAGTAAAAATCGATGGCGCCGCTCAAGGCGTCGTCCTTGAACAATACATTATCGCGGAACAGGTCACCGTGGATCACGCCGCGCGGCAGGTCCTCGAAGCGAAAGCCGGACTGGTAGCCGATTTCCTGGCTGAGCAATTCGGTTTCCTCGGGCGGCAGCTTGGGCAGCACCAGCGGCGCGGTCGCCTTCCACCAGGCCGGACCGCGCGGGTTCGGCATTTCAGCCTTATAGGAACGGCCGGCGAGGTGCATGTCAGCGAGCATTTCGCCGACTTGGCTGCAGTGGTGCGCATTCGGCTGCTCCAGCGACTTACCCTCAAGGCAGCTGACGATACAGGCCGGCTTGCCGTTCAGCTCGCCGAGAAAGCTGTTTTCCAGGCTGGCGATCGGCCGCGGGCAGGGGATGCCGTGGGAGGCAAGATGGTCGAGCAGGTTGAGGAAAAACGGCAACTCTTCGCGGTTGAGCTTCTCGAACAGAGTCAGCACATAGCGCGCATGGCTGGTGGTAACAAAATAATTGGTGTTTTCGATGCCGGCGGAAATGCCCTGCAGATCGACCAGGCTGCCCAGGGAATAATTCTTCAGCCAGACGGCAAGTTCATCTCTGGAAACGGTAGTAAAAACGGACATGCGGTAACGATCGTGAGTGGCTTAGAAACGCATCAACACCCACTGCGGCACGCGCACCCCGGAATCCAGGTTGTCCTGACGCGAGAATTGCCCGTCCCCTTTGTGGTCAACCAGGTAGTAGGGCACGCCATGGGGCGGGGTGACTTTCAGCATGTACAGCTTGCCGCCGATGCGGTATTCCTCGACCTTTTCCTCGCCGCGCTTGATGATGGTCACCTGCGGCTCCAAAGCCGGGTCAAGCTCCATTCCTGCCGGCGCCGCAGGCGGCTCGGGGATCGGCTGCAGGTCCTTGGGCAGGGTTTTGGCGCCTTCCGCATAGGCAGGCAGGGTCAGGGCAATCAGCAATAGGGCGATCAGGGCGCGCATGTTTTTTTCCTTAAATACAGAAGACCATTATACATTTGAATCGATAAAAAGCTGTTGAACCGCAAAGGACGCAAGGGACGCGAAGAAATTCAAGGGCTTGAACAACTTAATCCGCTTACCAGATGGGTGGTGCAGAATAATTCATTTACTCATTGTTTCGCCTAGAGGCGCCTACTTTTGGTACCTTGCGAACCTTAGCGTCCTTTGCGGTGAAATGCCGTTTTTAGGTTAAAGGGCTTATTCGAAATTACAGGCTGAGCAGCATTTCCCGCTCGGCGGCGGAAGGCTCGAAACCGCGAGTTTCATAGTACTTGAAGATCGCATCCACCACGTCCTTGGGCTCGTCGATCAACTGGATCAGGTCCATGTCGTCCGCATTGATCGTTCCCTCCTTGACCAGGGTATCCCTGAACCAGTCCACCAGGCCGCGCCAGTAAGGTTCATGCACCAGGATGATCGGAATTTTGCGGGTCTTGCCGGTCTGCACCAGAGTCAGCGCTTCCATCAGCTCGTCCAGAGTGCCGAAGCCGCCCGGCATCACGACGTAGGCCGTGGCGAACTTGACGAACATCACCTTGCGCGCGAAAAAATGGCGGAAGGTCTGGCTGATGTTCTGGTAGAGGTTGGTATGCTGCTCGAATGGCAGCTGGATGTTCAGGCCGACGCTGGGGGATTTGCCGAAAAAGGCGCCCTTGTTGGCCGCCTCCATGATGCCCGGGCCGCCGCCGGAAATCACGCTGAAACCGGCATCGGACAAGAGCCGGGAAATTTCCTCGGTGAGCTTGTAATAATGATGATCGACGGAGGTGCGGGCGCTGCCGAAAACGCTCACGGCGGGACGGATGGAACTCAGGCGCTCCGTCGCCTCGACGAATTCTGCCATAATCTCGAACACGCGCCAGGATTCCCTGGCTGAATAGGCGTACCCGGCAATGTCCGTGCCCTGCATTTTGGGGATTTTTTCTGAGCCGTTCATAAAGGTTTAACCGCAAATGGAAACTAAAACGCTGCTGCTGGTGGATGGATCATCTTACCTGTACCGCGCTTTTCACGCGCTGCCAGATCTGCGCAACCGCCTCAACGAGCCGACCGGGGCGATCTACGGCGTGCTCAACATGCTGCGCCGCCTGCACAAGGATTATAGCGCCGATTATAGCGCCTGTGTGTTCGACGCCAAGGGGAAAACCTTCCGCGACGACCTCTACCCGCAATACAAGGCCCACCGCCCGCCGATGCCGGACGACCTGGCGCGCCAGATCGAGCCGCTGCACGAGGCGATCCGCGCCATGGGCTGGCCGCTGTTGATGGTGGACGGGGTGGAAGCCGACGATGTCATCGGCACCCTGGCCGAAATAGCCTGGCGCCAGGGCATCCGCACCGTGATCTCGACCGGCGACAAGGACATGGCGCAGCTGGTCAATCCGCACGTTTCCCTGGTCAACACCATGAGCAACGAGAAACTCGACGAGGCCGGCGTCGCCGCCAAGTTCGGCGTACCCGCCACGCGCATCGTCGACTACCTCGCCCTGGTCGGCGACGCGGTGGACGGCGTGCCGGGCGTGGACAAGGTCGGGCCGAAGACCGCGGTCAAATGGCTGGCCCAGTACGGCTCGCTCGACAACCTGATCGCCCATGCCGACGAGATCGGCGGCGTGGTCGGCGAGAACCTGTGCAATACCCTGGACTGGCTGCCCAAGGGCAGGGAGCTCCTCACCATCAAATGCGACGTGGCGCTGCCGGTCACCCTGCAAGAACTTGGCCCGCAACCTCAGGACACGCCGAAGCTGATTGAGCTGTTCGAGCGCTGCGAGTTCAAGACCTGGCTGCGCGAGGCGGTCGATGCCGGCACGCAAAATCAGGCCGGCGAGACGGTCGAACGGCCACCGAAGCAGGAAGCGAGTTATGAAACGGTATTGACCGAAGCTCATCTGTCGGCCTGGATCGAACGCCTGGAGCGCGCCGAGCTGATTTCGGTCGACACCGAAACCACCAGCCTCGACCCGCTGGCGGCAAAAATTGTCGGCATCTCCCTGGCGCTGGAGCCGCACCATGCCGCCTACATCCCGCTCGCCCACCGTTACGCCGGCGTGGCGCAGCAGCTCGATCGGGAAACGGTGCTGCGCCGGCTCAAGCCCCTGCTGGAAAGCAAGACCCGGCCCAAGCTCGGGCAGAACCTCAAGTACGACAAGCACGTGTTCGCCAACCACGGCATCATTCTCGACGGCATCGTCCACGACACCCTGCTGCAATCCTACGTGCTCGAAAGCCACAAGCCGCACGACATGGACTCCCTGGCGCTGCGCCACCTCGGCGCCAAGACCATTACCTACGCCGAGGTCGCCGGCAAGGGCGCAAAGCAGATCGGCTTCGACCAGGTCGACATCGAAACCGCCACCCGCTATGCGGCGGAAGATGCCGACATCACCCTGCAACTGCACCAGGCCCTGTTCCCGCAGATAGAGCCCGATGCCAAGCTGGGCTTCGTTTACCGCAATATCGAAATGCCCCTGCTCGACGTGCTGTTCACCATGGAGCGCAACGGGGTGCTGCTGGATACCCAACTGCTCGCCCAGCAAAGCCACGAGCTCGGCACCAGCATGCTGCGGCTGGAAAGGGAAGCGCACCAGTTGGCGGGCCAGCCGTTCAACCTCAACAGCCCGAAGCAGATCCAGGAAATCCTGTTCGACCAGCTCAAGCTGCCGGTGAAAAAGAAAACCCCCAGCGGCGCCCCCTCCACCGACGAGGACGTGCTGCAGGAGCTGGCGCTGGACTACCCGTTGCCGAAATTGCTGCTCGAATACCGCGGGGTGGCCAAGCTCAAGTCCACCTACACCGACAAGCTGCCGCGCATGGTCGACCCGCAAACCGGCCGCGTCCACACCAGCTACAACCAGGCGGTGGCGGTGACCGGACGGCTGGCCAGTTCCGACCCCAACCTGCAGAACATCCCGGTGCGCACTCAGGAAGGGCGGCGCATCCGCGAAGCCTTCATCGCTACGCCGGGCAGCCACATCATCGCCGCCGACTACTCGCAGATCGAACTTCGGATCATGGCTCATCTCTCCAGCGACGAAAGCCTGCTCAGGGCCTTTGCCGCTGGCGAGGACATCCACCGCGCCACCGCCTCGGAAGTCTTCGGCGTAACGCCGGCCGAGGTCAGCAGCGAGCAACGCCGCTACGCCAAGGTGATCAACTTCGGACTGATCTACGGCATGTCCGCGTTCGGCCTGGCCTCGCAGTTGGGCATCGAGCGCAACGCCGCCCAGGCCTACATGGAACGCTACTTCGCCCGCTACCCCGGCGTGGCCCGATACATGGAGCGCACCCGCGAAGCCGCCAAGGCGCAGGGCTATGTCGAAACCGTGTTCGGCCGCAGGCTATGGCTGCCGGAAATCGGCGGCGCCAACGGCATGCGCCGCCAGGCCGCCGAGCGCGCCGCGATCAACGCGCCGATGCAGGGCACCGCCGCCGACCTGATCAAGCTCGCCATGATCGCGGTGCAGGGCTGGCTGGAGAAACACCGGATGCAGAGCCTGATCATCATGCAGGTGCACGACGAACTGGTGCTGGAAGTGCCCGACGCCGAGCTGGAAACCGTCCAGCGCGAATTGCCCGGCCTGATGTGCGGGGTAGCTCAGCTGGCCGTGCCGCTGATAGTGGACATGGGGGTCGGACCGAATTGGGAGCAGGCGCACTGAAATCGACCCATCACCATGGCGGTTGACACGCATGGACATGATGCAGACGATGGTGGAAAATGTGCCGGAGCAGCGCCACCACATGCAGCCAAGCAAATCATTCTCCGGTACTTTACAATGAAATTCGTCGTCCGATACTGGTCATCCCAGCTCCCGGATTACCGCAAGCCGGACGGCGAACCGCATTGGCTGGATTACTCCCTGCACCCCGCCACCAAGCTCGGCCTGCATAACGCCTTGCTGACCCTGCAAGACCGCCTGCAAATCCCTTGAACAGCATGGCGGCCATTACGGGTGTGCGGTGTTCGTGCTGGAATTCGGCAAAGAGGAAAAACTCACACAGGAGGCCGCCGAGCGGCTGTTCGCCTCGCTACCGCACGGTGAAGTTAAATGGCTGGATATCCGGAATTTTCTGCTGTTGCCGCTGGCCGAAGCGAAAGATTCAGTTTCCTCCACGCACGAGGGTGAGCAGGAACAGCAGCTTCACCTGTTCGAACAACACCATACCCCCTACGACGAGGCCGGGGCGGAACGCCACAAAATTGAAACGGATGCTTAAGACATCGAATTCAACTCGCATAAGGCGCCCATCCCTGCGAACCCCATTGCATAGAAAAATTCCAGGGTCGTTATCGTCGCGGACTGTAGCTCTCAACCGTGAC
Organism: Sulfuricella sp.; assembly: GCF_035531155.1. Lineage (NCBI taxonomy): Bacteria > Pseudomonadati > Pseudomonadota > Betaproteobacteria > Nitrosomonadales > Sulfuricellaceae > Sulfuricella > Sulfuricella sp. Next base: position 261,747 of record NZ_DATKTK010000069.1, on the reverse strand, counting down.
GACGACGAGCAAATCCAAGACCCGCGAGTCCGAGTCCCAGCAGCGCCAGCGTGGCTGGCTCGGGAACGGTCCCATTACCGTTGCTGCTGCCGCCGCTGAAGCCGACGCTGCCGTAGTCCTCGCGCCCGCTGCTGAAGTCTTCGGCGATGCAATCATTGGAGATGGTGTTGCCAATCATCGTCACCGCAGCATTGAGCGAGATGGCCCTACCGCACAGAATTTTTGCGGTCGAACCGAAGCTGACGGTGTCGAGGGCAATAATATTTCCTGCAAACACAGTACTGGAACCCAGAGTTGCGGCCCCGGTGCCGGCCCCGCCAGTGACGCCCATCAGCCAATACACGCCGCTGAGTTCGCTAGTTGAATCCCCACCGATGACGTTAACAGAAGAGGCGCTTCCAGTTGTGAGCGCAGTCCCTATCTGGAAAACGAAGTCCCCATCGGGGTTGCTCGAAAAGTCGAGAGTGAGGGCTCCGTTCAACGCAGCCGTTGTATCAAAATGATAGACGCCGGGCGCGAGCACCATTCCAGCCAGATCCAAGCCAGTCAAGTCATTGGGACCGTATGGCAGGAGTTTCAGAGTATTGTACGCAGTGAGGGCGTCACTCTGAGCCTGCGCCGCGGCCGCATCACCTAAGTGTACAGCACTGGGGTTGAGCAACGCGTTAATCCCATTGACGGTTAGGCTCTCCTGGCCAGTGATCGACGCAGCTGGGTAGACACCCACATCTCCCCAGAGGGTGGTCGTGCCGGTATTGGTCACGCTCGGGGTGGCACCCAAGACCGAGAAGCTCTGCGCCGTACCCAGATATGGCGTCGCCATTGCCGGCGAGGCGCCGTAAAGCGCTCCGATCACTGCCAATGACAGTACCAACAAGTTTTTTGGTGTTTTCATCTCATGCTCTCCTTGATCGTTATTTAATATCAGTAGTGCCCGGCTAAATCGAGTCATGAAGGCTGCAAAGCGCAGTATTGATCGATTCTGGGGTGCCCCCTATTGGATAGGTTGAATTGCTATTCGGTCTTCAACTGAAAATAAGCACATCCTATGCCATATTAAATAACTCCAGTATCATCAATATGATAGGAATTAAATAAGTTTTCTGACTGCCCTTCTCCCACCAATGTGTAAAGAATTCCGACAGTCCGCCACAGGCAATTCCTTCCCCTTGCGCCGGCTTAGAACCCAAAGGAATTCATTGGCGGTTGAATACTTTTTTCAGGTTAAATTCAACCCCGTGCAGTGCCTCATTCTGATTGGAATTTAATCGGCTATTGGCACGAACGACTTTCTGAAGGATATCGTTGGCCTTGGCGGTCCAGATGTAAGGTTTGGCGATGAAGGGAGCGCCACCCTTTTAATATGCGTTATTTCCCAGTTTTGCCCAGACTCACCAAAACGACTGTTGAGGAGGCAAAAATCCAAATTTGGCATTTTTTGATTGAGTGCGAGGGACGCACCCCGCTCACCCGGCTTACTTACCGAGCAGCCCGCTTTGCGCGATGCCGTCGAACACAAACTGTACCGCCAGGGCGGACAGCAGAATGCCGAAAATCCGGTTGATCACCTGCATGCCCGTCACGCCGAGAAAGCGGTGGATCTGGCCGGCGGTCAGCATGGCAACGAAGGTCACCAGCATAATAGCGAGGAGGGCCGCCAGGACGACCAGCTGCTGCGTAACCTGCCCCTCGGCATTCGCCATCAACAGAATGGCCGCCCCAATGGCGCCGGGTCCGGCAATCAGCGGGGTGGCGAGCGGGAACACGGCAATGTCATGCTTGTGTTCGGCCTCCCGATCCTCCTCATCCGTCGTCGATGTAGCACCGGAAGTACGCGCAAACACCATGTCGATGCTGATCAACAGCAACAAAACGCCGCCAGCCGTCCTCAGCGCCGCCAGAGAAATACCCATCCCGGCCAGCAGAAACTTCCCGAGCAGTGCAAAAACCAGCAGAATCACCGTGGCGATCACGATCCCGCGGATAGCGATAGAACGCCGCTCCGAAGGGGCGGCTGTTGCCGTCAAGGCGGCGAACATCGCCGCCACATCGATCGGAGCGACCGTTGCAAAGAAAGTTGCCAGGGCAATGCCCGCTGTCTCAAACATTGATGCTCTCAAAAGTTTTGCTGCACATCATTCATTGAAGCACATATTTTTGCTTGCACCGGCCATAACGATAGCACGCTATGGCGCCACACTTTGCCCCCGCACCGAAACCGGGCATATACCGGCTAAATTTAACGCCGCCCACTTCTGCATGGCCAGCCCCATCTCGCAGGCATGGCATGGCACGCCCCACATCAGGGCAGGATCGTAAGCGGAAACCGGCTTGCCGACCCTGATCAGGGATGTGTTTTTTCCTTGCGGCTATCCCTTTCACGGCAACGGGTTTGGGATTACAATACCGCCCTTCCCGCTCAAAAAATAAGCCATGAAAATCGGCCCCTATTCACTGAATAGCAATTTGGTCGTTGCCCCCATGGCAGGGGTGACTGACCGTCCTTTCCGTAAGCTGTGCCGCAGCTTCGGCGCGGGACTTGCCGTTTCGGAGATGGTCGCCTCCAATTCCCTGCTCTACGGCAGCGAGAAAACCAAGCGCCGGGCCGACAACGTGGGCGAATCCGAGCCGGTGTCAGTACAGATTGTCGGCGCCGATCCGGCGATGCTGGCGGAAGCGGCGAAATACAATGCGGACCGTGGCGCCCAGATCATCGACATCAACATGGGCTGCCCGGCGAAGAAGATCTGCAACGTCATGGCCGGTTCGGCGCTGTTGCAGAACGAACCTCTGGTGGCGCGCATCCTGGAAGCAGTGGTGAAAGCGGTGGATGTGCCGGTGACCCTGAAGATCCGCACCGGCTGGGACAAGAACAACCGCAACGCCATCAATGTGGCACGCATCGCCGAGGCCTCCGGCATCCAGGCGCTGGCCATCCATGGCCGCACCCGCGCCTGCGGCTACAGCGGCGACGCCGAGTACGACACCATCGCCGCGGTCAAGGCTGAAATCCATATTCCGGTGATCGCCAACGGCGATATCACCACGCCGCAAAAAGCCAAATTCGTGCTCGATTACACCCGGGCCGACGCCGTCATGATCGGTCGTGCGGCGCAGGGCCGGCCATGGATTTTCCGCGACATCGCTCATTACCTGAAAACCGGCGAGTTGCTGCCGCACCCCGATGTGGCCGAGACCCACAACTTGCTGAACAGCCACCTGCATGAACTTTACGTCTTTTATGGCGAGCACACCGGCGTGCGCATGGCACGCAAGCACATTGCCTGGTATACCCGGGGCCTGCCGGATTCCGCCGGGTTCCGCCATGCCATGAACCAGTTGCAATCCCCCCGCGAGCAGCTTGACTCCGTCGAGCGCTTCTTTGCCGAGTCGACCGGGCATACTTATATGATGGAAAACGAGATGGCAGCATGATCAACGAAAACGAAATTTCAGTCTGCGTGCGCAAGGCGTTGGATGGCTACTTCAAGGATCTGGACGGGGAAAAGCCCTGCGCCATCTACGAGATGGTGGTGGGATGCGTGGAAAAGCCGCTGCTGCAGGTGATCCTCGACCACGCCCAAGGCAACCAGACCCGCGCCGCCGAAATCCTCGGCCTTAACCGCAACACCCTGCGCAAGAAAATGAAAACCCACGGGATCAAGTAAGAACCCCGATTCTAAAGCCAACCACGAATTACACGAATGATCACGAATTGACCCGAATGCTTACAAATTGACGTATGGTTTTGGGCAAGATTTTATTCGTGTGCATTCGTGAAAATTCGTGACATTCGTGGTTAAACCGCTTTCCCAGGAAAATTTACATGACCAAAATCAGCCGCGCCCTCATCAGCGTTTCCGACAAAACCGGCGTACTCGAATTCGCCCAGACCCTGCGCCAGTTCGGCGTGGAAATCCTCTCCACCGGCGGCACCGCGAAAATGCTCGCCGATGCCGGCGTGGCGGTCACCGAAGTCGGCGACTACACCGGCTTCCCTGAAATGCTCGACGGCCGGGTCAAGACTTTGCACCCGAAAGTGCACGGCGGCATCCTGTTCCGCCGCGACCTGCCGGCCCACGTGTCGGCCGCCGCCGCCGCCGGCATCCCGCCGATCGACCTGGTCATCGTCAACCTCTACCCGTTCCGCGCCACCATCGCCAAGCCCGACTGCTCGCTGGAAGACGCGATCGAGAACATCGACATCGGCGGCCCGACCATGGTGCGCGCTGCCGCCAAGAACCACCGCGACGTGGCGGTGGTGACCGACCCGGCCGACTACGCAACGCTCGCCGCCGAAATGCTGGCCAATGGCGGGGCGCTCAGCAGCGAAACCAAATTCAAGCTGGCGGTGAAAGCCTTCTCCCACACCGCCGAGTACGACGGAGCGATCAGCAACTACCTCACCGCCATCACCCCGGACGGCGGCAAGCAGCAATTCCCGGAACGGCTCAACTTCCAGTTCGCCAAGGCCCAGGCCATGCGCTATGGCGAGAACCCGCACCAGCAGGCTGCGTTCTACGTCGCGCCCGGCGAAAAGGAGGCGAGCATCGCCACCGCGCGCCAGTTGCAGGGCAAAGAGCTGTCCTACAACAACATCGGCGATGCCGATGCCGCACTGGAATGCGTCAAGCAGTTCGACGCGGCGCCGGCCTGCGTCATCGTCAAGCACGCCAACCCCTGCGGCGTGGCCTACGGTGCCAACCTGCTCGAAGCCTATGACCTCGCCTACAAGACCGACCCCGAATCCGCCTTCGGCGGCATCATCGCCGTCAACGGCGAACTGGATGCCGCAACCGCGCAGGCCATCGTCGAACGCCAGTTCGTCGAAGTCATCATCGCCCCCAAGGTTTCGGCAGCGGCCAGCGAAATCGTGGCGGCGAAAAAGAACGTGCGCCTGCTGGAATGCGGCCAGTGGTCGAAGGAGCCGGCCCAGCGACTGGATTTCAAGCGCGTCACCGGCGGCCTGCTGGTACAGGGTGCCGATCTGGCGCTATATAACGAACTCAGGGTGGTCACGAAACGCGCCCCGACCGAAGCCGAGATGGCCGACCTGCTGTTTGCCTGGCGCGTGGCCAAGTTCGTCAAATCCAACGCCATCGTCTATGCCAAGGGCAAAATGACCATCGGCGTCGGCGCCGGCCAGATGAGCCGGATCAATTCCGCGCGCATAGCCGCCATCAAGGCCGAGCATGCCGGCTTGCAGGTCAGCGGTTCGGTGATGGCCTCGGACGCGTTCTTCCCGTTCCGCGACGGCATCGATTCGGCTGCCCAGTCCGGCATCGTCGCCGTGATCCAGCCCGGCGGATCGATGCGCGACGAAGAGGTGATCGCCGCTGCGGATGAACACGGCATGGCGATGGTGTTCACCGGGATGCGGCATTTCCGGCATTAAGCTTTAACCGCAAAGGCGCGAAGGCGCAAAGGGTTCTGAAAACTCTTTGCACTAACTTTGCGCCTTTGCGCCTTAGCGGTTATTGGGGTTAGACATGAAAATTTTAGTCATCGGCAGCGGCGGACGTGAACATGCGCTCGCCTGGAAATTGGCGCAAAGCCCGCGTTCGACCAGGATCTTCGTCGCTCCCGGCAACGCCGGCACCGAACTTGAACCGGACCTGACCAACGTCGCGCTCAGCACGATTCCCGAGCTGCTCGAATTCGCCAAGCAGGAAAAGGTCGCCTTTACCGTGGTCGGCCCGGAAGCACCGCTGGCCGCCGGCATCGTCGACGTCTTCCGTGCCGAAGGGCTGAAAATCTTCGGCCCGACCCAATTCGCGGCGCAACTGGAAAGCTCCAAGGATTTCGCCAAGGCCTTCATGGTGCGCCACGGCATCCCCACCGCGGCTTACGCCACCTTCACCGATGCCGCCCAGGCCCACGCCTACATCGACCAGCAGGGCACCCCCATCGTGATCAAGGCCGACGGCCTGGCGGCGGGCAAGGGTGTGGTAGTGGCTCTGGACCTGAACGAAGCGCACGCCGCCGTAGACATGATGCTGGCCGGCAACAAGCTGGGCAGCGCCGGCGCCCGGGTGGTGATCGAAGAATGCCTGCTCGGCGAGGAAGCCAGCTTCATCGTCATGGCCGACGGCAAGCACGTGCTGCCGCTCGCCACCAGCCAGGATCACAAGCGCCTGCTGGACGGAGATCAGGGCCCCAACACCGGCGGCATGGGCGCTTATTCGCCGGCTCCTGTCATTACGCCGGCGCTGCACGCGCGCGTGATGCGCGAAGTGATCGACCCGGTGATGCAGGGCATGGTGCAGGAAGGAGAGATGTTCACCGGCTTTCTCTACGCCGGCCTGATGATCGATGCCAAGGGCAATCTCAAGGTGCTGGAATTCAACTGCCGCATGGGCGACCCGGAAACCCAGCCGATCATGCTGCGTCTGAAGAGCGATTTGCTGACCTTGGTGGAGCACGCCGTCAACGGCACGCTCGACCAGGCCGAAGCGGAGTGGGACCGCCGCGCCGCGCTGGGCGTAGTCCTGGCCGCCGCCGGCTATCCCGACGACCCGCGCAAGGGCGACGTGATCAACGGACTGCCGCCGCTCAACGACCTGCTGGAAGAAACCCCGCGCGACTTCCACGTGTTCCATGCCGGCACCGCCATGAGAGACGGCAAGGTCGTCACCAGCGGCGGCCGCGTGCTGTGCGTCACCGCGCTGGGCGACAAGGTGCAGCTGGCACAGCGGCGCGCTTACGAAATCGCCGACCTGATCAAGTTCGATGGTTGCCAGATGCGGCACGACATCGGCTACCGGGCGATTAAAGCTAAACATTAGAGGAAACTCCATGACTATCCCGTTCGTCGCCATCCTGATGGGCTCGGATTCCGACCTGCCCGTGATGAAAATCACCCTCGATACCCTGGCCGCTTTTGGCGTGCCGTACGAGGTCAGGATTTCCTCCGCTCACCGCACTCCGGCGGCCACGGCGGAATACGTGGCGGATGCCGATCAGCGCGGCTGTGCCGTGTTCATCGCTGCAGCCGGCCTGGCTGCGCACCTGGCGGGCGCAGTGGCCGCTCACACCATCCGGCCGGTAATCGGTGTGCCGATGGAAAGCGGGCCTCTCAATGGTTTCGACGCACTGCTATCCACCGTGCAGATGCCGGGCGGCATACCGGTAGCCTCGGTTGCCATCGGCAAGGCCGGCGCCAAAAATGCCGCTTACCTCGCCGCCCAGATCCTGGCATTGCAGGACAGCGGCTTGGCTCAACGTCTGAAAGACGACCGCGCCCGCACCGCCGAGCAGATCGCCGCCCAGAACCGGAAGCTGCAAGCCTCTCTCAAGTAAAGGGTGCCCTAATCCTAGAAAAAACTTTTAACCACGAATTTACACGAATAAAACACGAATGTTCACGAATAATCAGTTGGTTAGTGTGGATAACCTGATTCACCTGTTTGGTGCCAAAAGTATGTGCCTCCAGGCGACACGATGATTGTCTCTAACTATCCGTGTTTATTCGTGAACATTCGTGTCATTCGCGGTTAATCGCCGTTTTTAGGATAATGCCCTACTCCGCCGCCCTGATCCGGAAAGTGCGCGCCCACCTTAGTGGTGACGGAATCATCGCCTATGCCACCGAATCCTGCTATGGCCTGGGCTGCGACCCACGCAACGCCCGCGCCGTGCGCCGCTTGCTCCAACTCAAGAGCAGGCCACAGTCCAAAGGCCTGATCCTGATCGCAGACCGCTTCAGCCGCCTGCGGCGCTACGTGCTGCCGCCCACGGCGGAACAATCGAGGCAACTCGACCAGACTTGGCCAGGACCGCATACCTGGCTAATGCCCGCTTCCCGCCACACGCCACGCCGGCTACGCGGCCGGCATGAAAGCATTGCCGTGAGAGTGACCGCACACCCCGATGCCGCCGAATTGTGCCGGGTACTCGGCACAGCCCTGGTTTCGACCAGCGCCAACCGCGCCGGGCTGAAGCCGTTAAAAACTCACGCCGCCTGCGTCAAAGCCTTCGGCCAGGGTGTTCTGGTACTGCCGGGCCGGGTCGGCGCCCGCAAAACCCCCTCCACTATCCAGCACCTGCTGACCGGCAAGATCATCCGACCCTGAATATGGGCACCATATGAACCGCGACGCCGTCAAAACTTACCTCACCGATTTGCAGGAACGCATCGTAACCATGCTGGAGCAGACCGATGGCCATACTTTCCTGCGCGACGCCTGGCAGCGCCCGGAAGGCGGGGAGGGCTTGAGCTGCGTGATCGAGGAGGGTAAGGTGTTCGAGCGTGGCGGCGTAAATTTCTCCCACGTGCGCGGGCAGAAGCTGCCTGCCAGCGCCACGGCCAAACGCCCAGAACTGGCCGGGTGCGGCTTCGAAGCGATGGGACTGTCGCTGGTGCTGCACCCGCGCAATCCTTACATACCCACCAGCCATTTAAACCTGCGCTTCTTCTGCGCGCAACCGCCCGACGGTGAGCCGGTGTGGTGGTTCGGCGGCGGCATGGACCTGACGCCTTATTACGGCTTCACCGAGGATACCGTGCATTTCCACCGCACCTGCCGTGATGCGCTGACGCCGTTCGGCGCGGAATATCACCCCCGCTTCAAGCAATGGTGCGACGAATACTTTTACCTCAAGCACCGCAACGAGCCGCGCGGCATAGGCGGGATCTTCTTCGACGACTTCCATGAGCGCGATTTCGATTTCAGCTTTGGTCTGATACAAAGCGTCGGCGAGCACTTCCTCGCCGCCTACCTGCCCATCCTGCAACGCCGCAGCGCCACGCCTTACGGCGAACGCGAGCGGGATTTCCAGGCCTATCGCCGGGGCCGTTATGTCGAATTCAACCTGGTGTGGGATCGCGGCACCCTGTTCGGCCTGCAATCGGGGGGGCGTACCGAATCCATCCTGATGTCGCTGCCGCCCATCGTCAAATGGCGCTATGACTGGCATCCGGAAAAGGGCTCGGATGAGGAACGGCTGTACCGCGAGTTTCTGGTGGCGAAAGACTGGCTGCAACCGTAGCCAGGGATTGCCAACATAATTACACTTCGCATCAACAAGGGAGACGACATGCAGATATTTCGCACAAAAACCATAACGCCGGATGACTTTGGCGACACCGGGCTGAAAAAATGCCTGACTGCCTTCGACCTGACATTCCTCGGCATTGGTGCGATTATCGGCACCGGTATCTTTGTCCTCACCGGCATCGCCGCCGCTACCCAGGCCGGCCCAGCCGTAGTGCTGTCGTTCATCGTCGCGGGCTTCGCCTGCGCCTTCGCCGCACTCGCCTATTCCGAACTTGCCTCTGCAGTGGGAGGCTGCGGTAGCGCCTACGGCTACAGCTACGCAGCGTTCGGCGAACTGGTAGCATGGATCATCGGCTGGGATCTGATTCTCGAATACGGCGTCGCCACGGCGGCGGTGGCCAACGGCTGGTCGGGCTATTTCAACAACGCCCTCACCGCCATTGGCATGGGCCTGCCCGAAGTGCTGACCAAGGCACCCAGTCTGGGCGGCATCGTCAACCTGCCGGCGGCGGGCATCGTGCTGATACTGATGGTGCTGCTGGCGATCGGCGTGCGCCAGAGCACGAAAATCAACACTGCGATGGTGTTTGTTAAGCTGCTGACCATCGCGGTATTCATCGGGGTCGCGTTGTTCAACATCCACCCTGAAAACTGGACCCCATTCATGCCCTTCGGCTGGTCTGGCACCAGCCCTGAAGGCAAACCAGTCGGCGTTTTCGCTGGCGCAGCGATGGTGTTTTTCGCTTATGTCGGCTTCGATGCCGTTTCCACGGCTACGGAGGAGGCCAAGAATCCGCAGCGCGACGTGCCGATCGGCATCATTACCTCGCTGGTGTTCTGCACCCTGATTTATATCGTCGTTTCCGGCCTGCTCACCGGCATCGTGCCCTACACACAGCTCAACGTGCCTTCGCCGGTGGCGCACTCGCTCCATCTACTTGGCATCAACTGGGCCTCGGCGCTGGTGGCGACGGGCGTGATCGCCGGACTGACCACGGTGATGCTGGTGCTTTATTACGGACTGACCCGAGTGATTTTCGCCATGTCGCGCGATGGACTGCTATCGCCGTTCTTCGCCCGCGTCCACATTAAGACCCATACTCCGGTTCGGGTCATTATCCTGTGCGGCCTGGTTATCGCCACCATCGCCGGCTTCATTCCGCTGGGCGAACTGGCCGAACTGGTCAACATCGGCACGCTGGCCGCCTTTGTGCTGGTGTGCCTGGGGGTGATTGTGCTGCGCATCACCCAGCCCCATCTGCACCGTCCGTTCAGGAACCCGCTGAATCCGTTCTTCCCCTTGCTCGGCGCATTTTCCTGCGGGGCGCTGATGGCGTTCCTGCCGGCCATGACATGGCTGCGTTTCGTGGTCTGGCTGGTGATCGGGCTGATCGTGTACTTCGCTTACTCGATGCACCACAGCAAGCTGGCAAAAGCTCAATAAAAAAGCCGGCCTTTTGGCCGGCTTTTTCTTGATGCACCGCCCGAATTACTTCAAGGTCAGCACCCAAGCCACGATCTTCTTGATGTCTTCGTCCTTGACGGCGGCGTTGCCACCCTTAGGAGGCATAGGCACAGGACCCCACACGTCCTTGCCGCCGGCAATGACTTTCTTGGTCAACTTGTCGACCGCGCCTTTGTCAGCGGCGTATTTCTTGGCCACATCCTTGTAAGCCGGGCCGACCACTTTAACGGCGACCTGATGGCAGGCCATGCAACCGCTCTTTTGTGCCAGCGCCAACTGATCATCAGCTGCTGCTTGTCCAGCCACCAGCAAGGCCGCAGCAGCGGCAATTCCCAGAATTGCTTTCATCTAATACTCCTTAGTTTAACTTCAGAAAAAAGTGACCCGCCATATTATCCAATTTTTCCAGCTTTGCAAACCTGTAGCAGGATATCTACATCCGATATTTCTGGTAAGCATTTAACGCCCTGGCACACCCATGCGTTGACAACGGGCGTCGCCGGCTTGTCGAGGCTGCCGGGCAGGTTCTCCAGCTTGCTCGGCAGCGCCAGCACCATGGTCGTGGGCCGGTATTCCGTCGCCAGGGCCTGTTGCCAAGCCGCAAGCTGCTCGGCAGGCCCGCGCAGGATGACGATCTGCGGCGGCTCCAGGTATTCCTCCAGCACCGCGAGAAAGGACATGAAGCCGGTCGGCTGGGCGGCGATCTGCGGATAAAACAGCTTCAGGGCGCGCTCCGCCGCCGCTAGGTAGCGGGTTTCACCGAGCAGGTGCCCCAGCCGCTGCAACGCGAACGCCGCCACGCCGTTGCCGGAGGGGGTGGCAGTGTCGAACCCAGATTTGGGCCGGGAAATCAGGGTTTCGTGGTCATGCGCGGTGAAATAGAAGCCGCCCTGGTCGCGGTCCTCGAACCGGGCCAGCAGCGCTTCCGCCAACTCGCGCGCAAACTCCAGGTCGGTGGTGCGGAAACGGGCCTGCATCAACTCCACCAAAGCGTCGAGAAGAAAGGCATAGTCGTCGAGATAGCCGCCCAGGTTGGCTTTGCCGTCCTTCCACGAGGCCAGCAGGCGGTTATCCCGCCATAAATCGGTTCGAATGAAATCCGCGGCCTGCTGCGCCAGGGCGATCCAGTCTTCCCGGCCGAAGGTGCGGCCGGCATGGGCCAGCCCCTTGATCATCAGGGCGTTCCAGCTGGTCAGGACCTTTTCGTCCCGCCCCGGCCGTACCCGCTGTGCACGCAGGCTCATCAGCTTGGTTCGTGCGCTGTCCAGCAAACGCCGTGCATCGTCCAATTTCACGCCCAGCTCCCGCGCTACCTGGTCGAGCGGACGGGCGACATGGAAATGCCAGTGGCTGCCTTCGAAGTTGGCCGGCTGGTCGAGTCCGTAGTGCCGCGCCAGTACGGCATATTCGTCGGCAGCAAGCGCGGCGGCAACTTCCTGCGGCGTCCATACGTAGAATTTGCCTTCCTCGTGCTCGGAATCGGCATCCAGCGCGGAATAGAAGCCGCCCTGCGGCGCACGCATTTCCCGCACCAGCCACGCCACGGTCTCTTCCGCCACCGTGAGGAAGCGCTCGTCGCCGCCGCAGCGCCAGGCATCGGCATACAGCTCGAGCAGCGGGCCGTTGTCGTAAAGCATTTTCTCGAAATGCGGGATCAGCCAGCGCTCGTCCACGCTGTAGCGGCAGAAGCCGCCGCCGAGCTGGTCGTTGATGCCGCCGTCGGCAATTTTGCGCAGCGTCTGGCGTGCCATTTCCAGCACCTGCCCGTTCCCTACGGCGGCATAACGGCGCAGGCAAAAGGCGATTTCGCTCGGCCGGGGGAATTTGGGCGCGCCGCCGAAACCGCCGTGCACCGGGTCGAAGCTTTTCTCGAGCTGGGATAACGCACTTGCCAGGGGCGCGGGGCTAGGCTCCGTCCCAGCCTTCGGCGCGGGGGCGGACGACGCCAGGCTTTCCCGCAGCGAGATATTTTGCCGGGCAATGTCATGCCGGTGCTCGCGATAGGCCTGTGCCACCTTCGGCAGCAGGTCCTTGAAGCCGGGCCGGTTGTAGCGCGCCTCCGGGGGGAAATAAGTGCCGCCGTAGAAGGGTGTCTGATCCGGGGTCAGGAACAGGGTCAGCGGCCAGCCGCCGCTCCTTCCGGTAAGCAGGGTGTGAGCGCTCTGGTAGATCTGGTCGAGGTCCGGCCGCTCTTCGCGGTCGACCTTGATGGCAATATAGTCGCGATTGATCAGATCAGCGGTGGCCTCGTCCTCGAACGATTCGTGCGCCATGACGTGGCACCAGTGGCAGGTGGAATAGCCGATCGAGAGCAGAATGGGCTTGTCCTGCTCGCGCGAAAGTGCGAGCGCTTGCTCTCCCCATGGATACCAATCTACCGGATTGTCGGCGTGCTGCTGCAGGTATGGGCTAGATTCGGAAACAAGATGGTTGGCCATGAAAGTCTCCTGAAAAGGCAATATTCAGGATACCACAAAGACCGACTGTTTTTGTCAACCATTACATGCCGGAGGGTGGCGGGGCGACTTTCAAAACTTCCTCTATCGTGGTTAGCCCGCTCGCGACCTTCTGCGCGCCGCTGATCCTGAGCGGCTTCATGCCTTCCTTGTAGGCCTGCTCGCGCAGGGCGGCGACATCGCAGGCCGGCTTGATCAGCTTGCGCAGGCCGGGCGACATGATCAGCATCTCGTACAAACCAATGCGGCCGAGGTAGCCGGTCATGCGGCATTCCAGACAGCCTTTCGGCGCATTCGCCGTCGCCGGCGCGGCGGCCTTCCACGGTTTGACCATAGACTCCCAGACTTCGCCGTCGAGCGCTTCGCGCTCCTTGCAGTGCGGGCACAGGGTACGCACCAGGCGTTGCGCCATCACCCCGAGCAGGGTCGCGTTGATCAGGTAGGGCGGGACACCCAGATCGAGCAGGCGGGAAATCGCCGAAGGTGCGTCGTTGGTGTGCAGGGTGGACAGCACCAGATGCCCGGTCAGCGCCGCCTGGATCGCCATTTCCGCGGTTTCCAGGTCGCGGATCTCGCCCACCATGATGATGTCCGGATCCTGCCGCATCAGGGTGCGCACGCCGCTGGCGAAATCCAGGCCGATGTTTTGCTGCACCTGCATCTGGTTGAGCTGGGGCGCGATCATCTCGATCGGGTCTTCGATGGTGCAGACGTTGACTTCCGGCACCGCCAGCTGGCGCAGGGCGGAATACAGCGTGGTGGTCTTGCCCGAGCCGGTCGGTCCGGTGACCAGGATGATGCCGTTGGGCTGACCGGTCATCTGGGTCCAGCGCACCACGTCCTCGTCGGAGAAACCCATTTCCTTGAAGTTCTGCGCGATCACGTCGGGATTGAAGATACGCATCACCATCTTTTCGCCGAAGGCGGTCGGCATGGTGGAAAGGCGCAACTCGATTTCGTCGCCATCGGGCGAGCGGGTCTTGATGCGGCCATCCAGGGGGCGGCGCTTCTCGACGATGTCCATCCGACCGAGACCCTTGAGGCGGCTGGTCACCGCGCCCATCACCGCGAGCGGGATCTGGTAAACGTGGTGCATTACACCGTCGATACGGAAGCGCACGTCGCCGTAGTCGCGCCGCGGCTCGAGATGGATGTCGGAAGCGCGCTGATCGAACGCGTATTGCAGCAGCCAGTCGACAATGTGGACGACATGCCGGTCATTGGCATCGAGGTTGCCGGTGCGCCCCATCTCCACCAGCTGCTCGAAGTTGGAAAGGCCGCCGCCAAAGGCTGAACTCTGCGATTGCGAGGCTTTCTTGACCGAACGCGCCAGGTTGTAGAACTCGGCAAGATAGCGTTGAATATCCAGCGGGTTGGCGACGACACGTTTGATGTCGAGGCGCAGGATCGGTGCCAGCTCTTTTTCCCACTCGTTCAGGAAAGGCTCGGCCGTGGCGACCACCACCTCGCGCGAGGTGACTTCGACCGGCAGGATGCGGAAGCGCGCCGCATACGTATCCGACATGATGTTGGTGACGGCGGTCACATCGATCTTCAGCGGGTCGATGTGGTAGTAGGGCAGCTGGACCCAGTCTGCCAGCCATTCGGTCAAGGCCTCGAGGCTAAGCAGCTTGTGCGGGGGCTTGGCCGATTTCCATTTCTGCTCGGCGATTTGCACCAGTGGATGAACCTCGCCCCGAGCACCTCGCGCCGGCAACAACAGGTTGGCGGTATCCGCCTTTTCAATCAAGCCGTCGGCGATCATCGCCTCGACCAGCTCACGCAAGCTGAGCTTGTGGTCGGCCTTTTCAGGCTTGGCGGAATGGGCCATTCGTTTCTTAGCGCCGCTCAACCTGTGACACGTCGCGCACCGCGCCCCGGGCCGCGCTGGTGGTCATCGCCGCATAGGCCCGCAGCGCGGCCGAGACGATGCGGTTGCGGTTCGCCGGCTTCCAGGCTTGTGCACCTTTAGCTTCCATGCTGAGCCGGCGGTGGGCCAAGTCCTCGTCGCTGATCCTGAGGTTGATGGTACGGTTCGGGATGTCGATCTCGATGCTGTCGCCTTCTTCGATCAGGCCGATGGCGCCGCCTTCCGCTGCTTCCGGCGAGGCGTGGCCGATTGACAGGCCGGAGGTGCCGCCGGAGAAGCGCCCGTCGGTGAGCAGGGCGCAGGATTTGCCCAGCCCCTTCGACTTCAGGTAGCTGGTGGGGTAAAGCATTTCCTGCATGCCCGGCCCGCCGCGCGGCCCTTCGTAGCGGATCACCACGACGTCGCCGGCGACGACCTTGTCGGCGAGGATGCCCTCCACCGCATCATCCTGGCTTTCGAAAATGCGTGCGCGGCCATTGAATTTGAGGATGCTTTCGTCCACCCCAGCAGTTTTGACGATGCAGCCGTCCACGGCGATGTTGCCATAGAGCACGGCCAGGCCGCCGTCCTGCGAATAGGCGTGGGCCTTGTCGCGGATGCAGCCTTTTGCGCGGTCGATGTCGAGATCAGGATAGCGCTTGTCCTGACTGAAGGCGGTCTGGCTCGGCACGCCGCCGGGCGCGGCGCGATAGAAAGTTTTCACCTTCTCGTCCTGGGTGCGCATTACGTCCCATTGCTCCAGGGCGAAACCCAGGGTGGCGCTATGCACCGTCGGCAGATCGCGGTGCAGCAGCCCGGCGCGGTCGAGTTCACCCAGAATGCCCATGATGCCGCCAGCACGGTGCACGTCCTCCATGTGGTAGGTCTGGATCGAGGGCGCCACCTTGCACAGGTGGGGAACCTTGCGGGAAAGGCGGTCGATATCCTGCATGGTGAACTCCACCCCACCCTCATGCGCCGCCGCGAGGAGATGCAGCACGGTGTTGGTCGAACCGCCCATGGCGATGTCCAGCGTCATGGCGTTCTCGAACGCCTGGGATGAGGCGATGCTGCGCGGCAGCACGGAAGCGTCGTCCTTTTCATACCAGGACTTCGCCAGCGCCACAATCAGCCGGCCCGCTTCGAGGAACAGACGCTTGCGGTCGGCATGGGTGGCCAACAGCGAGCCGTTGCCGGGCAGCCCGAGGCCGAGCGCCTCGACCAGGCAGTTCATCGAGTTGGCGGTGAACATGCCGGAGCAGGAACCGCAGGTGGGACAGGCGGAACGTTCCATGGTCAGGGTTTCGGCATCGGTGTAATGGGGATCCACCGCCGCCACCATGGCATCCACCAGATCGAGGTGCAGCGTCTTGCCGTGGATGACCGCCTTGCCCGCCTCCATCGGCCCGCCGGAAACGAAGATCGTCGGGATGTTGAGGCGCAGGGACGCCATCAGCATCCCGGGGGTGATTTTGTCGCAGTTGGAAATACAGATCAGCGCATCGGCGCAGTGGGCGTTGACCATGTATTCGACGCTGTCGGCGATGAGTTCGCGCGAGGGCAGGCTGTAGAGCATGCCGGCGTGGCCCATGGCGATGCCGTCATCCACCGCGATGGTGTTAAATTCCTTGGCCACGCCGCCGGCTTTCTCGATCTCGCGCGCCACCAGCTGCCCCATATCCTTGAGGTGGACGTGGCCCGGCACGAACTGGGTAAAGGAATTGGCGATGGCGATGATGGGCTTGCCGAAATCGCTGTCGGTCATGCCGGTGGCGCGCCACAGGGCGCGGGCGCCGGCCATGTTGCGGCCGTGGGTGGAGGTCTTGGAGCGGTAAGCGGGCATAACACTATCCTTGCGAGCAGGAAAAAAAGAGATTAACCTAAAAACGGCGATTCACCACGAATGACACGAATAAAACATGAATGTTCACAAATAGTCATGGCATGGTGTTTTTACCTGCGCCCACTATCACGGCGAAGCAGTTCCGTTTTGTATTCGTATGTTTTTATTCGTGTAAATTAGTGAACATTAGTGTCGCCTAAAGGCGCCTACTTTTGGCATTCGTGGTTAAACTGATTTTTCCAGGATTAACGTATAATCCGCATTTTAACCGAATTCCCTGCCGCCTCAATGCTGATCCATCCGCAATTCGATCCCGTCGCCCTCCATCTCGGCCCGCTCGCCATCCGCTGGTACGGCCTGATGTACTTGCTGGCCTTCGGCCTGTTTCTGCTGCTCGGACGGCAACGCATCAAGACCGGCCCGCAGCCGGGCTGGACCGTCAAGGAGCTGGACGACCTGCTGTTCTACGGGGTGCTGGGCGTAGTGCTGGGCGGCCGGCTGGGTTACGTGCTGTTTTACCAGCCGGCCCATTTCCTTGCCCATCCGCTGGAGATTTTTTCCGTCTGGCAGGGCGGCATGGCCTTCCACGGCGGCTTCCTCGGCGTGCTCGTCGCGATGGGACTATTCGCCCGCAGGACCGGAAAAAGCTGGCTCGCCGTCACCGATTTCATCGCCCCGCTGGTGCCGCTCGGCTTGGGCGCGGGGCGCATCGGCAATTTCATCAACGGCGAGCTGTGGGGCCGACCGAGCGATGTGCCCTGGGCCGTGGTGTTTCCCCAGATCGATTCGATTCCGCGCCACCCCTCCCAGCTTTACCAGTTCGCGCTCGAGGGCCTGGCGCTGTTCGCCCTGCTCTGGCTGTTCTCGCGCAAGCCGCGCCCGACCGGCGCAGTGTCCGGCCTGTTCCTGATCGGCTACGGCAGCTTCCGCTTCCTGGCGGAATTCACCCGCGAGCCGGACAACTTCCTCGGCCTCCTGGCGCTCAATCTCAGCATGGGGCAGTGGCTTTCCCTGCCGATGATCGTAGCGGGCATGGCGATGCTGCGCTGGGCGTACCGAAAAAGCACTTAAATCGTGGAGCGACCGCTTAATTATCGCAAGATTTCATTTTCCCATATTCGAAACTGGGTCGCCCACGGCTGGCGGATGTTCCGCCAAACTCAAAATACCAGCGTCGCCTATGCCGGCATCTTTGCCATGGTCGGCGCGGCCTTGCTCGCGGGCGTAATGATTCTGGACATCGCACCGATGGTTTTTCCGCTGGCCGGCGGCTTCATGCTGGTCGGCCCGGCTGTTTTGGCCGGGTTCTTCAATGCCGCAAAGGTTCAGGCATCTGGGCGGAATGCCCGCCTGGTCGACTTCTTCGCCGGGTTCCGCCATAGCCCTCCGGCGCTGTGGGTGCTTTCCGTGGTCTGCATGTTCCTGTTCCTGATCTGGCTGACCGATGCCGCCATTGTTTACAGCCTGTATTTCGGCACTGTGCCGGTACTATCCGCGCTGGAATTTTTTTCGGCCTTCGGCAGCGGCGGGAGATGGCTTTCCTTCCTGCTGTTTTCCTCAGTCACCGGCGCCGTGCTGGCTTTCATGATCTTCGCCATTTCCGCCTTTTCAGTGCCCCTGATCCACGACCGCCGCCTGGAGCTGACAAAAGCGGTCAGCGCCAGCGTGCGCGTGGTTTTCGGCAATTTCAGCGTGATGATCGCCTGGGGAATCGCCTTGACGCTCGGCGTGGCCGGTTCGATCCTGCTGTTCATGCCCCTGTTCGTGGTGGTGTTCCCGGTACTGGCCTTCGCCAGCGAGCGGGCCTACCGGGATATCTGCGTTTGAACCCAATCCGGATTGCCGGCTATTGGAAAGCGGCGGGGTGGATGCTGGTGCTGGCGATCATCGCTCTTTCGCTGACGCCGTCCCCACCTCATTTGAACGTGGAACAAGGCGACAAGCTCGGCCACTTAGCCGCCTATGGCCTGGTGACGTTATGGTTCGCCCAGCCCTACACCGCCCTGCGCCAAAGGATCTGGCTCGCGGCCGGCATGGTGGCGCTGGGCATTGCCCTGGAATATGCCCAGCGCGCCACCGGTTACCGCTCATTCGAGGTTGCCGACATGATGGCGGATGCGCTCGGCGTTGCGATCGGCTGGCTGCTGGCGCCGCCGCGCCTGCCCAATCTCCTGTCATGGACGAAAAATCACCTGTCCCGCTAGCAGCAACGGCGCACTCCCTCCCACTTGCGTTCCTGTTCCTGCCTGAAAAACTCCTTGGCACTTAATACTGACTCGCCCGGATGCGCCTCGGCATGATGGCGCAGATAGCACTCGTAGGCGTCGTCGCCGGACGCCCGGCGAATGAAGCGCCACAACGCGCCCAAGCGAACCCCTAACATCGCCCGGCCCATCCGGGTTGCCGCACTAGCGGCCATAGCCGAATATCTTGCCGATCAACTTGCTGCCGCTACCGACAGGGTCCTTGCGGATGGCGCGCTCTTCCTCGGCAATCGTTGCGTATAAGCCGTCCAGCGTTTTCTGGGTCACATACTGTTCGATATTGGCCTGCTTCTCTTCCACCAAGCCGTACTTGGCGGCCTTGCCGGCAAAATCATTGTAGCGCTGCGCAAGGCCGACCTTTTGGGTGCTCTTTTTCACCATGGGCAAAAACTTCACCCCCAGCGCATCCTCGGTATTCTTCCTGAAGTAAGCCGTGGCGGCATCATCTCCGCCGCTGATGATCGCCCTGGCATCCTGAATGGACATCTTTTTCACCGCCTCGATCAGCAGCGTCTTCGCTTCCGGCACTGCCATTTCGGCCGCGCGATTCATCGCCACCACCAGTTCATCCGCCTGCTTGCCCATGCCAAAGGTCCGCATCACTCCTTCGACCCTGGCCAGACTGTCCGGCAGGGGAATTTTGACTTTTTCGTTGTTCAAAAAACCGTTTTCCTGCCCCAGCTTGCCCACCGCCGCCACCGCGCTCTTGGTCAGCGTTTCTTTCAGGCCACCCGCCATCTCGCCCGTCGTCAGACTGGCTATGTCGGCAGCAACAGCCTGCCCGCAGATCATCAGCAAGCCCAGAATCTTCCACATGGTTTTCATCTCGCACCCCTCTTTCGCTGTGAATCTAATGGTTCCCTCAGTCCCTCACCCAGTCTTCCACCAGGCGCGACGGCTCATGCGCCGATTCGGAGAGCGGCGGCACCGGCTTGCCGCGCACGTGCCGCGCCGCCACCCGTAGCATGTCGAAAATGACCACCCACAGCACCACCACGAAAAAAATCGTCAGCCAGGCATCGAGCTGCTGATTAAAGATGAGCTGCGGGGCGAACTTGGCCTTGGCCGCCGGCAAAGCCCCACTGGCGAGCTTGTCCGCCATGTCGTTGGCGGCGGCGAAAAAGCCGACCCGCACATCGGAGCTGAACACCTTCTCCCATGCCGCACTGGTCGTCACCATGGCCAGCCACGCCAACGGCACTCCGGTGACCCAGGCGTAGCGAAGCCTGCCGGACTTGACCAGGATGCCGGTGGCGACCGACAGGGCGATTGCCGCCAGCATCTGGTTGGAAATGCCGAACAGCGGCCACAGGATGTTGACGCCGCCATTCGGGTCGATGACGCCAATGTAGAGAAAATAACCCCAGGCTGCGACAACCATTCCACTGGTGAGCAGCACCGAGGGATACCAGGAAGTCTCTCCCAGTTTAGGCGAGAAATTGCCCAGCATGTCCTGCAGCATGAAACGGCCGACGCGGGTGCCGGCGTCCAGGGTGGTAAGGATGAACACCGCCTCGAACATGATGGCGAAGTGGTACCACATCGCCAGCATCCCCTGCCCGAATGCGCTACCGAAAATACTCGCCATCCCCACCGCCAGCGAAGGCGCGCCGCCGGTGCGGGCGAACAGGGTTTTTTCACCCATATCCCTGGCCAGCAATTCCATCTGCTCCACCGTCACCGGGAAGCCCCAGGACGAAATTTTCGCCACCGCGTCCGCCGCCTCCTTGCCCACCACGCCCGCCGGGCTGTTGATGGCGAAGAACACGCCGGGGTCGAGCACCGTGGCGGCGATCATCGCCATGATCGCGACAAAGGATTCCAGCACCATGCCGCCGTAGCCGATCATGCGGATGTCCCGCTCGTTGGCGAGCAGCTTCGGCGTGGTGCCGGAAGCAATCAGCGCGTGGAAGCCGGACACCGCGCCGCAGGCGATGGTGATGAAGACGAAGGGAAAAACGCTGCCGCCGAAAATCGGCCCGCTGCCGTCGATGAACTGGGTCAGCGCCGGCATCTTGATCTCCGGCCGCATGATGATGATGGCGATCGCCAGCAGGAAAATCGTGCCGAGCTTCAGGAAGGTGGACAGGTAATCGCGCGGCGCCAGCAGCAGCCACACCGGCAGGATCGCCGCGAGAAAGCCGTAGCCGATGACCAGCCAGGCCAGCGTCAGCCCCTCATGGTCGAACAACGGGCGCAAGGTTTCGCTATGGTCGATCCAGCCGCCGCCCGCCACCGCAAGCAGCAGCAGGGCGAGGCCCAGCAACGAGCCCTCCAGCACTCGGCCGGGGCGGATGTTGCGCATGTAAAGACCGACCAGCACCGCAATCGGGATGGTCGCCGCCACCGTCGAAGTCGCCCACGGGCTGTGCTTCATGGCATTGACCACCACCAGCCCGAGCACCGCGATCAGGATCACCATGATCATCAGCGTACCCACCAGGGCCGCCGCGCCGCCGACCGGCCCGAGTTCGTCGCGCGCCATCTGGCCCAGGCTACGCCCGTCGCGGCGGGTGGAAAAGAACATGGTGACCATATCCTGCACGCAGCCGCCCAGCACCGCGCCGACCAGTATCCACAAGGTACCCGGCAGATAGCCGAACTGCGCCGCCAGCGTCGGCCCGATCAGCGGCCCCGGCCCGGCGATGGCGGCGAAATGGTGGCCGAACACCACCCACTTGTTGGTCGGCACGAAGTCGCGCCCGTTGTCGAAACGTTCCGCCGGCGTCGCGCGGGTTTCATCCAGTATCAGTACCTTGGCTGCCAGCCAGGCGCTGTAAAAGCGGTAGGCAATGGCGTAAACGCATGCCGCTGCGGCAATGAACCAGATCGCGTTGATGCTCTCGCCCCGGTTGAGGGCAATGCCGCCCACCGCCGCCGCACCGAGAACCGCCACCAGCAACCAGCCTATCCGCGAAAGAAGCGTGCCTTGCATTTCCATCCCCTCAACAGCTCTTTTAAATAGCGTTGATTATAAGGTAATATGCCCGTTCCAACTGTGGGCCGATAGCTCAGCTGGGAGAGCGCCGCGTTCGCAATGCGGAGGTCGTGAGTTCGATCCTCATTCGGTCCACCATTTTAGAAAGCCCGGAGGGTATCCGGGCTTTTTTCTTGCCCGCGAAGTGCGGCGATGGCGGTCTGCTTGGCCTTCATCATTGGCTAAGTGTGGTGATTGGCGATACCGCCATGAGCGCGCTATTCGGCCAGGAAGCCAAGCTCACGGCCCTGCGTGTGGGGTAATAGCCGAAGTAAAGGGGTAATGGTGTAGCGCAATACCCCAATATGCACGCGCGGGGCCGGTTCCAACATTCCAACAAATTGTTGGAATGTTGGAACCGGCCCTGAGGATTTGTTTTTATCAGGGTAGCGTGCTTCGGGAGCAGTTCATAACAGCCTCTAAGCCTTCATCACGGCCAGCCTTCCGGCCACCATCGCGGCTATTTTCTATTGGCGACGCAGTCAGTCCAGCTGATGTTGTCAGAGGTCCCATCAGTTTTGTGAATTTGAAAACCGCGACTCCCTTCCTCTTGAATGAGCAACTGGATGCGAGCCACTCCAGGAGCAAGTTTTTTGGGATAATCGGTATGGCTTTCAAAAAGAGTTAAACAAAATTTCGTGTCTTCAGCATTCAGAAAATCACCAATCTGATAGCGATCTACAAGAGCCCGGATAAATTCTGTGAGGTCGCCCTTTTTTCGGAAGAAGTGCTCCCCTATTGTCACGCTTATCGCTTGGCCCATATATTCTCCATTTTCACATTAATGTTGTTTGCTTGCGGCAATCGTAGAGGTTGAAAGCCAACTGTCGAAAAAAAGAGCGGCGCCGCTAATGGAAACATAGCTGGCCGTTGCGGGCGGCAAGGTTATTTTATGTTTATGGATTTTTCATCGTGTGTAAATTTTGGCCCAACGATATATGTATCGTTATCTAATTCAGGGCAGACGCTCATTGTCGTCATGATGATTTGATGAACGACATCGGAGTCCTCAGAATGCCTCGCGATAATTTTTTGGAAATTATAGCTTCTATCGACCTCCATCCCGCCGTCTTCGATGCCGTCCAAAATCAGAAGGCGTGGGTAGCGGAAATAATCCTGCTCAAGCGAGGAGAGGAGCAGCGCCAGATGGAAACCGTGGCGCAAAAATACCATCGAGCTTGCTGAAAATTGCTTTTGGTCGTCGATGGTCAACTGGTTCGCGGCGAAATCTATGTCAATTTCATCAGCCTGCGCAAACTCTGCCTGTCGGAACAGATCCTCCTTGAGAATCGTCTTCAAATTGTTCACGACGGACAAATAGGCAGAGCTGCGGCGGCCAGTCTGCTGGCGGGTCACCGCCTCGATGCGCCCACGCGTCCACTCCAATCGGCTCTCCACCTCGCCAAGCTTTTGTGTCAATTTTTCAAGCAAGTCGGCCAGCTTCTTCAGCTCCAAGGCATTTTTTATCTCTTGCTCTTTGCCGCCAATTTCCTTCGAGATCGACTGCATCAAAATTTGATTAGGCGATCTCCAATGAGCCTGATTGCGCTTGAATTCAGCCTCTAAGGATTTTAGCTGCGCTTCGGCCGAGGGAATTTCAAGCGTGATCGAATCAAGCTCTTCCAATTGTTGCATGCGGATCGTGCTAGATTCCTTTAGTTGCAGAGCCAGCTCGTTTCTCATCCGAGCCAATTGCGACCGCGCTGAATCCTCGGCGATATCAGACTTGCACAGCGCGCATGAAGACTTGTTTTCACCCACCGCTTCGAGTTTGGTAAAGCAACTTGGGCAAAACGAAAAGACCGCCGTACCCAAGTAGGACTCGGCTATCGCGGACTCCTCCAAGCTAAACATCCGTTCTTCAAGCTCTTTAAGAAAAAGTTCTGAATCCGCAATCTCGGTCTGAAGGTCAATTTTTTTCTGTTTGAGCTTGGACAACTTGGAATGAGCGTCGCTCAGCTTCGTTCTTAACGAATTATCTTCCTTTGAAGAAGAGGTTTTGGCGGACGCCTCGCTATTGATATTTTCAAGCCTGGACTGCAGGAAAGTGACTTCGCTCGCCAGCGTTTGAATTTGATTGTCCAAGAAATCAAGCGATATATTGGTTCCAGAACTTCCAAACGTACTGTAAATCGTTTTGATGCTCGCCCGAATGGCCGACGCTTCTTTGTCGGCTGCGGACTCCTGCAGTTTCAAATCGTATAGCTCAGTTGAGTCGATTCCCAGAAGATAGTCGCCCACGGCCGCACGAGTTATGCCGCGATCAAACCGATCATGACGGAATAAATCCGATGAAGGCGTCTCTTGGTCCGAGTAGACCAAGCGCATCAATTGGTGCATCGTAATATTCGAACCTCCCTCGCCACGGAGCTCAGGCATTTCCAGCAGTCGAAACATCACTTGGGAGAAGCTCTCCTTCGATTCGCTCCGTTTGAATGGGTATTGTTGCCACATTGACGCCCCGACATCCATTGCAGTCTGCATGCCGCCCCAAAATATTGACAGCGGCTGCATCAGCTGGGTGCTCACGTGCCTGCGCAAGGTCACGACAGCCTCGTTGGCGGTGATCTCCAAATAGATGTCGTCGCACAGCTGGGCCACTTGGTTGAAGCTGATGCTTTCCGAGCCGAGAGCGTATGCGATAAAGCGAATAGCCGTGGTTTTGCCAGAGCTATTTTCGCCGGTGATGACGTTCAGCCCCGCATGGAAAGAAATATCCATAACCGAATTGCCGTTTTTTTTAACGACCAAGCGATCAACGAGAATGGTAGGCTTATGCAATGTCATATCGATGTTCTATAAGGCTGGAGCGATGCTTGAGCCCGTTATCTCCATTGGTGGGCATGGCGAGCAAATCCGACAGGACAAACTTGCCCACGACGGTTTGCCGCTCCTGAAACCTTGCGACCGCCGCCGCCAAATCGTCTGGCATGTCGCTTTCGGTAAGCACGAGAATCCCGCGTTTCAATCCAGCGACGTCGATGAGGTCCGCCGCCACAAGCCCGCTTAGCGCGGCAAAAAATATTGGCCGCATTCTTTCAAAAGCGGCCCGAGTTCCAGACGCGTGGCGATAGGGGTTTTCCGTCTCCTTCACCGCCGCCCGCATGGTCCGAAATTCGGCGGGAAATTTAAAACCGATCATTTTGTATGGATAGACTAGAAAATAGTCCGCGATTCTAGCCGCGTCGATTGATAACTCAATCCGTCGCTTGGCTGACGACATGGCGATGGCCAATATTCTTATGGCGCTATGGTAAGGGTCCAGCGCTGGATCGTATATCAGCATGCGTCCCACCTGACGTAACAGTTCCCAGCCAAGAAATAAACCAACCCTTGAATGTCCATCTTGTCCAACATTAGTGGGTTGCTTTCAAGCATTTGCAACGCTGGAGATATTACTTTTTCCAACATGGCCGCGTCCACGATTTCTCGGGAAGCCTCGGCCTGCACCAATGGTAATACCGATTGCTCAAAATTGACGACAATCTCCGCCATTAAAAAAGTGAATATGGTCTGTGCTGATTTGGAGCCTTGTTGACGCATGATGGCCTTATAGGCCGATTGCTTCTTGATCAGCGCCCCTTTTAGCAAGTCGGCTCGCCCCGAGGCGTTCAGCTTATCCTCAAGACCCCGTATATCGGAGCTGGTTTCGTTGGACAGAAAATGCTCAAGTTTTTCCGTCCACGTGGAAAGCGTTTGATCCGCGAGGGTTTCGGCAAGGTATTGCTCGACGAGCTTGGCCATTGCCGTAGGCTCACGCGCGGCATTGTAGGTTTTATTTACATCCCTGCCAGCGACGTCGCCCGCGACTGTGTTGTCTTGGACTGTGGTCATCACGCTTGCCATTTCAGCCTATTATTTCTTATTGATATCGCGACCGGCGATATCGCCGGCCGCCACATTGCCCCGGATCGTCGTGGAGTTTTTGGATTTGTCCACGATGATTCTCAACGTCCAGCCCGCGAACAAGCCGCCAATAAAGCTCAGAATTTCAGACAGATGCTCCATTGTTTCCCCTATGTCTTGTTTATCGCGCAAATTAGCAGATAAATGCTAGGTTAGCATTCTTTTGCAAAAGAATGCTATTTGGGAATTTTATTTTCCAGTTGGACTTTCATCGTAACAATGACTACAAAATCGCGTCCGCATCGAGATAGCCTCGTTGGCAGGCCATTGAGCACCATGGGGTCTAGCTATGTAGCTCTCAATGACCGTTTCCCAGCACGGATCAGTTGTTTCCCTGCATTTGACGTATGACCGTTCTTGGCACTTCCACGACATTCGGTTTCGAGTACAAAACGTATATTATGGATCTTAATTCAGCAGATCAGCGGCCGCCAGCAATAAATCAGGCCGAAGTCCACAGCCTCACCCATAAATCCACAATCATTTTCTGTCACACTACGATTTTCCCTCAACGTGTGCCCTAATGACTCAAGATACCCCGCAAACCATTAACTTGACCGACTACGCGCAGCCCTCTTTTTTAATTGACACGGTCGATGTTGACGTCAATTTCCAGAGCGGAGAAGCACTGGTGACAGCGCAGCTGTCAGTACGTCGCAACCCGGCAGTGAAGACGTCCAATGGCCCGCTGGTACTCGATGGGGAAGAATTGGAGTTGATCTCAGTAAGCCTCGATGGCGTGCCCATGGCACCTGACCGTTACCGCTTAAGTACCGGCCATCTGACTCTGGTCGACTTGCCGGATGCCTTCTGCCTGGAGACGGTGACGCGCATTCACCCTGACGGCAATACCCGCCTGTCCGGCCTCTACCTCTCGGCTAACGGGTATTTCACCCAGTGCGAAGCGCAGGGCTTTCGCCGCATCACCTGGTTCCAGGATCGTCCGGACGTGATGTCACGCTATACCGTTACCCTGCATGCCGACAAAGCGGCGTTCCCGCAATTGCTAGCCAACGGCAATCCCGTCGCCAGTGGTAACGAGGAGGGTGGGCGGCACTGGGCAAAGTGGCAAGACCCCTTCCCTAAGCCTTGCTATCTGTTCGCTATGGTTGCCGCCAAGCTCGACGTACTGCGCGACAGCTATCGAACCACGTCTGGCCGCGAGGTCCAACTGGCGATCTTCGTCGAGCCAGGCAAGCTGGATCAGTGTGTGCACGCCATGTCTGCCCTTAAAAAGTCGATGCACTGGGATGAGCAGACCTTTGGCCTGGAATGTGATCTCGACCATTACATGATTGTCGCCGTCGGTGACTTCAACATGGGGGCAATGGAAAACAAGGGGCTGAACATTTTCAACACAAAGTACGTGCTGGCTCGGCAGGATGTGGCCACTGATGTTGATTACGAAAATATCGATAGGGTGGTAGCGCACGAATATTTCCACAACTGGACCGGCAACCGGGTGACCTGCCGCGACTGGTTCCAGCTGTCGCTCAAGGAAGGGCTGACCGTCTTTCGTGACCAGGAATTCGGCGCCGATGTACATAACCGTTCGGTGGCCCGTATCCGCGAGGTACGCAGCCTGCGTGCGGCCCAGTTCCCCGAGGACAGCGGTCCGATGGCTCACCCCGTGCGACCGGCCTCATACATCGAAATCAACAACTTTTATACCGCTACCGTGTATCAAAAAGGTGCTGAGGTCGTGCGCATGATCCAGACCCTGATCGGCAAGCAAGCCTTCCGTCGTGGTATGGATCTGTACTTCGCCCGTCACGATGGACAGGCAGTGACCTGCGATGACTTCGTTGCCGCCATGGCCGATGCATCTGGTGCGGATTTCAGCCAGTTCATGCACTGGTACGAGCAGGCCGGTACGCCACACGTTGCTGCGACTGGCCGATATGATGCCACCAATCATCGTTACATACTGAGATTGAGCCAGTCCTGCGCCGCTACGCCCGGTCAATCAGCCAAGCAGCTCTACCATATTCCAGTTGCCATCGGCCTGGTTGGTCCGGACGGACAGGACCTGCCCATACGTCTGGTCGGAGATAATTCCGGCACCCATGTCAGCCAGCTAGTGCTGTCGCTGTGCAGCGAGACGCAAGAATTCATCTTCGAAGAAGTCTTGGTCGATCCCGTACCCTCGCTATTGCGTGATTACTCGGCCCCCGTCGTACTCGATTATGCTTACAGTGACGCAGAACTCGCTCACCTGATGGCGCACGACAGTGATCCATTCAACCGCTGGGAAGCGGGGCAGCGCCTGGCCAATCGCCTGATTATCGCTGCGACCACCATACTCAGTGCGGGAGGCACGCCGATCTGGCCAGTCAGCTTCGCCCAAGCGACGGCGCGGGTGCTGGCCGATGCCGACACCGATCCCGCCTTTGCCGCTGAAGCTCTGTCATTGCCGAGCGAAGCAACGCTGGCCGAACAACTGGACGTGGTTGACCCCAAGGCACTGCACGCAGCCCGCAATGGCTTGCGCCGCTTCCTCACCGAACATCTCGGCGCGGAATTTCAGGCTTGCTATGAGCGTCTTGCGCCGAGAGAGGGTTATCGTCCTGATCTGATCGATGTTGGCCACCGTGCGTTGCGCAACGTCTGCCTTGGCTACCTGTGCGAAGCGGATAGCCAGTCTACCCGTGCGCTGGCGCGACAACAGTTCGATAGCGCCGATAACATGACCGACCAATTTGCCAGTCTGTCGGTCTTGGCGCAGAGCGAAGGCGAGGAACGACAGCAATCATTGGATGCCTTTTATCAGCGTTGGCAAGGCGAAGCGCTGGTCGTCGACAAGTGGCTTCAAGTACAGGCCACCAGTCGTCGCCCAAGCGTTCTGAATGAGGTCAAGCGGCTAGTCGAACATCCCGCATTCGACTTGCGCAACCCGAACAAGGTCTACGCGCTTCTGCGCGCTTTCAGCAGCAACCATGTGCATTTTCATGCAGCCGATGGCAGCGGCTACCACTTTCTTGCCGAGCAGACGCGTAAGCTGGATGCCGTCAATCCGCAGGTCGCTTCCCGAGTCGCCCGTTGTTTTGACCGATGGAGAAAGTTTGATGCCAGTCGCCAGGCACATGCCCGTGCTGCCCTGGAGATTCTGCGCAACCATACTGGTTTGTCGCGTGATTTGTTCGAGATTGTGGATAAACAGCTAGGGTAATCCATCTTTCAGAGCGCGGGAGGGGATTGGAACAAGTGGCGGTTTTCACTCTTAGCGAGTTTGCATTGTAAATCCAGCATTGCTTTGACAAAGTGCAACGATATGCATCATTTTTAGACAAACTGCAAAATTATGGGCCTTGAATCCCCAATTATTGAAGCCGATAACCCGAAAAACTAGTGGTTTTGTGCAAAGATATGATTCCCATTGGGTGCAACTTTATGGGTTCAGTTTCAACTCTGGCTTCTTCTTTTCCGACGTGGTGCCCGCACGGATGGGCTTCCGGGGTTCGTGCGAAGGGCGACAACGACCGATACGTCCCGATTTTCGCTATTTTCCTGCTCTCCGTGCTCCCCCGTTTGGCCGAAAGAAATGAGGTAATCCGACGAAATAATGGGGTAATGAATTGCATGCATACCCCAATGCAATGTACGATTACCCTATTTCCAGAGACTGGCACCCAATGCACTCGCTGACCCCTGAATTCCTGGCAAATCTTCGCTACAACGGCTTGCAGATCGCCACGATGCGGACCCTGGGCGAATACCGGGGCAAGCAGCAACTGTACGTGGCGCAGTCGCCCGAGGTGTTGAGCGACCTCCGCCAGATTGCTGCCATCGAGTCGACGGAATCGTCCAACCGGCTGGAAGGGGTTGTCGTCCCCAAAGATCGCCTGAAGTCGCTGGTGATCAAGAACGCCACTCCCAAGAGCCGCTCGGAGCAAGAGGTGGCCGGTTACCGCGATGCGCTGGGACTGATCCACGAAAACGCGGAGCAGATGCCTTTCTCGGAAGGCACCGTTCTCCAATTGCACAGCATCCTGTACCGCTACATGCCGCAGCCCGGCGGTCACTGGAAGGCCACCAACAACGACATCGTCGAACGGCACCCGGATGGCAGCTCGCGTATCCGCTTTCGGCCCGTGGCCGCGCACCTCACGCCGATGGCGATGACCGATTTGGTTGGGCGCTATCGCACCGCGCTGGATCAGCATCTGGCCGACCCTCTGGTACTGGTGCCGCTGGTCGTGCTGGACTTTCTGTGCATCCACCCCTTCCCGGACGGCAACGGGCGCATGGCGCGGCTGCTGACCTTGCAACTGCTGTATCACTTCGACTACACCGTCGGACGATACATCAGCCTGGAGCGCATCTTCGAGGAATCGAAAGAGAGCTACTACGAAACGCTCGAAGCCAGCTCGCAGGGTTGGCACGAAGCCGCGCACAATATCGCGCCATGGCTCGATTACTTCTGGGGGGCGCTGCTCAGAGCCTACAAGGAGTTCGAGGGGCATGTCGGCACCATCGAGCGCGGGCGCGGGGCCAAGGGTGGCCGGGTGCGGGCCGAGATTCTGAAACGCAACTTGCCCTTCTCGATCTCTGAAATCGAAGCCGCCTGCCCCGGTGTGAGCCGCGACACGGTTCGGCTGGTGTTGCGCGCGATGAAGACAGAAGGCTTGATTGCGCCCACCGGCAAGGGGCGCGGGGCGAAGTGGGTCAAACCTTAATGAGCCTCGACTACGCCACCCTAGACCTGCTGCGCCAGAGCCACCCGGCTTGGCGGCTGCTACGCTCGGATCACGCACCGCTGGTAGCGAGTTTTCTGCAGCGCGCGTTCATCGCGCCCAATGTGCGGGTGATGGCACAGGCAGATTTGGCTGAGGCGCTGGAAGACGAACTGTTTGCGCTGCGCGAACAGCTGGGCGCGGAGGCCTTCCCCAAGTCCGCGCTCGACTACCTCAACGACTGGGCTGCCACCGAGAAAGGTTGGCTACGCAAGTTCTACGCCCACGGGTCGGACGAACCGCATTTCGACCTGACCCCGGCGACCGAGAAGGCGATTGCCTGGCTGGGAACGCTCACCGAGCGCAACTTCGTGGGCACCGAGTCGCGCTTGCTCACTCTGTTCGAGCTGCTCAAGCAGATGAGCGAAGGCAGCGAAACCGACCCGCAAGCGCGCATTGCGGAATTGCACAAGCGGCGCGACGAGATCGACGTCGAAATCGCCCGCGTTCTGGCCGGTGACATTCCGCTGCTGGACGACACGGCGCTGAAAGACCGCTTTCAACAGTTCATCCAGCTTGCGCGCGAACTGCTCACCGATTTCCGCGAGGTGGAGCATAACTTTCGTGGGCTGGATCGGCGCGTGCGGGAACGCATCGCGCTGTGGGAGGGCTCAAAAGGCGCGCTGCTGGAAGAAATCATGGGAGAGCGAGACGCCATTGCCGACTCCGACCAGGGCCGCAGCTTTCGCGCCTTTTGGGATTTCCTGATGTCCAGCAGCCGTCAGGAAGAACTGTCGGCGCTGCTCGAGCGCGTACTGACCCTGCCCCCGGTCGCCGAACTCAAGCCCGACGCCCGCACCCGCCGCGTGCATTACGATTGGCTGGAGGCCGGCGAGCACACCCAGCGCACAGTGGCCCAGCTCTCGCAGCAGTTGCGGCGCTTTCTGGACGACCAGGCTTGGCTGGAGAACCGCCGCATCATGGACATCCTGCATGGCATCGAGGCCAAGGTGCTGGCGCTGCGGGAATCGCCGCCGCCGGATGAGATGATGACCATTGCGGACACCGCTGCCGATATCGAGTTGCCGATGGAACGGCCGCTCTACACCCCAGCCATCAAACCGTTGATCGCCGATATCGCGCTGGAGTCAGGCGACGCCGAAGTGGATGCGGCAGCTCTGTACTCGCAGATCGTGATCGACAAGGGCGCTTTGATCAGGCATATCCGCCACGCCTTGCAGGACCGTTCGCAAATCACCCTGCGCGAGCTGTGCGAGATGCAGCCGCTGCAGCACGGCTTGGCCGAACTGGTGGCGTACCTGCAACTCGCGGGCGACACCTTCAAGACGGTGGTGGATGAAGAGGCGACGGAGACCATCGGCTGGAGCCGTGTAGAGCCGGATGGCCGGGGACAGGTGAAGCAGGCGCGTTTGCCGCGCGTGATCTTTGTGAGGTAATGATGGCAGAACAGAAACCAGAACCAGGCAACGCTGTGGCAACGAATGACTTATCGGCTCTGGTCATCCTTTTGCTCAAAGGCGTGATCTATCAGGAAGCGGACGCCGGCACTTGGAATTCCTTGCTCAACCTGCAGGCCCGGGTGCGCGACTACGTGACGGTGCTGGGTCTGGAACTGGTGCTTGACGAGGCCGAGGGCTATACTTTCCTGCGCTCGCGCCCGGAAAGCGAAGATGACGCAGCGCCCAAACTTCCGCGCTTGGTGGCGAGGCGTCCGCTGTCGTTTACTGTGAGCTTGCTACTGGCGCTGCTGCGCAAAAAGCTCGCCGAGTTCGACGCGAGCGGCGGCGACACGCGACTCGTGCTCAGCCGTGATGAGATCGTCGAGTTGGTCCGGGTGTTTCTGCCCGAAAGCAGCAATGAGGCCAAGCTGATCGACCAGATCGAGACCCATCTCAACAAGATCGTGGAACTGGGATTCCTGCGCAGGCTGAAGCCGGGCACGGGACAAGCTGCCGTGTTCGAGGTGCGGCGCATTCTCAAGGCCTTTGTGGACGCGCAGTGGCTGGCGGACTTTGATGCGCGGCTAGCGGCGTATCAGGCTCAGCTTGGCGCGACCTCGGGAGGGGCTGCCGATGAATGATGCGCAAACCTTGGGCCTGGATTTCATGGCCGACGATACACTCTCTGGCTTCCGTTTGCAGCGCCTGGAAGTATTCAACTGGGGCACCTTCGATGGCCGCGTGTGGGCGCTGAATCCTGGCGGCAAGAACGCCCTGCTTACCGGCGACATCGGTTCGGGCAAATCGACGTTGGTGGATGCGGTCACCACGCTGCTGGTACCGGCGCACCGCATCGCCTACAACAAGGCCGCCGGCGCCGACAGCAAGGAGCGCACGCTACGCTCCTACGTGCTCGGGCATTACAAGTCCGAGCGCAATGAGGTGAGCGGCACCGCCAAGCCCGTGGCGTTGCGCGACCACAACAGCTACTCGGTGATCCTGGGGGTTTTTCATAACGCGGGCTACGACCAGACGGTGACCCTGGCACAGGTCTTCTGGATGAAGGATACGCAAGGGCAACCCGCACGCTTCTTCGTCTGCGCGGAACGCGCCTTGTCGATTGCGACGGACTTCGCCCACTTCGGCTCGGATATTACCGCGCTGCGGAAAAAGCTGCGCGGATTGGGCGCGGAAGTGTTCGACAGCTTTCCGCCCTACGGCGCCTGGTTCCGTCGTCGCTTCGGCATTGAGAACGAACAGGCGCTGGAGCTGTTTCACCAAACGGTGTCGATGAAGTCGGTGGGCAACCTGACCGACTTCGTCCGCAGCCACATGCTCGAACCCTTTGAGGTTGCACCACGCATCGCGGCCTTGATCGGCCACTTCGACGACCTGAACCGGGCGCACGAGGCGGTGTGCAAGGCCAAGCGGCAAGTGGAACTGCTCTCGCCGCTGGTCACAGACTGTGAGCGCCACTCTTCCCTCGTTTCGCAAGCCGAGGAGCTCCGCGCCTGCCGCGAGGCGCTCAGACCCTACTTCGCGGGCCTGAAGCTCGGCTTGCTGGAAAAGCGCATCGCGGGCCTGGCCGATGAGTGGGAACGGCAAGACACCCAGGTCAAGCGCCGTGGGGAACTCCGTAACGCGCAGCGTACCGAGGAGGACGAACTCAAGCGCAGCATTGCCGACAACGGCGGCGACCGCCTAGAACGGCTGGCTGTCGAAATACGCAACAAGGATCAGGAGCGCCAAGCGCGCGAACGCAAGGCACAGCGGTACGCCGAACTGATGCACGCAGTCGGGGAAAGTCCCGCGGTGGATGAGCCGGCTTTCCTGGAGCAGCACCAGCGCTTTACGGCGTTGACCAATGCGGCAAAGGAGGCAGAGACCCAGCTTCAGAACCAAGAAAGAGAGCATGAGTTCGACTTCAGGCAGGGCAAGCAGGATTACGATCATTTGGTCACCGAGATTGCCAGTCTGAAGGCACGGCTCAGCAACATCCCCACCGAACAGGTGGCGATGCGCGCCGCGTTATGCAAAGCCCTCGGTTTGTCCGAAGCGGATATGCCCTTTGCCGGCGAACTGCTGCAAGTGCGTGACGATGAGCGCGACTGGGAAGGGGCCGCCGAACGGCTGTTGCGCAGCTTCGGCTTGTCGATTCTGGTGCCCGATGAGCATTACGCAGCGGTAGCGGATTGGGTCGATAGGACGCACCTGAAGGGACGTCTGGTCTATTTCCGGATACGCCCGAGCGCCCGGGGTGATCTGCCCAACCTGCATCGTGATTCCTTGGCGCGCAAGCTGGCCGTCAAGCCCGACTCTCCTTTCTACAACTGGCTGGAACGCGAACTGGCCCACCGCTTTGACGTGGCCTGCTGCGCGACACACGAGCAGTTCCGCCGCGAGACGCGCGCCATCACGCGCGCAGGCCAGATCAAGGCACCAGGCGAGCGCCACGAGAAAGACGACCGTCACCGGCTTGATGACCGCAGTCGCTACGTGCTGGGCTGGACCAACACGGCAAAAATCGCTGCGCTCGAAGCCCAGGCAAAACAGTTGGAGGCGCGGCTGGGCGAGCTGGGCAGCCGCATCGGCAAGATTCAAGCCGAACAGAACACGCTGAGGGATCGCCTCACGGCGCTGTCGAAACTCGACGAGTACGCCGATTTCCACGAGCTCGACTGGCAGTCCCTTGCCGTGGAAGTGGCTCAACTGACGGATGAGAAGCAGAGGCTGGAAACCGCCTCCGATGTACTAAAGCAACTGACTGAGCGGCTGGCGGAGGTCGTTGCAGCATTGAAAAGCACAGAAGCCCAGCTGGAGGAGCACAAGGACAACCGATCCAAAGCCGAACAGAAAAAGACCGATGCAGAAGCCTTGTGCGTTCAGACGCAAGCGGCACTAGATGAACCGGCCTTTGCTACCCACTCCGCGTACTTCGAGCAACTCGACACCGTACGCGGCGAGGCTTTGGGCGAGCATCAGCTAACAGTCGAATCCTGTGACAACCGCGAGCGCGAATTGCGCGACTGGCTGCAAAAGCAAATTGACAGCGAAAGCAGGAAACTCAGTAATTTGGGGGAGCGAATCGTCAAGGCGATGACCTCATACAAAGAGGAATTCAAACTTGAGACTTCAGAGGTCGATGCCGGCATCGAAGCGGGTTTCGAATACCGCAATATGCTCGACAAGCTGCAGGCCGACGATCTGCCGCGCTTCGAAGCGCGCTTCAAGGAACTGCTGAACGAGAACACCATCCGCGAGGTAGCGAACTTTCATTCGCAGCTGAACCGGGAGAGAGAAACGATCAAGGAGCGTATCGCGCGCATCAACGAGTCGCTCACCCAGATCGACTACAACACCGGCCGCTATATCGTGCTGGAAGCACGGCCAACGCCGGATGCAGACACCCGCGACTTCCAGACCGAGCTGCGCGCCTGTACCGAAGGAGCGCTGACCGGCTCTGACGATAGCCAATATTCCGAAGCCAAGTTCCTGCAGGTCAAGCGCATCATCGAGCGCTTTCGCGGACGCGAGGGGTTATCCGAGCAGGACCGTCGCTGGGCCGCCAAGGTCACCGATGTGCGCAACTGGTTCGTGTTTGCCGCCAGCGAGCGCTGGCGCGAGGATGACAGCGAACACGAGCACTATTCCGACTCGGGCGGCAAGTCGGGAGGCCAAAAGGAGAAGCTGGCCTACACCATCCTGGCGGCGAGCTTGGCCTATCAGTTCGGCCTCGAATGGGGTGCGGTGCGATCCCGAACCTTCCGTTTCGTGGTAATCGACGAAGCCTTCGGGCGCGGCTCGGACGAGTCCGCGCAATATGGCCTGCGGCTGTTTGCCCAGCTCAACCTGCAGCTCCTGATCGTCACGCCCTTGCAGAAAATCCACATCATTGAACCTTTCGTCTCCAGCGTGGGGTTTGTCCACAACGAGGAAGGCCGCGCGTCCATGCTGCGCAACCTCTCGATCGAGGAATACCGTGCGGAGAAGGCGAGGATGGCCGGATGAGCTGGACCAGACCGGCGGACCTGCGTGCCCAGGTGCAAAAACTGTGGGACCGTGGGGAACTACTGGCCAGTCTGGTAACTGGCGAGTCGCCATTCCCGAAACGCTTGGTGCTCAAAGGCCCCACGTCGACCGAGATGGCCGACCGCTTTGACGAAGCACGCGCCTGGATCGGCGAGCTTCGGGTGATGCCTCACTGCCGGGTGGAGATGCGGGACTTCAAGCACCGGGTGTTCGGCGCAAACGCCGTCCCCCAGGAGGCATGGATCGATACCGTCGAAGACGCCTTGGCGCTCATCGGCAAAGTGCGGGATGCCACTCGCCTCACCGCGTTGACCAACGTAACACGCAAGCGCCAGCCGCAATTGCTGGGTTGGCTGGCCAAACGGCCACTGCGGGCGTTGGAGCTGGCCGACGAGTGGGGTCGGCTGCTGGAAATCGTCGTTTGGCTGCAGGTCCATCCACGTTCTGACGTGTACCTGAGGCAGGTAGACATCCCGGGCGTACACAGCAAGTTCATCGAAGCCCATCGCGGCGTGCTCATCGAGTTGCTGGATATCGTCATGTCGCCTGAGGTAATCGATTCATCCGCAACCGGCGTGAGCCAGTTCGCAAAGCGGTACGGGTTTCGTGACAAACCGGCGCGCATCCGCTTCCGCGTTCTCGATCCAGAACACGCCCTATTGCCGGGTGACCTCATACAGGACATCACCCTCGATGCCGAGAGCTTTGCCCGGCTTGATTCCAAAATCTCACGGGTTTTCATCACCGAGAACGAGATCAACTTCTTGGCCTTTCCGCAGGTCAAGGACAGCTTGGTCATCTTCGGTGCGGGATATGGTTTCGAGATGTTGCGCAAGGCCGAATGGCTTTCGCGCTGCCGCATTCATTATTGGGGCGATATCGACACCCACGGCTTCGCTATCCTTGATCAGCTCCGCTGCCAGTTCGACCATGTGGAGTCGTTAATGATGGGCCGCAACACTTTGCTGGAATTTGAAACGCTATGGGGTGAGGAAGATAAACAGACGCTGCGCGACCTGCCCAGGCTGAATCCTGAGGAAATGGCGCTCTACAATGATTTGCGAGACAACCGAATACGCAAGAATCTGCGTCTTGAGCAAGAAAGAATCGGCTTCGGCTGGGTGGAGTCCGCTTTGGCGCTCACGGTGATTTAGGTTGATGTAATCCCCGTCCAGAAATCGTGATCCTTGCGGAGGAATTCATCGTAGGGGATGTAATGGGAGCCATCACAAGAGAAAGTCAGGCCGACGAGGCCGTTAAAAATGTTCAGCGTGCCGGAGCGCAGGTAGAACATCTCGTCCATGAGCCGTAACGTGCGAAAGGCATCCAGCACGCCGCGGACTTGCTCGGGCGGCACTTGCGCCCCCGTTGGGTAGGGGGTACGGGGGTAGGCAAGACAGATGTCCGGATCGATCAGGGCTTCGATATCCAGCAGACGGTAACGAAAGGGATCCTCCATCACCCAGACGACGGCGCGGCTGCTGGAGAAGTGCAGCATCACGTGAAACACTCCGTGATAGAGCATGAGTTCGGCCACCACGCCCAGCACCGTCTCGACATGCTGGTCCATCTCGCTGTCCGATCTGGTCTGGTGGAATACCGTGCCGCGGATGGAGGGGTCGCCCTTGATCTGGCGCCAATATCTCGGCTCTTCATAGAGTTCGCGCGTTAGCGGCAGGTCGCGCAGACCGAAATAGGCGCCGATAAATCCGAGTGCTTCGCCTGCTGCGTTGCGTACAATCTGGGTAGCGGTGAGGGATGGGCGCCGCTCGCGCAGGCTGATGTAGGCGTCCGAAAGGAAAAAGTCGGTGCTGGTCGTGATTTCGCGCAGGTAGGGCCGCTTGGCCCGATCCCGGCCAAAGCCCTCCAGCAGCCCTTCGTGACTCACGTTATCGCTGATCTGGATTGCGTTGGCGTCGAGCGCATAGAGATGCTTGCAGTAAGGCAATTCTTTTAGCGCTTCCCTCAGCAACGCATCAAGCTTTTCCCGATCGCCCCATACCGGAACGCATTCCGCCGCCAGCCGCCGCAAGGGCTCCTGCAGCATGCCCACCAGCGATTCTCGCTGGTGGGCGATGCTTTCTTGCAATGTTTCCTTCGGGGGCATCATGTCCGGGCTATCAACAGTTCGGTTTCTTCGAGTCATTCGGTTGCTGCAATCGCACTTAGCTGTATTCTATGCGATTCTGCTAGACTTGATCAGGTTAATATTCTTTAACGCTCACTGCTGCCGTAGGGCACATTACCGCTGGAGCCAGTCATGACTACCCCACAAAAAATTCGCAGCATGGCGCTGTTCTGCGATTTCGAGAATATCGCTTTGGGCGTGCGCGATGCCAAGTACGAAAAGTTCGACATCAGCAAGGTTCTGGAACGCCTGCTGCTCAAGGGCAGCATCGTGGTGAAAAAAGCTTATTGCGACTGGGACCGGTACAAGGAATTCAAGGCCCCCATGCACGAGGCCTCGTTCGAGCTGATCGAGATTCCCCATGTGCGCCAGTCGGGCAAGAACTCGGCCGACATCCGCATGGTGGTCGACGCTCTCGACCTGTGCTACACCAAGTCCCATGTGGATACCTTCGTCATCATCAGCGGCGATTCGGATTTTTCGCCCCTGGTGAGCAAACTGCGCGAGAACAACAAGACCGTGATCGGGGTCGGGGTCAAGAACTCCACCTCCGATCTGCTGATCGCCAACTGCGACGAATTCATCTACTACGACGATCTGGCACGCGAGAAAGCCGAAAAGGCGGAAAAAGCCAAGAAGCGCACCATCAAGAAAAAGCCTGCCGCCAAAGATGCCGCGGAGGCCGCACCTAAAACCGCACCTCTGGAAAACGGCAGCAAGGCACAGGAAGCCCTGGACTTGATGATGGAGACGGTAGAGGCCTTGTTTGCGGAGCGCGGCGAAGAGGAAAAAATCTGGGGTTCGATGGTCAAGCAGGCGCTGAAGCGGCGCAAACCGGGCTTCAATGAAAGCTACTACGGCTTTCGCTCGTTCAGCAAGCTGCTTGAGGAAGCGGCCGCACGCAAACTGCTGGACGTAGAGCACGACGAGAAGTCGGGCGGGGTCATTATCAAGAATTTCAACCCGGAGTACTAGGCCGCGCGGCCCCTAACGAGGCAGATCGTCGAACACCAGTTCGCCCTCGCGCAGACAAAACACGCCGGCGCCCCGTTCGGCAACCGCCTTGTAGCGCTGCCCTCCGGACATCACCTCGACGCCCTCGAAAAGGATTTTTTCCACGACCACGCGGCCCTTGTCCGCTAGCTGGAGCTGCCCGTTAAGGACTTCATGTTCGTCTTGCAACTCCGCAATGCGGGCCTGCGCCGCGACCAGGGTTTTTTCGGCTTTTTGCAGGGTTTCCTCGGAAAGCCTGCCGGGATTCAGCTTGGAGAATGCCAGCACCCTTTGCACATCCTCCAGCTTCTTGTCCCATTCTTCCCGTTCGCTCACCAGCAGGCGGAGCCGATCGTTCATTTTGGGGTGGAACCCCACTTCCACCACGGTTCGGGTCAGGGACGGGGAGCCGATCACCTGCGCCTTGACCAGCAACGTTGCCTGGATCAACCCGCCGATAATGCGCCCCTTGCCTGAGCCTTCTTTTCCCACCACGACCTGGTTGGCGGCGGAGAGCTCGCTTTGCATCGCCGTATCGTCGACGTAGATGCTGCCCTCGGCGAAAATATGGACATTCTGGACAAAGCGGGCAGTAAACGAACCCTTGCAATGGATGCGGGAAACATAGCTTTCGCCGTCGCCGGAATCGACCCGGCCGATCACCCCGCCCTGAACCACGATATCGCCGCCGGCCTCCAGGGTCGCCTCCCCTTGGGTCGACGCCTCCACCGTACCGGCGACGTGGATGTCGCCGGTCGCCCGGATGGTCATGCCGGCTTGCACGTCGCCCTGCACCTTGACCGTGCCGTCGAAAACGATGTTGCCGGTGGACAGGTCGACGCGGGACGCGGCGTAGGTGGGCTCGACAATCACGCCGTTCTTCACCTGCACGGGTTGGCCGGTAATGGCGGCAACCAGTACGTCGGGGTCGCTGGTATCGGGCACCACCCCGGTCAGGCCGGGAGCGAACATCACCTCCTTGCCGGGGATGGTGGGAATCTCCTGGCCGAGCAGGGTTTCCCCCGCTTCGCCGGGAGTGGCCGGAACGCGTCGCACCAGGGTTTCGCCCATGTGGACGACAAGGACTTCCCCAAGGTTGCGGTAATCCGCCAGATCGTGTTCGTCGATGCGCGGCCGGCGTTCCTTCATGGAGGGAATCAGGCTTTCCAGCCGGCCATCCTCACCGTGCACAGGCGGACGGCCTTTCGCGATCAGGACGTTGTCGGCGCGGCCGGCTTGAATAGACTGCTCGACGGCTTCGTGATCGAGCCCGAAAACCACACCGGCCCGCTCAATGGCGCTGCCCACCTGCTCGCGGGTGACGGGCGCGCCGCCGAAAGGCTGCGAAATGTGCAGATAGGCCGCCATTTTGCTGGCGTCCAGATGGACCTGCACTTCGCCGTCCCGCACCTCGCCGATAGTTATTTCGAATGCCTCACCGGCACGAATTTTATGGATTGCCTCCAGCAGGAACTGCTCGAAAATGAACAGGTCGGAGAATTGCTCCGCCAACTCGCCTCTCAGCAAACCCAGGTCGGCCTCGCCGAGGACTTTTACCGGGCGAAAAGATGCCAGTAGCCGGCGTCCGTCATCCGCCAGT
Source organism: Sulfuricella sp. (assembly GCF_035531155.1). Lineage (NCBI taxonomy): Bacteria > Pseudomonadati > Pseudomonadota > Betaproteobacteria > Nitrosomonadales > Sulfuricellaceae > Sulfuricella > Sulfuricella sp. The sequence goes on along the minus strand of NZ_DATKTK010000069.1, from coordinate 221,108 downwards.
TTGAGCGTCAACCCACTTTCCCGCAGCGCTCCCATGTTGCCCCTTCGATATTGCCGCACGTCACCATCGCCAAGCAGGCCAATCCGCTACCCGCCAATATTACGCCACGAAATGCATTAATCAAAGAATTTCAACCGATTACAACGATTGGCCCTCAAATAAAACGAGCTTCTTGCGATAATCCCGCTGCATGAAATCAAATTACCAATAAAGGCGCAAGCCGTTTAGCCGCATCCGAGGCCAGGCTGGCTTAATCTGTCGTTGTTCGTAAAGTTGGCGCGGGGATCGCGCACAAGGCGCACGAAGTAGGGCTGGAAGTCACAGGTAAGGGCGAAGCCGTTGCCGGCGATAAACACCTCATCGGCAGTGCGACCGCTTTTCTGGAACGTCGAGCGTGAGTCGCTGCGCAACCCGAAATTGATGGCGAACCACCAAGTGGGTCACGCGCTGCCCGGTATCGAGGCGGTCGTCGCGCGTGGCGAACAGGGTAAGTGCGGTTTTCGTCAGCGCCCTGGTCCCGATGCCGAAGGTGATGGCGGGGCATCCCATCCATCCACGCCGCGATCTGCTCCGTACGCCGATGCGCAGCAAACACCCAGGGCAGCGGCAACAAGAAGGCCGGGGAACATCACAGCTCGATCTGTGTTCCCAACTCCACTACCCGGTTGGTCGGAATCTTGAAGTAGTTGGAAACGCTGCCGGCGTTGCGCGCCATGCTGATGAACAACTTTTCCCGCCACAGCGCCATGCCCGGCGCTATTGTCGCGATCAGGGTTTCCCGGCTGATGAAAAAAGAGGTTTCCATCATGTTGAACTCCAATCCGCATTCCTTGCATTGCGTCAGTGTCTTAGGGATGTCTGGCTCATCCTTAAAGCCATAACGCACGATAACCCGATAAAAATTGTTACCTAGCGACTGCACCTCGGCATGATCAATTTCCGGCACATGGGGCACGTCTTCGGTGATGACCGTCAGCAGCGCCACACGTTCGTGCAGCACCTTGTTGTGTATTAGGTTGTGCAGCATGGCGTGGGGCACGCCGGCGAGATTGGCTGTAAGGAAAACCGCCGTGCCAGGCACGCGGAGTGGCGGGTGGGCGGCAATTCCGGTAAGAAAAGGCTCCAGCGCGATCGCGCCGGTCTGCAGCCGTTCGAACAGCAGCGCCCGTCCCCGCTTCCAGGTAGACAGCAGGGTGAATACCGCAATAGCGACAACCAGGGGAAACCAGCCCCCCTGCGGAATCTTCATGGCGTTGGCACTGAAGAATGACAGGTCGATGATCAGGAAAAAGGCGGCTACCGCCCCGCATGTCAACCAGCCCCATCCCCATAGCGCACGCGCCACCACCACCGCCAGAATAGTGTCGATAGCCATGGTGCCGGTGACCGCAATGCCATAAGCGGCAGCGAGGTTGCTGGAGGAGCGAAAACCCAGCACCAGCGCGATGATCGCCACGAGCAGAGCCCAATTGATCGCCGGCAGATAGACCTGGCCAATCTCCCGCTCCGAAGTATGCTGCACCTCCAGTCGTGGACAGTAACCCAGCTGCATCGCCTGACGGGTGACGGAGAAGGCACCCGAAATCACGGCCTGAGAAGCGATCACCGTGGCCATAGTGGCCAGGGCCACCATCGGGTAAAGCGCCCATGGCGGTGCGAGCAGATAAAACGGGTTCTCCACCGCGGCGGGATTGTGGATCATCAGTGCGCCCTGGCCAAAGTAGTTGAGCAGCAGCGCTGGCAGCACGAAGAAGAACCATGCCGTCTTGATCGGCATGCGGCCAAAATGGCCCATGTCGGCGTAAAGCGCCTCGCCCCCGGTTACCGCCAGCACCACCGCGCCCAAGGCCAGAAAGCCATACCACTTATGTTCCACAAAGAACTGGAAGCCGTAGAGCGGGCTCACCGCCTGCAGTACCGCCGGTTCGTCGAGGATGTTGCTGATCCCCAGCAGGGCCAGGGTGGCAAACCAGACTATCATCACCGGCCCGAACAGCGCGCCCACACTGGCGGTACCCTTGCGCTGGAAAAGGAACAACCCCGCCAGCACGACCAGGGTGATCGGGATGACATAGGGCTCAAGTGCGGGGGTGGCGATCTTCAGTCCCTCCACGGCGGACAGCACAGAGATCGCGGGGGTGATCACGCCATCGCCGTAGAACAGCGCGGCGCCGAAAATCCCCATCGTCATCAGCAGCCAGCGGCTGCGCGTGTCGCCGGGCGAGCTTTTGAGCGTCAGCGCCAGCAGCGCCATAATGCCGCCCTCGCCATTGTTGTTGGCACGCATGATGAAAATCACGTACTTGAGCGAAACCACGATCAGCAGCGCCCAGAGCACCAGAGACAGCGCACCGAGTACATTGTCGTGGCTGGGTGCAATGCCGTGAGCGCCGTGAAACACTTCTTTCAGGGTGTAAAGCGGGCTGGTACCGATGTCCCCGAATACCACGCCGATAGCGGCAAGCATCAGGCCGGAGGATTTGCTCTTACCGCTTGTGCCCGTTGAGGCATGGCCGGAATCTTTTTCGGTTGTACTCATCGCTGGGTTGTACTCATCGCTTGTTATTCTTTCGCCACCGGCTGCCGCGGCTTGTTTTGCCGCTTTCCAAGGAGCGGAATTCTATTCCTTTTTTGGTCGGCTTAAACCATTTTCCTGCAAAATAGGGCCCGTCAGCCCCCGACTTCTCCCTTGCCTACGGGTATGCCAAGTTGCTTCAGTTTGCGGTAGAGATGGGTACGCTCCAGCCCAACGCTTTCCGCCAGGCGGCTCATGTTGCCGCCGACCTTCTTGAGCTGATGCTCGAAATAAATCCGCTCGAACTCGTCGCGCGCCTCCCGTAACGGCTGATCGAGGGGCAGTGCGTACTGGGCCATGGCGGGCAGAACGGGGGGAGCGAATTGTCCCAGCACCCGGCTGACGTCCTCGGCCGTAATCTCTTTGGACAGGGCGGTCAGCGCCAACGTTTTCACTGCGTTGTCGAGCTGCGGCAAATTGCCGGGCCAGTTTTCCTCGCGCAGAAGGTTCAGCGCAGCGGCGCTGAAATGGCGCTGGGGCGATTGCCCGGTTTCGATCAGCCGCGCCAGCACCTGCCTGGCGAGATCGGGAATATCCTCGCTGTGTTCGCGCAGGCTGGGCACCGCCAGCGCCAGACCATTGATAGCCTGAAACAGCCGGGCGTCGAACGCACCCTCCTCGACAAGCTGGGGCAGGGGCATGGACGTGGCGCACACCAGGCGCACTCCATATTTTTCCAGCCTGTTCAGGATCAGCGCAAGGCCCTTCTGTTCCAGCTTGCCCAAATTTCCGATCTCATCCAGGTAGAGCAGACCATCGCGCGCCTGCTCCAGCAGGCTCAACGGGTCGTCTGCCAGAACGGCCAAGGTTTCCGGCGCAACCCAGGGGGTATTCGATCGATGCAGGTAGCGCGCGCACAATTCCATGCCGGCGCCTGCTTCGCCGGTCAACAGCAGGGGAGTGATCTGATTGGCCACCTGAGCCAGGCGCATCTTCAATTCGCTGACGGCGGCACCCGTGCCCAGGCCGGCCAGCGCCTCTCCATTGCACGGCAGCGGCTCGCCCTTCTTGAGCGCGCGCTCTACAGTGCTCAGCAGCTTTTGCAGGGCGATGGGCTTTTCCAGAAAGTCCGCGGCACCGATGCGTGTCGCCTCCACCGCAGTATCAATGGTGCCGTGGCCGGACATCATGATCACCGGCATGGTCAACAGTCCGCTGCTTTCCCACTCCTTGAGCAGTGTAATACCGTCGGTGTCCGGCATCCAGATGTCGAGCAGCACCAGGTCGGGGCGTTTCTGGCTGCGATAAATGCGTGCCGCGCCGGCATTATCCGCCAGCGCGACAATATACCCCTCGTCATGCAGAATTTCCCTCAGCAGCTCGCGGATGCCGACCTCATCGTCAACCACCAGGATTTCGTGGGCTGCCATTTAAGCCGCTTCCCCGCAGGGTAAATAAATGCAGACGCTTGCCCCGTGGGGCTGACTATTTTCGATTTTCATCCTGCCGTGATGCTCCTCGATGATTTTTTTGACGACTGCCAAGCCCAGCCCGGTGCCTTTCGGCTTGGTCGTGACATAAGGCTCGAATAATCGCGCCATGAGCGCTTCGGGAAAACCGCAGCCGTTATCCCGGACGGTCAGCCTGACCGAGTTTTCTTCTGCGGCGGTTTCCACCGTGATTTGGGGTTGTTCCGTTTCGGTCAGGGCATCCTGGGCGTTTTGCAGCAAATTATGCACCACTTGGCGCAGCAGGGTTGGATCCCCGGTCACCAGCGGCAACGCTGGTGCGAGACGGGTCGAAATTTGCGCGCCGGAGTGCTCGTACAGTGCCAGGATTTCGTACACTAGCTGATTGAGATCCACCGCCTCCAGATTCAGGCTGGGGGCGCGGGCATATTCGCCAAAAGCGTTCACCATCCTCTTCAACGCCGTTACCTGGTTGACGATGGTTTGCGTCGCCCGCTTCAGCACTTCTGCATCCGGCGCGCTTAATTTTCCCGCAAGCTTGTGCTCGAGCCGCTCGGCCGAGAGCTGGATCGGTGTGAGCGGATTTTTGATTTCGTGCGCCAGGCGCCGCGCCACCTCGCCCCATGCAGCATCACGCTGAGCCTGGAGCAAATGGGTGATATCGTCGAAGACCACGATGAAGTCGTTACCCACTGCCGCCGGCAAACGTGTGCCGCGCACCAGCAAGACCTGATTGCCGTTCTTGCCAGCATACTCCATCTGAATTTGCCATTCTTTTGCTTCGTTGTGGCGAAATTGCGTTTCAACCGCCACAACCAGCGCTTTCAGCGCTGCATCATTAAGCGCCCACTTGTAGAACCGGCGTTTGCTTAGGACGGACACATCCACACCCAGAATTTCCGCGGCGGCTGGGTTGATGGTCTTGAGGCTGAGATTTTCGTCAAACGCCAGCACCCCGCTCGACAAGTGCGCCAGGATGCTTTCCAGGTAAGCTTTCGCCGTCTCCAGTTGGCGCTGGTTGAGCTCGACTACCGCGCGCGCCTCCGCCAACTGCCGGGTCATGTCGTTGAACGACTGCATCAGGGAACCCAGCTCGTCCCGGCTATGCACCGCCGGCATGATGCTGAAATCCCCCGAAGCGACGGCCTGGGTCCCCTTCGCCAGCAAGCCGAGTGGGGCGGAAAGGCGCGAGCTCAACAGGAAAGCCAGCGCGATCGAGGAAAGCAGCGTCAGCAGTAGCGCCAGCGTCAGGGTCAGGCCATAAATCCGTTTCATCCCCAGGCGCGACACGGACAGCTCCTGGTAGTCACGGTAAACCGCCTGTACCGTCTCCGCGTCCTTGGCCAGCCGCTCCGGAACCGGCTGGAACAGCTGCAATACCCGGATGTTTTCATTCAGGCCCAGCACATTGACCGGAACAACCACTCGCAAATACAGGCCTTTTCCAGGAATCGACTCGATTGCCGCATAGGGTTGCTGCTGCCGCACCTGGCGCAACAACGAAGGAGCAGGGCGATCAGGTTGCAAGCCGGCGCGCTCGCTGCCGGAATAGGCAATCAGTGCGCCGCGCGAACTGAATAGCGCTGCCTCTTGCACGCCGGCCTGTTCACGCAGATTGTTGAGCAGCGTCAAAGGCTCGTCGACCGGCTGATCCACCAGAACCAGCGCCATGTATTCCCCTTTTTTATTGAGGTCACGCAACAGGTTGTCGAGCGCGCTGCGGCCCAGGCTCAACCCCCCTTCCAGGGCATTGTCCACGCGCACGTCGAACCAGGTCTCGATGCTCTTGCCCAAAAACTGTACCGAAACCCCGTACACCAATACGCCGGGAAGCACCGCCATCAAGGCAAACATCAGGAGCAGCCTTAACGTCAGCTTCGAACCGAATACCCGTGCCTTGAGCTTGCGCCGTAGATTCCACAGCTGGTAGAGAACCAGAACCAGCAGGCACGCCGCCAGCGCGCCGTTAAGGCCCAGCAGCAGAGTGTAATATTGGGAAAATGCCGCGGCGTCGCCGCTGGCGTTGGACAGCAAGTACAACGCAACCGCGCCGAGGCCGACGCACAGGTAGAGGACGTATTTCATTGCTTCCGCCCCGCGTCCGCCAACATCAGGGATTTAAGTTCCAGCGATGCCATTCCGAATCCAGATTCCAGTCTTTTGACGCCAGCGCATTCACCTGCAAGGGTTTGGGTAACTGCGCCAGATCCAGCCTCATGCGCAGGCCGGCTTGATATACATCCCGTTTTTTCACCAGCGGCGACTTATCCGGCAGCGGTGTTTTGCCGTCAGCCAAAGGCTTGCCGACCACAAGCGCCTTGTCCACCACCAGAGGCTGGCTGGCTGCCAGCGGTTTCTCTGCCAGCAGCGCATTTTCAGCGACATGCCATTTTTGCAGGCGTCCAAGTTCGTGCAGGGCCTCGTTCAGGGAGGAAAAGTTCTGGTATTTGGCGTTGTTGGTAAGTTGATATTGGCGCGTCAGCGCATGGTAGCTCAAGCGGATATGCTGCTGCGTCGTGACTATGACTTCATCCAGCCAATACCAGCGTGGCTTCTTGATCTCAAATTCGGCGACAAAATTGAGCGGAACCCCCTTGTTCAAAGTCTCTTCAATCGCCGGACGGAGGCCGATTTCCAGGTCGGCATTCAGCACCAGGATTTCGTCCACCACCTCCAGCTCGGCGGATTTGACCTCGATGCCGTCCGCCTTGGCGACAAAAGATGTCGCCAGGAGCAGGGCCAGAAGAAAAACCCTGGCTCCGGTAAAAAGCCTAGGCTTTGAGCAATAGCGCATAATAAAACCCATCATGCTGGGGGTTGGGCGTTAACTGCCCGTCCTTCGCGGCCGGCAGGGAAAGTGGCAAACATTGGGCATCCTTATGCCGCTCCAGAAATTGAGCGATTTGTTGTTGGTTTTCCTCGGCAAACACCGAGCAGGTGGCATACAGCAATTTACCATCACGACCCAGGACACGCCACAGGGCATCGAGGATTTCCGCCTGTTGAGCGGCAAAGGCCGCAATGTCCGCTTCGCGTCGCAGCCACTTGATGTCCGGGTGGCGCCGCACCACACCCGACGCGCTGCACGGCACATCCGCCAGAATACGCTGAAACGGTTTACCGTCCCACCACTCCTCCGGCCGGGCGGCATTCCCCACCAAACAATGCGCTTCGAGCTTGAGCCGCTGCAAGGTCTGTTCGATTTTTTTCAGCCGCTCCGGGTCCGAATCCAGGGCGGTCAATTCGATCCCGGCCAGCTCCAGCAGGTGCGCCGCCTTTCCTCCCGGTGCGGCACATGCGTCCAGCACCCGCATCCCGTCGGCGACGTCGAGCAGCCGGGCCGCGAACTGCGCCCCGGCATCCTGCACTGACGCCATCCCGTCGCCAAAACCCGGCAACTTGTCAACGGAAACCGGTTGCTCCAGCAAGATCGCATTTTCTCCGACTTGCTGCCCTTCGATACCCTGCTGGTGCAGCAAGTCGAGATAGGCTGCGGTCGATGTTGCCCGGCGATTCACCCGCAGCGTCATCGGCGGATGCTGGTTGTTGGTTTCCAGCAGGGTTGCCCAGTCATCCGGATACTGCCGGCGCAATTTGTCTATCCACCATTGAGGATGGGAGTAACGCCCTTCCTCGCTGGCCGCCGCCTGTTCAAGCAAGCTGATGCGCTGGCGCAGGAAATTGCGCAACACTGCGTTGACCAGCCCCTTGGCCCAGGGTTTTTTCAGGGCCTCGGCCGCCCTGACGGCATGATCCACCACGGCGTGCGCCGCCGACCTGCTGTATTGCAGCTGATAAAGCGCCACCAGCAGGAGGGCGCGCACCGCCGCATCCTGTACCGGCTTTTGCAACAGAAGGTCGAGAATGGCGCGCAGCTGGCCGTAGAAGCGCAGCGTGCCGTAGCTCATGTCCTGAGCGGCGGCTCGCTGCTGCGAGGTGAGTGAAGAATGGCGAGAGAGCAGGCCTTGCAAGGCCTGGTTGAGATTTCGCCCAGCCAGAACCTGGGAAACCGCCGTGCTGGCGAGGCATTGTGATTCGATCAAAATGGTTTGCTAAAAACGACGATCAACCACGAATGGCACGAATGTTCACGAATGAACACGAATAGTTTAGAGACAATCATCGTGCCCCTCCCCAAACGGGTGAATCAGGCTAATCAAATGATTATTCGTGAACATTCGTGTGTCATTCGTGTAAATTCGTGGTTAAAAGATTTTTCAAGATTTATCTGGCCTGGGCCATTGTCATCAGGCGGGCGATCCGCTCCTCGGTGGCGGGGTGGGTACGGAACAGGCCGGTCAGGCCGCCACCGGAAAGCGGGTTGATGATCATCATCTGCGCCGTTTCGGGATGTGCTTCAGCGGGAGAGAGCGGCAACCCTTGGGCAAAACGCTCGATCTTGGCCAAGGCATCGGCCAGCGCGCGCGGATCGCCGCTAATCTCCGCGCCACCCCGGTCGGCCTCAAATTCCCGCGAGCGGGAAATGGCCATCTGAATCAACGCTGCCGCCATTGGCGCGAGCAGGGCGACGAGGATGCCGGCCAGCGGATTGACAGGACGGCCATCCCCGTCGCGCCCGCCAAAAAACATGGCAAAGTTCGCCAGGGCGGAAATTGCACCCGCCATGGTCGCCGAGATCGTCGAAATCAGGATATCGCGATGCCGGACGTGGGCCAGTTCGTGGGCCATTACGCCGCGCAACTCGCGCTCGGACAGCATTTGCAGGATACCGGTTGTCGCCGCAACGGCGGCATGTTCCGGATCGCGCCCGGTGGCAAAAGCGTTAGGCTGGGCCTCATTGATGAGGTAGACACGCGGCATCGGCAAACCGGCGCGCTGCGCCAGATCGCGAATCATGCGATAGAAATGCGGGGCGCTGCTCTCGTCTACTTCCTGCGCGTTATACATCCGCAGCACCATGTCGGCGGAGTTCCAGTAGGCCCAGACATTCATGGCCCCACCGAACAACAGTGCCAGCAGCATCCCCGATGCGCCGCCCAGCATCGCGCCGATCGCACCGAACAGAGCAACGATGGCCGCCATCAAGATCGTGGTTTTAAGCCAGTTCCCGAACATATCTATCAACCTCGCTTCAAATTTTTTGCTAAACCGCATGCTGTTAAATGGGTGTTTATCCGCTTAAATTCAAGTTTCAAACCGGTCGCCCGGCTTCACCGGGTTTCCCACCCAAAAACTCGACGCCGGCAACCGCTTGCCGCCGGCTTTCTGAAGCTCCTTCAGCAGCAAAGCGCCTTCACCGCATCTGACCAGAATGCCATCCTTGTCCGCTTGTAGTATCTCTCCGGGAGAACCCTCGCTCCGCTGCGCCGCCTGCGCCTGCCAGATGCGCCAGGTTTCAGCCTTAAGCCGGGCCTGCGCCACCGGAAAAGGATTGTAGGCACGCACCGCGCGGGCAAGCTCGACGGCGCTTTTGTGCCAGTCGATCAAGCCCTCCGCTTTGGATAGTTTCGCGGCGTAGGTTGCTGCGCTGTCGTCCTGGGGTTGGGCTTGTAATGTCCCGAGCTCCAACTGCTTTAGCGCGGAGACGATGCTCGATGCGCCCAGGGCCGCCAATTTGTCATGCAGGGTTTGCGCCGTATCATTGTCCGCGATCGGCAGCGCGGCGCGCAGCAGCATGCCGCCGGTATCCAGCCCACTATCCATTTGCATAATGGTAATGCCGGTTTCCGGATCGCCCGCCAGGATCGCCCGCTGGATCGGCGCCGCGCCACGCCAACGCGGCAGCAGCGAGGCGTGGATGTTCAGGCAGCCGAGACGGGGGATGGTTAGCACCGCCGGCGGCAGCAACAAGCCATAGGCCGCAACGATCATCGCGTCGGCATTGACCGTTGCAAGCTGCGCCTGAACCTCGGCATCCTTCAGCGCCGTGGGTTGCAGCACGCTCAGCCCGTGCTGCAGCGCCAATTGCTTGACCGGGCCGGGCGTCAGTCTCATGCCGCGCCCGGCGGGGCGGTCCGGTTGAGTCAGCACCAGGGCAATGTCATGCCCTGCTTCTATCAGCGCAACCAGAGCCGCCGCCGCAAATTCCGGCGTGCCGGCAAAAATCAGCCGCATCTTATAAGGTCTCCCGCATCAGCTTCTTCATCTTCAGGCGTATGCGGTTCAACTTCAGCCGCGACAGGTATTCGACGAATACCTTGCCTTTCAAATGATCGACTTCATGCTGAATGCAGATCGCCAGCAACCCATCCGCTTTCAGCGTAACAGGATTTCCCTCGACATCCAGCGCTTTCACGGTGACCCTCTCTGCCCGAGTGACATTTTCGTAAATGCCCGGCACGGAAAGGCAGCCTTCTTCATGCTCTGTTTTTCCCTCGCTGGCAATGATTTCCGGGTTGATGAACACCTGCAAGCGGTTCCGCTCCTCGGAAATGTCCATCACAACGACCTGTTTGTGCACATTTACCTGGGTTGCGGCGAGGCCGATACCGGGCGCAGCATACATGGTTTCCGCCATGTCGGCAGCCAGACAGCGGATTTCCTCGTTCACATCGACCACGGGAGTAGCCACGGTATGCAGCCGCTCATCGGGATAATGAATGATATTTAATATGGCCATAAGTGCTTGCTTGTTTAATCAATTACATGCAAAATTTAACCCAACCCCTGAATTCGTCAAGGATTGTAGTGCTCCATTGATGCAGACCAGGAACAACTCACCCTTTGAGGCCCGCTCATGAAAAAGCCTATTTTAGCTCTGATTTTGCTTTTCGGCTTAAGTTCGCTCTCCACAGCCACCGAAATTGCGCTGCAAGACCGCCACCCCGATCGCTACGTCGTGGTCAAGGGCGATACGCTTTGGGGCATTGCGGGGAAATTTCTCAAGGAGCCCTGGCGCTGGCCGGAAATATGGAAAATGAACAAGCAGCAGATCAAGAACCCGCACTGGATATATCCAGGCGACATGATCGTGCTCGACATGTCCAGCGGTTCGCCGAGGTTACGCCTGGTCAAGGGTCTCGAAACGATCAAACTGAGTCCGCGCGTCCGGGTTGAACCCGCAGAAGCAAGCGCCATTCCCAGCATTCCGCTGGCGGAGATCGGGCCCTTCCTCAGCAAGCCGCTGGTCATTGCAGAAGGTGAGCTCGAAAAGGCGCCCTACATTATCGGCACGGAGGAGGACCGCGTCATCCTCGGTGCGGGCAATTCCGCCTATGTACAGTCCATCATGGAAGGCGGGGCGCTGAACTGGCATATTTACCGCCCAGGCAACGCGCTAGTCGATCCCGATTCCAATGAAACCCTGGGATATGAAGCAGTCTATCTGGGAGACGCCAGAATCACCCGGTTCGGCGCACCGGCGACGATAGATATCACCAAATCCGCTCAAGAAATCAATATCGGCGACCGTTTGGTGGAAATGAAGGAAGAGGCGACCCGTGCTTATGCCCCCCACGCTCCGGAGAAGACGATCCTCGGCAGAATAGTTTCTGCCTATGGCGGCGTCGCAGAAGTCGGGAAGGGCTCGATGGTCACCCTGAACAAAGGAAGCCGGGACGGCCTCGAGGTCGGACACGTGCTGGCGCTTTACCGTCATGGCCGAAGCATCGCACCTGGCGCGCACGACGACACCTCGCCGGAAACCGTTAAGCTGCCCGACGAGCGCTATGGTCTGGTGTTCGTATTTCGCGTTTTCGAAAAAATTTCCTATGCCCTGGTAATGCAAAGCGCGCGCCCGGTGCAAATGCTGGACGATGTACGCACACCGTAAACGGCAATTTACCGACAATCCCTGAGGATGCTCGCGCCCGATGACGATATCGCTTCCTGGGTTGGCTTGAGCCTGATCCCGGGACTGGGTGACGAGTCGTACCGCAAACTGCTGCGCGCCTTCGGCGAACCGAAAGAGATTTACGCCGCATCCTACGCATCCCTATCGGGCGTTGTCGGCCGAGCCGTGGTTGAGGGCATCCGTCTCGGCGTCGACCCGGATAAGCTTGCCCCTCTCTTCGCCTGGCTCGGCAATGAACACAACCATGTCGTTACCCTGGCCGACGCCGAATACCCTCAAGCCCTGCTGCAAATCCCCGATCCGCCGCCCCTGCTTTACGTCAAAGGCCGCCTCGACCTTCTGAATCAGCCGGCCATGGCGGTTGTCGGCAGCCGTAACGCAACGCCACAGGGGAAAATGAATGCCGAATCGTTTTCCCGGAATTTGAGCGATAGCGGGCTGTGCATCGTCAGCGGAATGGCGTTGGGCATCGACGCGGCCGCGCACCGTGGCGGGCTGGATGGCGCGTCCAGCAGTGTCGCCGTGGTCGGAACCGGTCTGGATATCGTTTACCCCTCTCGCAACCACGCCTTGGCTCACGATCTGGCGCAGCACGGCACCCTGGTTTCCGAATTTCCGCTCGGCACAACCGCAATGGCGCACAACTTTCCGCGCCGCAATCGCATTATCTGCGGGCTTTCCCTGGGCTGCCTGGTGATCGAGGCGGCAATCCGGAGCGGTTCGTTGATCACCGCCCGATTGGCCGTTGAGCAAGGACGGGAGGTTTTCGCCATTCCCGGCTCCATTCACTCCCCCGTGTCCAAAGGCTGCCATGCCCTGATCAAGCAGGGAGCCAAGCTGGTCGAGTGCGCCAACGATATTCTCGATGAACTAAAGTGGCCATCACAGCAGGATCCTGTCACGACGGACGAGGAGGGCTCCCCAGAGAACGGCCGTCATCCGCTGCTGGATGCCTTGGGGTTCGACCCTGTCGGGATCGACGCACTGACCTCGCGCAGCGGCTTGACGAGCGATACTGTTTGCGCCATGCTGTTGCAAATGGAATTGGAAGGGCGCATCGCCTGCCTGCCCGGCGGACTTTACCAATTAATCCCCTGACCATCTGATTCCAGCGTTAAAACCACTTGAAGCCCGCACAATGTTCGATATTTTAGTCTATCTATTCGAAAACTATTTCGAGGTCAACGTTTACCCCGACGAGGGAACGTTGACCCGTGAGCTCAGCGCGGCTGGCTTCGACCGGGATGAGATCAATCAGGCCATGGCCTGGGTCAATGGTCTGGAGAAACTGACTCAGGAAAGCTATCTGCCCAATCTGGCGGACTCTCGCGCGCAGCGATGCTATTCCGATGCAGAGGAAATCAAGATCGGGACAGAGTCCCGTGGCTTCCTGTTGTTTCTCGAAACTTCCGGCATCCTTAACCCCGTTCAACGCGAATGGGTTATCGACCGGATCATGGCGCTCAACGAGCACGAGGTTTCGCTTGAACAGGTTAAATGGACCGTCCTGATCGTGCTCTGGAGCCAAGGCCAGGCAAGCGACTTCATGTTCATCGAGGATCTGCTGTTCGGCGATACTCAGCCCACCATGCATTGACTGGGCAACAGGTTCTTGCCTTTGCCGCCGGTTCTTCGATATCATCCGCGCCCAAACCCACTAATTTTAGCGAGAGCGCATGTCTTCCAGCCTCCTGATCGTCGAATCCCCCTCCAAAGCCAAAACACTTAAAAAGTACCTTGGCAAGGATTTTGAAATCCTCGCCTCTTACGGCCATGTGCGCGACCTCGTGCCGAAACAGGGGGCGGTAGACACCGAACACGACTTCAAGATGAAGTACCAGCTGATCGAGCGAAATTCCAAGCACGTCGACGCGATCGCCAAGGCGGTCAAGCTTGCCGACAACATCTATCTGGCAACTGACCCGGACCGCGAGGGCGAGGCGATTGCGTGGCATCTGGCGGAAATTTTGAAATCCAAGAAACTGCTCGCCAAAAAGAATGTCAAGCGCGTGGTTTTTCATGAGATCACCGAATCCGCTGTGCTGGCGGCGGTTGCCAATCCGCGCGACATCCTCATGCCCCTGGTGAATGCCCAACAGGCGAGGAGGGCGCTGGATTATCTGGTCGGTTTCAATCTGTCTCCGCTGCTATGGCGCAAAATCCGTCGCGGACTTTCTGCCGGCAGGGTACAAAGCCCGGCCCTGCGCCTGATTTGCGAGCGTGAAATTGAAATCGAGGCGTTCAAGACCCAGGAATACTGGAGCATCCATTTCGATTCACACAAAGGCAAGCAGAAGTTTTCCGCCAAGCTGTTCCAGTACAAAGGCGAAAAGCTGAACCAGTTCAGCGTCGGCACGGAAGTGGCGCAGGCAGATATCGTCGAGTACCTTAAAAAGAGCGGCGGCGACAAGGCAACGGTTGTCAATGTCGACAAAAAGCGCAAACAGCGCCAAGCTTCCGCGCCATTTACCACCTCTACCTTGCAGCAGGAAGCCGTTCGCAAGCTAGGATTCACCACCGACCGCGCCATGCGCGTTGCGCAACAGCTTTACGAAGGGGTGGATACCGGCGGCGGGGCGGTCGGTCTGATCACCTACATGCGTACCGACTCGGTGATCCTCGCCAACGAGGCGATTGCGGAAATCCGCGACTATATCTCTGCCAAGTTCGACCCTGACTATTTGCCCAAGGCGCCGGTCCAATACAAGAACAAATCCAAAAATGCCCAGGAGGCGCACGAAGCCATTCGGCCAACCTCGATCTTGCGCACACCGGATGACGTTCGAGCCTTTCTTACCGCAGACCAGGCAAAGCTTTATGAAATGATCTGGAAGCGCGCTCTGGCTTGCCAGATGAGTCCGGCCAAGTTCGACACCGTCAGCCTGGATCTGGCCGTTGCGGATGAAGGCACGCTGTTTCGTGCCTCCGGCCAGACCCTGGTTTTTCCCGGTTTTATCGCGGTTTACCTGGAAGGCGCGGATGACCAGGAGGAGGAAGGCGAAAGCAAGCTCCCACCGATGGAGGCCGGTGATCAGCTCCCGGTGGACAAACTCTACGGCGAACAGCACTTTACCCAACCCCCGCCGCGCTACACCGAGGCCAGCTTGGTCAAGGATCTGGAAGAGCATGGCATCGGCCGCCCATCTACTTACGCCAGCATTATCTCGACACTACAGGCCAGGGAATACGTAAACCTCGACAAAAAGCGGTTTTTCCCCACTGACGTAGGCTCGGTGGTCAACAAATTCCTGACCGAGCATTTCACGCGCTATGTCGATTACGATTTTACGGCCAAGCTGGAAGACCAGCTGGATATTATCTCCACCGGAGAGAAGGAGTGGATCCCGGTACTGGCAGATTTCTGGAAGGGCTTTAGCCAGCAGATTGAGGAAAAGAAAAACATCGAGCGCAAGGACTTGACCCATGAGCAGCTCGATGAAGCCTGCCCAAAATGTGGCAAACCTCTGTCCGTAAGGCTGGGAAAGCGCGGGAAATTTGTTGGCTGCAGCGGTTATCCTGAATGTGACTTTACCCGCAGCATGGATGGCGAGGTCAAGCCGGACGAACCGGTAGTGGTGGAAGGGCGCCTATGCCCGAAGTGCGACAGCCCTCTGCACGTGAAATCCGGCGCATATGGCAAGTTCATCGGTTGCTCGGCTTATCCCAAGTGCAAGTTCCTCGAACCCCTGGAGAAACCCAAGGATACGGGGGTAACCTGTCCGGAATGCAAAAAAGGCAGCTTGATCGAACGTAAAAGCCGCTACGGGAAACTGTTTTTTTCCTGCAATACTTATCCGGATTGTAAATATGCCGTCTGGAATCCTCCCATCGCCGAGCCCTGTCCAAAATGTGGCTGGCCGGTGCTGACCATCAAGACGACCAAACGTCGCGGTACTGAAAAAGTTTGTCCACAAAAGGAATGTGGGTACACCGAGCCGGTTGCTGCCGCCGACGAATAATGGGATATTGACGATGAAAAAGGGGCCCGTAGGCCCCTTTTTATTGCTCCGCGACTTCTGTTTTCTGGATTTCAGGCCGCGATGCGACGTTTGAACTCGCCGGTTCGGGTGTCAATTTCAATCTTGTCACCAATCTCGCAAAACAACGCAACCGGCAACTCAAAACCGGTTGCGACCTTTGCCGGCTTCATGACTTTACCGGAAGAATCGCCGCGTACAGCGGGTTCGGTGTAAACGATTTCACGTACTACGGTGGTCGGCAATTCAACGGAAATGGCTTTGTCCTGGTAGAAAACCACTTCGCAAGGCATGCTGTCTTCAAGGTAGTGAATGGCATCACCCAGATTTTCCTGTTCGACTTCGTGCTGGTTGTAATCCGCATCCATGAAGACATACATCGGGTCAGCGAAGTATGAGTAGGTCACTTCCTTGCGCTCAAGCTGCACCACTTCAAACTTATCGTCAGCCCGGTAAATAGCCTCACTGGGGGAGTCGGTCAGGAGATTCTTCATTTTCATCTTGACCACGGACGCATTGCGCCCGGATTTGGTGTACTCGGCTTTAAGGACCACCATAGGTTCATTGCCGATCATGATTACGTTGCCTGGGCGGACTTCTTGTGCGGTTTTCATGGTTCTTCCTGCAGAATATTAAAAGTTGGGCGGATAATAAAGCCGATTATTTTAACTTATTATTACAAAAGTTTACTAGATTTGTTGCCAAATCTTCTTTTTTTATCAGTCTGTTTGCCCATTCTTGGGCATGCTTTCCCAGCACGGCGCGATGTTTCCACAGACCGTCCCAGTCCGGGCCGCGGTCTTCCTCGCGGTTCCATGCATCAAGGAAAGCCGACATGCTTGTCGCCGTAGCCTGGGGCAAATCGGCGCAATACCGATCCAGAAATGCCTTCAGTTTTGGCCAATGCGCCCCGGCTTCCTGGGGATAGATCTGCCAAGCCATGGGCCGCGCCGCCCACTGAGCCCGGACGAAGGAATCTTCACCTCGGACAAAGTTGAAATTGCACGCCCACAAGAGCTTGTCATAGTTATCCTGTTCCAGAAAAGGCAAAACCCTGACAATAAGACTCCCTTTTTTGAAAAGGTTCCCTGCTCCGGGGTAGGGCGACCCGAAGAAAGCCGAGATTTGCTTCGTTGCCACCCCCTCCGGAACCAGGCACGTAACCGGAGAGGCGGCTTTCGCCCAGGCGGCGAACAAGGCTAATGCCGAATTGTTGTCGTAGCAGAACAGGGAAATCCGGATTTCTTCCCATTCCGGCGCGGGGAGACCCAGCCCCCGCCAGAAATCGTTTAGCTGTCGGGGGTCGGCCTGGAATGGTCCTCGGCGGTCCGCCAGCCCCTTTTCCACCAGCAAGCCGCCCGTGCTCGGGGTAAATCCCGGGAAAAAGAAGAATTTGGTTAACGGCAGTCTGGGGTGAGGGGAGGGGAGACCATGATGGCTGTCGACCCACTCTTCGGCGCTGAGGTACTCCAGGTTGACCCAGGCATGCCTGCGTCCGCTCTCCGCCATGGCAGTCTCATAGGTCGCCGGCAACCGGCAGGCGAAGGCTTCTATCACCACATCCGCCGGCTCAACGGCCAGGTTGGATTCTGCCCATTGCCTTATTTCCACGCCATGGGATACTTGTACCGGCAAGCGCGGGTCAATTTCTGGGTTAATCTTTTGAAAACTGATCAGGTCGTCCGTCCAGAGACGAACCTTTAGGTCATGCTCGGCGACCAGTTGACGGGCGAGCCGCCAACAGACGCCGATATCGCCGTAATTGTCGACTACGGCACTGAAGATGTCCCAGCTTGGCCGGGAATCAGATGTCGAGGTTTCTTGCTCCAAGTGCGTTTGTTTCGATAAAGGCGCGCCGCGGTTCAACCTGGTCGCCCATCAAAGTGGTAAAAATTTCGTCGGCGGCGATCACGTCGTCAATCTGCACCCTTAGCAGCCGTCTTACCTGGGGATCCATGGTTGTTTCCCAAAGCTGTCCGGGATTCATTTCGCCCAAACCCTTGTAGCGCTGGATACCCAAGCCGCGTTTCACTTCTTCCAGCAGCCAGTCCATTGCAGCCTTGAACTCGCTAACGGGCTGGGATCGTTCTCCACGTTTGATACTTGCCCCTTCTTTCAGCAAACCATGCAGCACTTGCGCTGTTTTCAACAGCTGCGCGTAGTCCCCGCTTTGCTGAAAATCCCGGTCCAGATAGCTGATCTGTAAATTGCCATGCACCATCTTGCTGATCTTCAGTCGACAGTTTTCCGTCGCTTCGTCGTAGTAAGCCGAAACAGTATACTGCTCGTTAGCCAACGCTTTTTTAAGCTGCTCCGCGCTCTCGTTCGCGGATGCTAGGTCACTTAGGTCAAGCACGATGTTTTTAAGCAGTGCGTAGAGTATCGGTTCTGCGATAATGCGGCTCAAGCGCTCGACGATCGCTTCGGCCAGCAGGAATTCCTTGGCCACTTCCTCAAGAGCGGCCTTGCTGATCGGCTCTTTGCCACCCTCGGTAACCAGTTCGGCCTCGCTCAACGCCATTTGCAGCATGTATTGCTTCAATTCATGGTCATCCTTCAGGTAGCGTTCCTGTTTACCATGTTTGACCTTGTACAGTGGAGGCTGGGCAATGTAGATGTGACCCCGTTCCACCAGTTCCGGCATCTGCCGATAGAAGAAGGTGAGCAGCAAAGTGCGAATATGGGAACCGTCCACGTCCGCGTCGGTCATGATGATAATGCGGTGATAGCGCAGCTTTTCTGCGGAGTATTCATCCTTGCCGATGCCTGTGCCCAGGGCAACGATCAGGGTCGCGATTTCCTGGGAGGACACCAGCCGGTCGAAACGGGCTCGCTCGACGTTAAGAATTTTTCCTTTTAGCGGTAGGATCGCCTGGAATTTCCTGTCCCTTCCCTGTTTCGCCGAGCCACCAGCAGAATCACCTTCTACCAAGTAAAGCTCAGACAGTGCCGGGTCTTTTTCCTGACAGTCGGCCAACTTGCCCGGCAGCCCCATGCCATCCAGCACTCCCTTGCGACGCGTTATTTCACGTGCTTTGCGAGCTGCTTCGCGAGCACGTGCAGCATCGACAATTTTGCCGCAGATAATTTTGGCGTCGTTCGGATTTTCCAGCATATATTCTGCCAGTTTCGCAGAAACAATTTCCTGCACGATTGGCATCACTTCGGAAGAAACCAGTTTTTCCTTGGTCTGTGAGGAAAATTTGGGATCGGGGATTTTTACCGATAGTACGCAGGTCAGTCCCTCGCGCATATCATCGCCTGCAGTTTCTACCTTGGCTTTTTTTGCCTGCTCGCTTTGTTCTATATACGTATTTAATGTGCGCGTCATCGCGTTCCGCAGACCCGTCAAATGACTTCCCCCGTCGCGCTGTGGAATGTTATTAGTAAAACATTGAACTGATTCCTGATAGGAATCGTTCCACTGCATCGCCACTTCCACGGTCATGCCGTCTTTTTCGCCGATCGCATAAAAAACTTTGGGGTGCAGGACGGTTTTGCTGCGATTTACATATTCCACAAACCCCTTTACGCCGCCACTAAAAGCAAAGTTATCGCTTTTTCCTGTGCGCTGGTCGACGAGTTCAATGTGTACGCCATTATTGAGGAAAGACAGTTCGCGCAATCGTTTAGCCAGAATCTCATAGTGAAATTCGACTAGACCGAATATTTCGGCATCTGCTAGAAAATGTACATCGGTGCCATGTTTTTCAGTCTGGCCAATGAGTTTTAGTGGCTCGACCGCGACACCACAACGAAACTCCATGAAGTGCGTTTGCCCATCACGGCGAATAGTTAATTTCAGCCATTTTGAAAGGGCGTTAACGCAGGATACGCCTACGCCATGCAACCCCCCGGAAACCTTATACGAATTACTGTCGAATTTCCCACCCGCGTGTAATTCCGTCATAACAATTTCTGCTGCGGACCGCTTGAATTCGTCGTCTTCCTTGATCCCGGTGGGAATTCCCCTGCCATTGTCGTGGACGCTGATCGAATTATCCGGATGAATAACGACTTTTATTTCGTTGCAATGTCCGGCAAGCGCTTCGTCTATGGCGTTGTCCACCACCTCAAATACCATATGGTGCAACCCTGAACCGTCGCTAGTATCTCCAATGTACATGCCAGGCCGTTTACGTACGGCTTCCAGGCCCTTCAGTATTTTGATGCTATCGGAATTATATTCAGACATTATTTATGGGTTCCACGTGAAACAATCTTAATTTAAATGCGCATTGGCATGACAACATACTTGAAACATTCATTACCGGGGATGGTGAATAACCCGCTACTGTTGGCATCACCAAAAGAGATGGTAATGGAGTTATTGCTTAGATTGGTCAATACGTCCAGCAAATAGTTGACGTTGAAACCAATATCCAGTGGTTCCCCAGAATAGCTAACTTCGATTTCCTCTTGTGCTTCTTCCTGCTCATTGTTGTTACAAATTATGCGCAGGCTATTTTGGGTTAATACCAATCTAACACCACGAAATTTTTCGTTGGAAAGAATGGATGCGCGCTGCATAGATTGTAACAGGAGTATACGATCAATCTGAATGTGGTTCTGATAGTCAGCAGGGATAACTCGATTAAAATCTGGAAACTTTCCTTCTACTATTTTCGATACCAAAATTATATTGGAAAAAGAAAAACGAGTTTGGTTCTGGCCAATTTCAATCGTTACTTCTTCATCGTTATCACCAAGCAGTTTGATCAACTCTATAACGGTTTTTCGCGGCAGTATCACCTCCTGGGGCGATCTTTCTGCTGTGTCCTCTGTGTTTTCCAGAGGTGAGCAAGCCATCCCAAGTCGATGACCGTCTGTCGCCACAACCCGGAGTAGTTTACTTTCCACCACTAGCAACAAACCATTCAGGTAATAGCGAATATCTTGCTGAGCCATTGCATACTGAACAAAATTGAGTAGATTTTTCAGGGTCTTCTGGGTTGTTTTTAGGTATGACCGATTTTCTCCGGAGGGAACTAATTTAGGAAAATCATTTGCTGGTAATGTCTGAAGGTTGAAGCGGCTTTTCCCTACCTTAATTTGCAGTCGTGCATCATCTTTTTCCAGCGAAATTTGGGATCCCTCTGGAAAGGCACGGCAGATATCCTGAAGTTTTTTTGCTGAAGTCGTTATCGAAAAATCCGGGAATTCATCCTGACAAATGGATGTCGCTGTAATCTGTATTTCCAAGTCTGTGGCTACAACGGAAAGAGTTTCCCCATTCTTTTCGATGAGAATATTGGAAAGAATAGGAAGAGTATGCCGCCTTTCTACAATACCAATTACGGATTGAAGTGGTTTTAATAGAGCATCCCTGTTTATTTGAATTAATAACATATATATATTCCTAAGACTAATAGTAAGCCTAACCAATTATCGGTATAGTTGATATTTTTATTTATTAATCAATATGATAATGCATCAACAAGGTTGTGGGCAACTAAGCTGAGGTTTGTGGATACAATGGGGTTAAAAAATTTAGGCATGAAGAATAAAGGCTTTATCCACATTGAATCCACATGATTAGCTGCGCAGAATTTGCAACAATATTTCAAAGTCCCTGTTAATTGTGGGATCGGAGCTTTTTAGTTCTGTAATTTTTCGGCAAGCATGTATTACGGTTGAGTGGTCACGCCCACCGAATGCATCGCCAATTTCCGGATAACTCAACTGTGTTAGCTCTTTTGAGAGCGCCATAGCGACTTGTCGCGGCCGAGCCACATTTCTGGAACGTTTCGGAGAAAACATTTCAGCAACTTTGATTTTATAGTAATCCGCAACGGTTTTTTGAATATTATCCAGTGAAACCTGACGATTTTGAACAGC
The DNA here is from genome assembly GCF_035531155.1 of Sulfuricella sp. NCBI lineage: Bacteria > Pseudomonadati > Pseudomonadota > Betaproteobacteria > Nitrosomonadales > Sulfuricellaceae > Sulfuricella > Sulfuricella sp. The sequence continues at coordinate 199,556 of NZ_DATKTK010000069.1, read as the reverse complement.
AAGCAAATCCTTGAGGGCTTCTTTGGCTAAATCCAGATTGATTGGATGTCCGGTGAATCGAGAATAAGCGAGAACGCGCTTTAGGGCGCCTTCCAGTTCGCGTACATTGGAGCGGATTTGTTTGGCGATGAAAAAAGCGACTTCTTCTTGCAATTTTATTTCTTCTGCGCGAGCTTTCTTTAACAAGATTGCAACGCGCATTTCCAGTTCGGGGGGCTCGATAGCAACGGTCAGTCCCCAGCCAAAGCGAGATATGAGGCGATCTTCCATCCCCGCAATTTCCCTGGGAAATGTATCGCAGGTTATGATTACCTGTTTGTGAGCTTCGATCAATGCGTTAAAAGCGTAAAAAAACTCTTCCTGGGTACGATTCTTGCCAGCAAAGAATTGAATGTCATCGATCAACAACAAATCCAGAGAATGGTAATACCGCTTGAAATCGTCAAAAGCTTTATGCTGGTAAGCGCGCACTACGTCAGAAACATAACGCTCTGCGTGCAGATAGCTAATTTTTGCCTTGCTGTTTTGTTCTTGAACCAGATTGCCGATGGCTTGTATTAAATGGGTTTTTCCCAGCCCCACTCCGCCATAGACAAACAAAGGGTTGTAGGCAGTACCAGGATTTTCAGCGACTTGTATGGCGGCGGCCCGGGCAAGCTGGTTCGCTTTGCCAGTGACAAAATTGGCAAAAGTGAACAACGGATTGAGGCGGGATTGATCAGGTTTTGAATTTTGTCGAACGGGTGATGCCGCTGCAACTATTGCGGGTTGTGGCGTGTTGTTTTCTGGGGTGTCGGGCAGGGAAAGGACCAGCGACAGAGGTTCGGAAAAATGGGCTTCAGCCATTTCTTCGATGCGAGCCAGGAACTTATCTTTGATCCACTGCAGGATAAAGCGGTTTGGTGCGATCAGGCGAGGGGTGCCATCCGATGAGTCGAACTTAAGCGGCTTGATCCAGGTATTAAATTGCTGGGGAGGCAAGTCCTCTTTAAATCTATTTACGCAATCAAGCCAAAAACTTTCCATTGGGTAATCCAAAATGCTTCCATAAAATATTCGGTGGAGTTGTTTCGGTTAGGCGTCAGAGGCCGGATGAACCCAACAGCAATTTGGCATTCTAGTCTTTTTGAATAAACTTATCCACAGGATGGATGTATAAAAATCATTTGACAAAAACACCTTAAAGATAGTCTAATTGCGCGTTTTAGCTAAACAAGTTTTTGGGGTAACAAAATGAAACGGACTTATCAACCTTCTGTTGTCAAACGCAAACGCACCCATGGTTTTCGTGCGCGGATGAAAACCAGCGGCGGTCGCGCCGTGATCAGAGCACGGCGCGCCAAGGGGCGGGCGAAACTCAGCGTATAGTTGTTGCTTAAGCAGTGCCCGCTATCCATGCTTTTCAGAAAAGCAAACGGTTAAAAGAAACGGATGAAATTTCATCCGTTTTTTCGTTTAAATGCCAGGTATATGGTGATTACTTACGCATATTGGCCAAGCCGAACGAGCTGAATCACCCGCGATTTACCGGAATTATCCGAAAAAAAACGGCAACTCATGCGGTAACCAGGAATTACATCAAGCGCAGTCTGCGAGAAATTTTCCGGCGCCACCAGAACCTGTTTGACGGCTTGGATATTGTTGTCCTGGCGCACAAGAGCTTTACTGGGAATGCATTCCATCAGGTTGAAGAAGAGTTCTTGCGACTAATGGACAACCTGCAAAAAAGGTTGGCGCGAAGATAATGAAACGTTTATTGATCGGCGTGATCAGGGTTTACCAATACTTGATCAGCCCCTTGCTAGGGCCGCGTTGCCGATTTACCCCGACTTGTTCCGAATATTCTTGCCAGGCATTAGCCAAGTTTGGAGCTGTCAAAGGCGGCTGGCTTGGAATAAAAAGGCTTTGCCGTTGTCACCCACGGCATCCGGGCGGATATGATCCGATCCCCTAATTATGATTGAGGCAACATGGACACCCAGCGTCTGATACTTTTCATCGTTTTTTCCTTTTCCGTTCTGATGTTATGGGACACCTGGCAAAAGGAACAGCATCCTGCTCCGGTTGGTCAAATCGTGCACGAAAAAGCGGGGGTTGCACAAGCGCCTAGTCCCACGGCGCGGGTTGTTGACGCACCCGCCAAGGACTCTGGCGGACCGTTGCAAACGGGAGAACGGGTAAAGGTACAAACAGATCTTATTTATGCCGAAATCGACACTCTCGGCGGCGACGTACGCAGGCTGGAACTGCTGAAGCACCATGACACCCAGGATAAAAGCAAAAACTTTGTCTTGCTGGAAGACGACCCGAAGCGCCTCTACGTTGCTCAATCTGGCCTGATAGGCAACGATTTGCCAACGCATAAGACGCTGTTTTCTGCGGCGGCAACCCAGTATAAACTCGCCGAAGGGGCGAATGAAGTACAAGTAAGACTGACTTGGGTGGGTACGAATGGCATCAAGGTGGACAAGGTTTTCACCTTTCGCAAGGGTAGCTACGTGGTTGATGTGGCTTATGAGATCCACAATGGCAGCGCAAGCCGACTGGAACCCCATTCCTATTTCCAGTTGGTAAGAAATGGCCAGCCTCCGATCGGAGACCCGAAGTTCATCACGACTTATACCGGCCCCGCGATCTATACCGAGAAGGAAAAATTCCATAAAGTCAGCTTTGCGGACATCGGGAAGGACAAAGCAAGCTATCCCAAGCAAAGCAACGATGGCTGGGTCGCAATGATCCAACTTTATTTCCTCAGCGCATGGTTGCCTGCCAATGATCAACCCCGCGAATATTATGCGAAAAAACTGGGGGATGATCTTTACGATGTAGGTGTGGTTATGCCGGTGGGCGCGATTGAGCCGGGAAGCATGAAGAAAATAACCGTGCGTCTTTATGCTGGGCCACAGGAACAGGATCACCTAAGCAAGGTCGCCCCCGGGCTGAATCTGGCCGTTGATTACGGCGTGCTGACAGTGATTTCGGCACCATTGTTCTGGGTTTTGGCGTGGCTTAACAAGCTGGTTCATAACTGGGGGCTGGCCATTATCCTGCTGACTGTCCTGATCAAACTGGCTTTCTATCCGCTGTCCGCAAAAAGCTACCGCTCCATGGCACAAATGCGCGTGCTCGGGCCAAAGCTGCAAAAGCTCAAGGAGCAATACGGCGACGACCGTCAGCGGTTGCACACGGCCATGATGGAGCTATACAAGACCGAGAAGGTCAACCCGCTTGGGGGTTGTCTGCCGGTCGTAGTGCAGATCCCGGTATTTATCGCGCTTTACTGGGCACTGCTGAATAGCGTCGAAATGCGCCAGGCACCGTTCATGCTGTGGGTCCACGACCTGTCCGCCCCCGACCCCTATTACATCTTGCCGATCGTAATGGGGATCACCATGCTCATCCAGACCAAGCTTAATCCGACCCCACCCGACCCCATTCAGGCCAAGGTGATGATGATCATGCCGATCGCCTTCAGCGTTTTCTTCTTTTTCTTCCCCGCCGGCCTGGTTCTGTACTGGGTGGTGAACAACACGCTGTCGATTGCCCAGCAATGGTACGTCACGCATGGGGTCGAGCAGGTAAAAGCCGCTGCCAAGGGGCATGCCAAGCACTGATGTCATTGCCGCTATCGCTACCGCGCCTGGACGCGGCGGCATCGGCGTGGTGCGGATATCCGGCGAAGATCTGCGTGGTTTTTCCCAGAATCTTCTGGGGAAAATCACTGGCTCCCGCGTCGCTACGCTGAGCAATTTCCTGGCTGCGGATGGAGAGGTGATCGATCAGGGTATCGCCCTGTATTTCCCCGCCCCCCATTCCTATACTGGCCAGGATGTTCTCGAACTGCAAGGCCACGGTGGCGACGCAGTGTTGCGCCGGTTGTTGGGTCGCTGCCTGGAATTAGGTGCGCGCCCAGCCGAGCCGGGTGAGTTCACCCGGCGCGCCTTTCTCAATGACAAGATGGACCTGGCTCAGGCGGAAAGCGTTGCCGACCTGATCGATGCGGCTACCGCTGAGGCGGCCAAAACCGCAATGCGCTCATTGCGCGGAGAGTTTTCCCATGCCATCCACCAGTTGGTGGATGCGCTGATCAACCTGCGTATGCTGGTGGAGGCAACCCTGGACTTCCCGGAAGAGGAAATCGATTTTCTCGAGGAGTCCAACGCGCTAAGCCAGCTAGCCGCTATCAACGCTCAGCTGGACACGGTATTCCGCCAGGCAAATCAGGGCAGCCTACTGCGTGAGGGCTTGCATATTGTCCTCATTGGCCAGCCGAATGTGGGCAAGTCCAGCTTGCTTAACCAGCTTGCTGGCGAGGAGGTGGCAATCGTCACCCCCGTGGCGGGAACCACTCGTGATGCGATCCGTCAGCACATCGAAATCGAGGGCGTGGCGCTGCACTTCATTGACACCGCAGGGCTGCGCGACACCGATGACGAAGTAGAGAAAATCGGCATTGCCCGCACCTGGAGCGCGATTCAGCAAGCCAACGCGGCGTTGCTCCTGATCGATGCGGCGAAAGGAATTGTGCCGGCCGACGTGGAAATTATCGCCAAATTGCCGTCAGGTCTGCCGCTGCTTCGCGTATTCAACAAGGTCGACCTCCTCGGCCAAGAGCCCAGAGTGGCTGCTGCGGGCGGAGTTGCGGATATATACCTGTCGGCCAAGACTGGCGCGGGAATCGATTTGCTACATGAGCATTTGCTGCGAGTCGTGGGCTGGCAGACTGGCGGCGAAGGGGTATTCATGGCGCGCGCGCGCCACTTGAGCGCGCTGCGCGAAGCCAAGGAGCGATTGGCCTTGGCGGCGGCGTGTGAGGGCCGGGTCGAGTTTTTTGCGGAGGAGCTCCGGTTGGCCCAGAACGCGCTTTCCAGCATAACCGGTGAATTTACATCGGACGATTTGCTGGGCGAGATATTTTCCCGTTTCTGCATCGGAAAATAGCGTTTCACGTGAAACAATAGCCATTTTGGGTTATGATTCGCACTCATTTCGCACACCCGGTTGACCATGCTTTATCCCTCTCAATTTGATGTCATCGTGATCGGCGGCGGGCACGCCGGAACGGAAGCCGCGCTGGCCGGCGCCCGCATGGGCCTGAAAACGCTGTTGTTGACGCATAACATCGAAACGCTCGGTCAGATGTCGTGCAACCCCTCGATCGGCGGCATCGGCAAGGGCCATCTGGTGAAGGAGGTCGATGCCTTGGGTGGGGCCATGGCCGCGGCGACAGATGAAGCGGGCATCCAGTTTCGCATCCTCAATTCGAGCAAGGGGCCGGCGGTGCGGGCGACGCGCGCACAGGCGGACCGCGTTCTTTATCGGCAGGCGATCCGGGGTCGACTGGAGAATCAACCCAACCTGTGGCTGTTCCAGCAGGCGGTGGATGACTTGATTCTTGAGCAGGATCGCGTGGTTGGCGTGGTTACCCAGTTGGGTTTGCGCTTTCAGTCCAGGGCGGTGGTGTTGACAGCAGGCACTTTCCTGGCGGGCCTGGTCCATGTCGGGCAATCGAATTACCAGGCCGGGCGCGCCGGTGACCCTCCTTCGATCACCCTGGCGCAACGACTGCGCGAGTTTAAACTGCCGGTGAAGCGCTTCAAGACGGGCACTCCGCCACGCATCGACGGTCGCAGTCTGGATTATTCGGTAATGGTGGAACAACCCGGCGACGACCCAGCTCCGGCATTTTCATTTCTCGGCGATGCTGCACAGCATCCGCGCCAATTGCCATGCTGGATCACCCAGACCAATCTGCGTACTCACGACATCATCCGTGGCGGGCTGGACCGCTCACCACTGTACACGGGCGTGATCGAGGGAGTGGGGCCACGCTATTGTCCGTCGATCGAGGACAAGATCATGCGGTTTTCCGGCAAGGACTCACACCAGATTTTCGTTGAACCGGAAGGCTTGAATACCCACGAAATTTATCCTAACGGGATTTCCACCAGCCTGCCTTTCGATGTGCAGGTGGAACTGGTGCGTTCGATCCGGGGTTTTGAAAACGCGCACATTACCCGTCCCGGTTACGCGATCGAGTACGATTTTTTCGACCCGCTTGGGCTGAAACATTCATTGGAAACCAAGGCGATACAGGGGCTGTTCTTCGCCGGCCAGATCAATGGCACCACCGGTTATGAAGAAGCTGCAGCGCAGGGGATCCTGGCGGGTATCAATGCCGGGTTGTCGGCACAGGGAAAAGAAGCTTGGTATCCAAGCCGGGATCAGGCCTATCTCGGAGTGATGGTGGATGACCTGATCACTCGTGGCGTGGTCGAGCCGTACCGCATGTTTACCAGCCGTGCCGAATACCGGCTGATGTTGCGCGAGGACAACGCCGACCTGCGATTGACGGAAGCGGGGCGGCGGCTGGGCGTGGTTGATGATGCGCGGTGGCAGTGCTTCGAGGAAAAGCGTGAGGCGATCGAGCGCGAACAGGCGCGCCTGAAAAGCGTCTGGGTGAACCCGAAGTTGCTGCCTCAGGCAGATGCGGAAAGAGTGTTGGGTAAGGGCATCGAGCGGGAGTATTCGTTATTGGACTTGCTGCGTCGGCCTGATGTCAGCTACAGCGACTTGATGACGCTGCCGGGCGCCGGTGTAGGGGTCGGAGACTTGAAGGTGGCCGAACAGGTCGAGATCCAGGCCAAATACCAGGGTTACATCGCGCGCCAGCAGGAGGAGGTCGCCCGCCACCAGCATTATGAAGCCATGATCCTGCCGCTGGGGTTGGATTACCGCGAGGTGCATGGGCTATCCATCGAGGTGCAACAGAAGCTTAACCAGCATAAGCCTGAAACGCTGGGGCAGGCAGGGCGTATTTCCGGGGTGACGCCCGCTGCGATATCGGTACTGCTGGTGCACTTGAAGCGTAGCCAGAACATTTGTGACGCAAAGAAAAGCGCATGAGCCTGGAAGAAAAATTAGCCTGTGGCCTGGAGGAAATGGGCCTGCATTTAGATCCGGTGACGCGATCGAGCTTGCTGAACTATATGGCGCTCATGCAGAAATGGAACAAGGTTTATAACCTGACGGCCGTGCGCGACCCGGACAAAATGGTCACCCAGCATCTGCTCGATAGCCTGGCGGTTTTGCCGCACATCGTCGGGCGCCGAATCATCGACGTCGGCACCGGGCCCGGTCTGCCGGGAATCCCCTTGGCGCTGGCGAATCCGGCGCTGGAGGTTACCCTGTTGGACAGCAACCACAAGAAAACCAGTTTTCTTCGGCAGGCCTGTCTGGAGTTGGGCCTGAATAACACGATGGTAGTCTGTGAACGGGTAGAGGCATGGCGGCCGGAAGAAAAATACGACGTAGTGATTTCCCGTGCTTTTTCCGATTTGGCCGAGTTTGCCAGCTTGGCGTCGCATTTATGTAGTGATACGGGGCTGATGTTGGCAATGAAGGGGATTTATCCCCATGAGGAATTGACTCAACTGCCGGCTACTGTTGCGTTACTGGGCGTAGAGCCACTCAAGGTGCCGGGCCTGGATGCCGAACGGCATCTGGTTTTGCTGCGGCCGATCAAAATGGAAGCAATGGGCTAGGGTGGGGTGATGGCAAAAATACTCGCAATTACAAATCAAAAAGGCGGGGTGGGGAAAACCACCACCACGGTCAATCTTGCGGCTAGCCTGGCAGCAACCAAGCGCCGTGTGTTGCTGATCGACCTTGACCCACAGGGCAACGCCACCATGGGTTGCGGTGTCGACAAAATGGCCCTGACGCAGACGGTATATCATGTGCTGCTGGAGGAAAAGAGTATCGCGGAGGTGCGGGTTACCAACACCTGCGGCAAGTTTGACCTGATCCCAGCCAACCGCGAATTGGCCGGTGCGGAGGTCGAATTGGTGGATTTGCCGCACCGGGAAAAACGTCTGAAGAACGCCCTGGCCAACATTGAGGCAGACTATGATTTTGTGCTGATTGACTGCCCGCCGGCGCTCAACCTGCTTACGGTGAACGGTCTTTGCGCTGCGCATGCGGTGATGATCCCGATGCAGTGCGAATATTACGCTCTGGAGGGATTGAGTGATCTGGTGCAGACCATCAAACGGGTGCGTGCCAGCCTTAATCCGCAACTGGAAATCGAGGGGCTGCTGCGGACCATGTTCGATCCGCGCAATACCCTGGCGCAGCAAGTGTCTGAGCAACTGCAACGGCACTTCGGCGATAAGGTATACCGCACCGTGATTCCGCGTAATGTCAGGCTGGCGGAAGCGCCTAGCTATGGATTGCCGGTGTTGTATCACGACAAGACATCGAAAGGCGCGCAGGCGTATTTGGCGCTGGCTGGCGAACTGGTAAGAAAGTGAGAGGGCAATGGTAAAAATGAAGGGATTGGGGCGCGGCCTTGACGCGCTGCTGGCTGGCGACAGCGAAGAAAATAATAAAGATAAGCTGCAAAATCTGAAGCTGGATCAGCTCCAGCCCGGCAAGTATCAGCCGCGCACCCACATGGACCAGGAATCACTGGTCGAATTGGCCGAGTCCATCAAATCCCAGGGGATCATGCAGCCGATACTGGCAAGGGCGCTGATTGCTGGCAACTATGAAATCATTGCCGGCGAGCGGCGCTGGCGCGCAGCCCGCCTCGCCGGTTTGACAGAAGTGCCGGTGCTGGTGCGGGTGGTGGCGGATGAGGCTGCATTGGCAATGTCGCTGATTGAGAATATTCAGCGCGAGAACCTCAATCCGCTGGAGGAGGCTACGGGAATCCAGCGCCTGATTAACGAGTTTGATATGACCCACCAGCTCGCCGCTGAAGCGGTAGGACGCTCGCGTAGCGCGGTAAGCAATCTGCTGCGTCTGCTCAATCTGGCGCCGCCGGTGCAGGAGCTACTGATGCACAGCCAACTCGACATGGGGCATGCCAGAGCGCTACTGAGTCTGCCTAATGTGGGACAAATTACCGTGGCCAATGAGATTGTGGGTAAAGGCTTGTCTGTGCGCGAAGCGGAAAGGCTGGTTCAGCGTCAGCAACGACCGGACGCAAAGCCCAAGGCCAAGCCCGACCGGGATATTTTAAGGCTGCAGGAAGACTTGGCTGAAAAACTGGGCGCCGTAGTAACGCTGAAGACGCAGAATAAGGGCCGGGGCAAGTTGATTATTAATTATGATAGCCTGGAGCAACTGGACGATATTATAGGTCGACTGGGTGAAAGGTGATGCAGAGGATTTCTTATGGGCATATAAGAATATAATTATTTGCCTATGTAATAAATTAGATGTAATGTGATGTTTAGATGTTTATGAGACACTCCGGCATAGCGGGCCTCTGCAAAGCCCTTAAATTGACGAGCGGGTCAAGGAGGGATTAGAATCGCGTCTCATTTTGACGGCGATTTGCAAATGGGCGCAGCTTTCCGGGTGGTCGGTGTGCAGGCCGTTACGGTAATTTTTGGCGCATCGTTGATGTTTTTCTGGCTGGGAAGAGATGTCGCAGTTGCGGCCTTTTTTGGCGGCGCGGTGGCTGTGGCAAATACGCTGTTTCTGGCCTGGTGCATGCGTGCCGGTGCGCAGCGGCCAGTGCAAGACGCACGTCAGGAGTTGGCCTGGCTGGTACGTTTCAGCATGGAACGTTTTTTGATGGTCGCGCTGCTGATAGTGGCGGGATTAGGATGGTTGAAACTGATGCCGATGCCTTTGCTGATCGGTTTTGTTCTGGGGCAGTTGACCCTGGTATTTTCGACAATATTCAGTGGAATAGAGAAATAATAAATGTCTGCAGAAACACTCACATCCTCAGAGTATATCCGGCACCACTTGCAGAATCTGACTTTTGGCAAGCTGTCAGATGGTTCCTGGGGTATTGCGCGCAGTGCCGAGCAGGCTAAGGAAATGGGTTTCTGGGCCATTAACCTGGATACCACTATCGTCTCCTTTGTCCTTGGCGCATTGTTTTTGTTCATTTTTGCGCGTGCAGCGCAAAAAGCCTCGGCGGGCGTGCCTAATGGTCTACAGAATTTCGTCGAGTGGATCATTGAGTTCATTGATACCAGCGTGCGCGGTTCGTTTACCGCCAGAAATAGCATGGTGGCGCCGCTCGCCCTGACTATTTTCGCCTGGATCCTGTTAATGAATCTGATGGATCTACTGCCAATTGATTATCTGCCCTTAATCGCCCATGCGGCCGGTATTCCGTTCCTCAAGGTTGTTCCCACGACCGATCCCAATGCCACGTTCGGCATGTCTATCGGGGTATTTGTGCTGGTGGTGTATTACAGCATCAAGATGAAAGGCCTGGGCGGATTTGTGGGCGAATTAACGCTGCAACCCTTCGGTAAATATGGTTTACCTGCCAACATCTTCCTGGAGGGCGTGAACCTGATCGCCAAGCCGATCTCTCTGGCTCTGCGGTTGTTTGGCAACATGTACGCGGGTGAAATGATCTTCATCCTGATCGCGCTCATGGGCGCCTCCTGGGCGAGCGTCACTTTTGGCAGCACGCTGCTGTTCGGTTCGCAGGTCGTGCTTTCTCTGGGGTGGGCAATTTTCCACATTCTGATCGTGACGCTACAAGCGTTCATTTTCATGACGCTAACCGTGGTTTACTTGGATATGGCTCATCAGGAACACCATTAAGCAATTCGAACCCCTTATTTTTAAATTAACCAGGAGATACACAATGGAACATGCACTGCTTTTCATCGCTGGCGCGATCATGATGGGTCTGGGCGCACTTGGTGCGGCTGTCGGTATCGGCATTCTGGGCGGACGCTTCCTTGAGGGCGCCGCACGTCAGCCCGAGCTGATTCCGATGTTGCGTACCCAGTTCTTCGTGGTCATGGGTCTGGTTGATGCGGTGCCGATGATTGCCGTTGGTATCGCAATGTACGTCCTGTTTGCGGTTGCGGGCTAAGGCGGATTGTAATTCTTAATACAAGAAAGGTTCATGCATGAATATCAATGCAACCCTTCTCGGGCAAACGATCATGTTCATCATGTTCGTCTGGTTCTGCATGAGGTTCGTATGGCCGCCCATCATGCAAGTGTTGACTGCTCGCAAGCAGTTGATCGCCGATGGATTGGCCGCCGGTGAACGCGGAAAGCATGAGTTGCAGCTGGCCTCCCGCCGCGCTACTGAGGGCATGCATGAGGCCAAGCAGAAAGCGGCTGATGTGATCGCCCAGGCAGAGAAGCGCGCAACCCAGATCATCGAGGAAGCCAAGGAGCATGCGAAGGAAGAAGGCGATCGTCTCGTTGCTGGAGCCAAAGCTGAAATGGAGCAGGAAGTCCATCGGGCCAAGGAAAGTTTGCGCCAGCAGGTAGCCGATCTGGCGATAGCCGGCGCGGAGAAAATTCTGCGTCGCGAGATCGATGCCAAGGCTCATGCCGAGCTGCTGACTTCGATCAAGAGCGAGCTATAGGGACATCATGGCAGAAGTCACTACCATAGCCAGGCCCTACGCCGAAGCGGTTTACCGCATCGCCGAGCAGGGTGGCACACTCGACACGTGGTCGCAGATGCTGGAGTTCGCGGCAACGGTTGTGGCCGACCCGCAGATGCAGGCGGTGATCGGCAACCCCAGGCTGACGGCGGAGCAGCAGAGTAACGTGTTTCTCGCAGTGTGCGAAAAGAGGATCGATGCACAAGGTGTTAACATGGTGAAACTGCTGCTGGAGAATGGTCGGCTGACTTTGTTGCCAGTAATCCGCGAGCAGTTCGAGCAGCTTCGGGCATTGCACGGCGGAGTCATGGACACCGAGATTTTCAGTGCCTATCCCCTGAGCGACGAAGAGAAAGAAGATTTAGTGCGTCGTCTGGAATCCAAATACAAGCGCAAAGTTGAAGCGACCGTAACCCTGGACCCCGAACTTATCGGCGGTATCAGAATTGTGGCTGGAGACGTCGTGATTGACGCGTCGGTGCGCGGCCAATTACAAAACATGGCGTTTACGCTCAAAAGTTAGGAGAGATCATGCAGTTGAATCCCTCAGAGATCAGTTCACTGATCAAGAGCAAAATCGAAAACCTGGCTACGACGGCCGAGGCACGTAACCAGGGAACGGTAGTGTCGGTGACCGACGGCATCGTCCGCGTTCATGGCCTGAGCGACGCAATGCAGGGTGAGATGCTGGAGTTTCCCGGCAACACCTTCGGCCTCGCGCTCAACCTTGAGCGCGACTCGGTCGGCGCCGTGGTGCTGGGCGAGTACGAGCACATTACTGAAGGTGACACCGTCAAGTGTACCGGCCGCATCCTGGAGGTGCCGGTTGGCGAAGCGCTGATGGGCCGCGTGGTAAACTCATTGGGTCAGCCGATCGACGGTAAGGGGCCGATCAACACGACTGAAAAATCCCCGATCGAAAAAATTGCTCCCGGTGTTATCGCTCGCCAGTCCGTGTCCCAGCCGGTACAAACCGGTCTCAAGTCGATCGACGCCATGGTGCCGATCGGCCGCGGCCAGCGCGAACTGATCATCGGCGACCGTCAAACCGGTAAAACCGCCGTGGCCGTGGATGCCATCATCAACCAGAAGGGCACCGGGGTAATCTGCATCTACGTGGCTATCGGCCAGAAAGCGTCGAGCATTATCAACGTGGTGCGCAAGCTGGAAGAGCACGGCGCCATGGGCCACACCATTGTGGTGGCCGCAACCGCCTCAGACTCGGCGGCAATGCAGTACATCGCACCCTATTCGGGCTGCTCGATGGGCGAATACTTTCGCGACCGTGGTCAGGATGCCCTGATCATTTATGACGATCTCACCAAGCAGGCCTGGGCCTACCGCCAGATTTCCCTGTTGCTGCGCCGCCCGCCGGGCCGCGAAGCTTACCCGGGTGACGTGTTCTACTTGCACTCCCGTCTGCTCGAGCGCGCTGCGCGTATCAATGCGGATGATGTGGAAAAGCGTTCAGGGGTAAAGGGCAAGACGGGCTCGCTCACTGCGTTGCCGATTATTGAAACCCAGGCCGGCGACGTCTCGGCGTTCGTGCCGACCAACGTGATTTCGATTACTGACGGCCAGATCTTCCTGGAAACCGATTTGTTCAACGCCGGCATACGCCCCGCTATCAACGCGGGTCTTTCCGTGTCCCGCGTCGGCGGCGCGGCGCAGACCAAGGTGATCAAAAAGCTGGGCGGCGGCATTCGGATGGCGCTGGCACAGTACCGCGAGTTGGCTGCCTTTGCCCAGTTTGCTTCCGATCTTGACGAGGCAACCCGCAAGCAACTGGAACGCGGCAAAATGGTTACCGAGCTGATGAAGCAGGCCCAGTTTGCCCCGATGACTGTGGCAGACATGGCGCTCACGTTGTTTGCCGTGAACAAGGGCTACCTCGACGATGTCGACGTGAAAAAGGCGCTGGCCTTTGAGGCGGCTTTGCACGCGTTCATCAAGAGCAAGTACAAAGCGCTGCGCGACAAGATCGAAGAAACCAAGGAAATGGACGCTGAGGCTGAAAAGGCGCTGAGCGCGGCGATCGATGATTTCAAAGCCAGTGCCGTTTACTGAGCGCAGGCGAATTCACAGCGGAGTTGACTGATGGCTGGTGGTAAAGAAATTCGGACCAAGATCAAGAGTGTCCAGAATACCCAGAAGATCACCCGAGCCATGGAAATGGTGGCGGCTTCCAAAATGCGCAAGGCGCAGGACCGGATGCGTGCGGCCAGACCCTATGCGGAGAAAATCCGCAATGTGGCGGCACACTTGAGCCATGCCAACCCGGAATACAAGCATCCTTTTCTGGTGAAGCGCGAGAACCCGAGCCGTATCGGGGTGATCGTGGTGACCTCGGACAAGGGGCTGTGCGGTGGCCTGAACACCAATGTTCTGCGCATGGTTCTGGCCAGGATGAAGGAATGGGAAGGCGGCAAGCAGGGCGTCGAAGTTTGCGCCATTGGCAACAAGGCCCTGGGTTTCATGCAGCGCATCGGCGCCAGTGTGCTGTCACAGGCGACACATCTGGGCGATACGCCGCACATGGAGAAGCTGATTGGGCCGGTTAAATTGATGCTGGATGCCTACAATGATGGCCGCATCGACGCGCTGCATATCTGTTTCACCCGCTTCGTCAATACCATGAAGCAGGAGCCGGTTATGGAGCAGCTCCTGCCCATTAGCGGCGAAGCGTTGGGTAGCGCGAGCGGGCACTGGGACTATATTTATGAGCCAGATGCAAAGCAGGTCATTGACGAGCTGCTGGTGCGCTATATCGAGACCCTGATTTATCAGGCGGTGGCAGAAAATATTGCCTCTGAGCAGAGCTCCCGGATGGTGGCGATGAAGGCTGCCTCGGACAATGCCGGGAACGTGATTGACGAGCTCAAGCTGATCTATAACAAAACCCGTCAGGCTGCCATCACCAAGGAATTGTCGGAGATCGTTGCGGGCGCCGCTGCAGTTTAATCGAATGAATTGTATTTATTAAGGAAGTGATGATGAGCCAAGGTAAAATCGTGCAGATTATCGGTGCGGTGGTGGACGTAGAGTTTCCGCGCGAATCTCTGCCCAAGGTTTACGATGCGCTGAAACTGGCTGACGTGGACCTGACGCTGGAAGTGCAGCAGCAACTGGGCGATGGCGTGGTGCGTACCATTGCTATGGGCACCACGGACGGCTTGCGTCGCGGTATGGGAGTAACCAATACCGGCGCGCCGATTTCCGTGCCGGTGGGTACCAAGACCCTGGGCCGCATCATGGACGTGCTGGGCAACCCGATCGACGAGTTAGGCCCGATCGGCAATGAACAAAGCTGGGCTATTCATCGCAAGGCCCCGGCCTTCGACGAGCTGTCTCCTTCCACCGAACTGCTCGAAACCGGTATCAAGGTGATCGACCTGATTTGTCCGTTCGCCAAGGGCGGCAAGGTTGGCCTGTTCGGCGGCGCTGGCGTGGGCAAGACCGTGAACATGATGGAGCTGATCCGCAACATCGCGGTCGAGCACAGCGGCTATTCGGTTTTCGCCGGCGTCGGCGAGCGCACCCGCGAGGGCAACGACTTCTACCATGAAATGAAAGAAGGCGGCGTGCTGGATAAGGTGTCACTGGTTTACGGCCAGATGAACGAACCGCCTGGTAACCGTCTGCGCGTAGCCTTGACAGGTCTTACCATGGCAGAATTCTTCCGCGACGAAGGCCGCGATGTGCTGCTGTTCGTCGACAATATTTACCGCTTTACCCTGGCCGGCACGGAAGTGTCTGCGCTGCTGGGCCGGATGCCTTCTGCGGTGGGCTACCAGCCTACCCTGGCAGAGGAAATGGGCCGCTTGCAGGAGCGCATTACCTCGACCAAGAAGGGCTCGATTACCTCCATCCAGGCAGTGTATGTACCTGCAGATGACTTGACCGATCCGTCGCCGGCCACTACCTTTGCCCACCTGGATGCAACCGTGGTGTTGTCGCGGCAAGTGGCGGAACTGGGCATCTATCCCGCGGTGGATCCTCTTGATTCCACCTCCCGTCAGCTTGATCCGCTGGTGGTGGGCGAGGAGCACTACAATGTCGCCCGTGGTGTGCAGTCCACGCTGCAGCGCTACAAGGAATTGCGCGACATCATTGCGATTCTGGGCATGGATGAGCTTGCTCCGGAAGACAAGCTGGCGGTATCCCGGGCGCGCAAGATCCAGCGCTTCCTGTCCCAGCCGTTCTTCGTTGCCGAGGTGTTTACCGGTTCCCCCGGCAAGTTTGTGTCACTCAAGGATACGCTTGCGGGCTTCAAGGGCATCGTCAACGGCGATTACGATCACTTGCCGGAGCAGGCCTTCTACATGGTTGGCACCATCGACGAAGTCGTGGAAAAAGCAAAAACCATTTAAGGCGAATCAACCATGGCAATGACAATGCATGTGGACGTGGTCAGTGCGGAACACTCGCTTTTCTCCGGAGTGGTAGAATTCCTCGTAGTCCCAGCCACAATGGGCGAAGTGGGTATTTACCCCCGCCACGCGCCGCTGATTACCAAGATCAAGGCGGGCTCGGTTCGCCTCAAGCTGCCTGATCGCGACGAAGAGGAATTGATCTACGTTTCCGGCGGCTTGCTCGAGGTTCAACCACTGGTGGTGACCATCCTTGCCGACACCGCGGTACGTGGCAGAGATCTGGATGAGGTCAAGGCCCTGGAAGCCAAGCAACGAGCTGAGGAGGCCATGCGCGATCGCTCAGCGGCGATCGACTATGCTAAGGCACAGGCCGAGTTGGCCGAGGCCGTCGCGCAGCTGCATGCAATTCAACGACTGCGCAAGCAAAAGTAATGATGGTGCGGGTGGGTCGGTAATGTGTGAAATGGCAGCCTTTAGGCTGCCATTTTTAATTAGGGCGATACAACCTCATGATATCCAAACTGAACATTGTTATATTGGCGGCTGGAAAAGGTTCGCGTATGCACTCCGCCCGCCCCAAGGTACTGCACCCGCTTGCAGGCCGTCCATTACTTGGTCATGTAATCAACGCCGCGCGAGAACTTGGCCCCGCTAAATTGCTGGTGGTTTATGGGCATGGTGGTGAGGCTGTGCCGCAGGCATTCGCTGGCAGTGATATCGCCTGGGTCAATCAGGTGCAGCAACTTGGAACCGGCCATGCATTGCAGCTTGCCGCAGCGGGGTTGGATGATAACGGGGCCACCCTGATCCTGTATGGCGACGTGCCGCTGATCTCCGTCGGTACGTTACGCATGCTGCTGGACGCGATGAATGGTGACTCGGTTGGCTTGCTGACGGTATCGTTGCCAGATCCGGAGGGGTACGGCCGCATCGTGCGCGATACGCAAGGCCAGGTGAAATCCATCGTAGAGCACAAAGATGCCAACGAGGCCGAGCGCGCCCTACACGAAGTGAATACGGGCATCATGGCGCTACCCAATGCGCAGATGAAAAAATGGCTTAGTGCTTTGCGCAACGACAACGCCCAGGGAGAGTACTATTTGACCGACGTTATCGCCATGGCTGTGGCCGATGGCGTGAGAGTGAATGCTTGCCACCCTGCCCACCACTGGGAGGTGATGGGAGTGAACAGCGCAGCTCAGTTGGCACACCTGGAACGTTTGCACCAACATGAAGTTGCCACCCGGCTGATGGAGCGAGGCGTGCGGCTGATGGATCCAAAGCGCATCGACGTGCGCGGCGAATTGGTCTGCGGCCGGGATGTCAGCATCGACGTCAATTGTGTTTTTGAAGGCAGAGTGGTTTTGGGGGATAATGTCAGTGTCGCAGCCAACTGCGTACTGCGTGATGTCAGTGTAGGCGAGGGAACCCGGATTGCGCCATTCTGCCTGATTGAAGAGGCGCGAATTGGTGACAATGGACGTATCGGACCGTTTGCCCGTATCCGTCCTGGTACCGAACTGGCGGAAGCAGTGCATATTGGCAATTTCGTCGAGCTGAAGAACAGCCAGGTTGACCGCGGCAGCAAGATCAACCACCTGAGCTATGTAGGTGATACCACGGTAGGGAAAAACGTGAATATCGGTGCCGGCACCATTACCTGCAACTACGATGGCGCCAACAAGCACCGGACGGTCATCGAGGATGATGCGTTTATCGGTTCAGACACCCAGCTGGTAGCCCCGGTCACCGTCGGAAAGGGTGCGACTATCGGCGCGGGAGCGACGATCACCAGGGATGCACCGGCGGAGCAACTCACGCTGTCGCGGCCAAAGCAGGTTACAATCCCAGGCTGGAAACGGCCGCAAAAAAAGTAATCCTTCTCCCTCACGGAGTTTTGATATGTGCGGAATCATCGGAGCTGTAGCACAGCGCAATGTCGTGCCTATCTTGCTGGAAGGCTTGAGGCGGCTGGAATATCGCGGCTACGATTCGGCCGGCCTGGCCGTGGCGGTCGATGGCGGGCTCATTCGGGTGAGGAAGCCCGGGCGTGTGGCCGAGCTGGAAGCGGAAATCAAAAACCGGAAAACGCATGGCAGCCTCGGCATTGCACATACTCGCTGGGCGACTCATGGCATACCCAGCGAACGCAACGCCCACCCCCATGTCAGCGAGGAATCGCTTGCCGTTGTGCACAACGGTATTATCGAAAACCACGAAGCGCTGCGCCAGCGGTTAAGCGAAATCGGGTACCAATTCACTTCCGATACCGACACCGAAGTCATCGTCCATTTGATTCATTTCCATTTCCGCCAGGAAAAAGACCTGTTCCAGGCTACCCGCAAGGCCATCACCGAACTCAAGGGGTCCTACGCGATTGGCGTGATCTGTGCCGATGAGCCGAATCGCATGGTGTGTGCGCGTGAGGGCAGTCCGCTGTTGATCGGTGTTGGCATCGAGGAGCACTTCATCGCTTCCGATGTTTCGGCATTACTCCCGGTTACGCAAAGAGTGGTTTACCTGGAAGAGGGTGATGTGGCTGATATCGGCCTGCTCGACTTCAGAATTGTTGACCGGAGCGGCAAGCCGGTATCCAGGCAGGTGCAAATCAGCGAACTCAGCGCGGACCGGGCGGAACTGGGCGGTTACCGGCACTACATGCAGAAAGAAATTTTCGAGCAGCCTCGCGCCTTGGCGGAAACTCTGGAAGAGGCACTGAGCTATGGCGACCTCAACCCGACAATATTCGGTGATCAAGCGAGCAAAGTGCTCAGCGCGATCGACAGTGTCACCATTATTGCCTGCGGCACCAGTTTTCACGCCGCGATGGTGGCACGCTACTGGCTTGAGAGTTTTGCGGGAATTCCATGCAGTGCAGAAGTGGCAAGCGAATACCGATACCGCGACAGCGTTGCCAATCCCAATGCGCTGATCGTGACCATTTCCCAGTCGGGCGAAACGGCGGACACCCTGGCGGCGCTAAAGCATGCCAAATCCCTCGGCCACACTCATAGCCTGTCCATTTGTAATGCGCCTGAAAGCGCGCTGGTACGAGAATCGGGGCTGCGCTTTCTGACTCGTGCGGGCCCTGAAATTGGCGTTGCCTCCACCAAAGCCTTCACCACCCAAATGGCCGCATTACTTTTGCTGGCGCTGGTGCTGGGCAAGCTGCGTGGCCGCATCAGCGCCGCGCAGGAAAAGGCGCACCTCGAGGCGCTGCGCCACCTGCCTGCGATGGTCAACCAGGTGCTGCTGCTCGAGCCGCAGATCGAACTTTGGGCGGAGCGCATGGCGTTCAAGCAGCACGCCCTGTTTCTTGGGCGCGGACTGCATTATCCGATCGCCATGGAAGGCGCGCTGAAGCTGAAGGAAATCTCCTACATCCATGCCGAAGCCTATCCGGCGGGCGAGCTAAAGCACGGCCCGCTGGCGCTGGTTGACAGCGACATGCCGGTAGTCGCGATCGCCCCCAATGATGCCTTGCTGGAGAAACTGAAATCCAACCTGCAGGAAGTCCGCGCTCGCGGCGGCGAGCTGTACGTGCTTGCTGACCAGGATAGCCAGATGCAAGCACAGGAAGGCGTCCACCTGATTAAGCTGCCGGAGCATGCCGGACTGCTGAGCCCGATCCTGCACACGGTGCCGCTACAGTTGCTGGCCTACCATGCCGCCTTGCAAAAAGGAACGGACGTGGACAAGCCAAGGAATCTGGCCAAATCGGTCACAGTGGAATAATGGGGGCAAGAACATGGCTGTGATAGCGGTCTTCAACCAGAAAGGCGGGGTGGGTAAAACCACCACCACCCTGAATCTGTCAGCCGCCCTGGCTCATCTGGAAAAACGGCCGATCGCGATTGATCTCGATCCCCAGGCGCATCTGACACTTTCATGCGGAGTCCGCGCAGACAACAGGGATGAGACCGTCGCGGCGTTTTACCGCGAGGAAACCCCATTGTCGAGCCTGGTGCGAGAGGTCGCTGACGGAATGCGGCTGATTCCAGGCCATCTGGAATTGTCGAAAATCGATGCGCTATATGGAAAAAGCACCAGCATCGCATCGCGCCTGCGCGACGGCCTGCAGGAAAGCCTGGCATGGGAGGATAGTCCGATTTTGATCGACTGTTGCCCGATGCTTGGCGTGTTGTCTTTGAATGCGATTTTTGCTGCCGACCGGGTGTTAATCCCGGTGTCAGCCGATTATCTTTCCATGCAGGGGGTAGGGCGGCTGGATGCAGCATTGAACGTTCTGGAGAAAGGGCTGAAACGCAGTATCGAACGAAGGGTAGTGGTGACCCGCTTCGATTCTCGCAGAAAGTTTTCCCATCACGTTTATGAGCAGTTGAAGGCGCGTTACGGCGACGCCTTGTGCGAAACCCGCATCGCAGAAAACGTCAGCCTGGCGGAAAGCCCGGAGCACGGCAAGAGCGTGTTTGATTTTGCACCTCACAGCCAAGGGGCAAAAGACTATTTTGCGTTGACTGCGGAATTGCTTGAAAAAGGCTTTATTCAGTAGCGATATGCATTCTATTCCGGAATTTGTGGGTAAACGTCGTCAAGCCGGATCGTGATTTCCCTCACGCAAGGCATTTTGTAGACGGTCTGGTGTTGCCTAGGCTGCGCCGGACTTTCTGCCGATACCCTGTTTCAGGGCAAAGGTGGCGACCTGCACGCGGTTGTCGAGCCCAAGCTTTTCCAGGATGCTACCCAGGTGGTTGCGTACGGTGTTGTCCGAAAGGCCCAGTTCATCGCCAATAGCTTTGTTGCTCATGCCGCGTGCAACCAAGCCGACGATTTCCAGTTCGCGGGTTGTAAGCTTGCTGCTGGCATCCGATGCCAGCTTTCCCTGCATGGCTTCATCCATGACGGGAGAATGATGCAAGCCAGAACCCCGCGCGACAGCAGATATTGCCTGGAGAATCTGAGCCGGTTCGCTGGTTTTAGATACGTAGCCGTCAACACCGCGCTCTATGGCCTCCCGGATTTCGTGGGCTTCATCCGCAACGGTCAGCATGATCACCTTGATGCCGTATCGCTTCAGTTCGGGAACCAGGGTCAGGCCATCCTCGTCACGCAAGTTACGATCCAGCAAGGCAACTTCCGCGCGTCCTCCGTCCCGCAGCCAGCCAAGGACGCCGCCTATCTCTGCAAATTGTCCGGCAACAGTGATTCCTTCTTCACGTGCCTCGAGCAGGTGCGACAACCCCTTGCGAAACAGCGGGTGGTCGTCGATCAGAATGACGGAGATGCTCATGGCAAGTATTTCCTAAGCCGGACGAGCCGGAACCAAAATGGAGTGATGAGTAATGGGGGATGAGTGATGATCGATGGTTTTCATTACCCATTCCTCATTACCCATTACCGTATGGCTCATTTCAACCCCAAATTCTTGCCGGATATTGACATTATTTTGGCAGTAAGAGACTACCTGCGGGCGCGCTCCTGCCGTGCCTGCTTGATCAGCTCGTCGAGAGCCGACAGCAAGCCGGCATGGCTGCCAGTGTTCGATACGGATGTGCGATATTTGCCATCCACAATAACCGCGGGAACTCCACTAATACCATAGGCCTGGGTAAGCTGCTTGGCACGCAATACCTTGCTTTGGATGGAGAAGGAGGAATAGATATCGCTAAAGCTCTTCCGGGGGATGCCCTGTTTTTCAACCCAGTCAAACAGCGCATTGTCGTCATCGAAGCGAACGTGACGGACGTGAATGGCATTGAAAAATTCGCCATGCAGCCTCTCGGTCAGCCCCATGGCTTCGAAGGTATAAAACACCTTGGCAAAAGGTATCCAGGAATCGCGGAAAATCGCCGGCAAGCGGCGGAACTCGACATCCTTGGGGAGCTGCTTCGCCCATTTGTTGATATCCGGCTCGAGGTCGAAACAATGCGGGCAGGCGTAGGAAAAAATTTCCAGAACCTCGATCTTTTTCCCGGTTTCAACCGCTTGTGGCGGGGAAAGTAATTCATATTCCTTGCCGGGAGGGATATCTGCTTTTGCAGTGAACCCGACAAGGGACAAAGCAATGGCCAGGTAAATACGCAGGGAAAAGGCACGCAAGAAGGGGGTAAAACGCATATTGTCTACTCCAGATTAATAAGGTGTTTCAGTAAGTTAACGTGTCGATGGCTCTTTAACCTTGACCAGGCTGGATGGGATGTCGTTCTGCGCGAGCAAGGTGCGAGAGCGGTTCATGTCCTCGATGTTGGTAAAAGGTCCAATGCGTACCCGGTGCCAGACTCCCTTGTCGGGGATGTCAGCAGTTTGGATGACCGCCTCCAAGCCGAGGAGGGCAAGGCGCGCCTTCATGTTGTCGGCTTCGGCTGCTGCCTGAAATGAGCCGACCTGAAGAAAGTAGCTATCCTTTGTGGCGCCTTCCTGCTTTTTTGCCTGCTTGATTTCCTGTTCCGATACCGGTTCCTCGCTCCCAGGCAGGATGGTATAAAAATCAAACCGTGGTTTGTCGGCGGGCTTGCCATTTTTGCCGGCCATTTCGGCTGGCGCAGCCTTTTGGGCGGCACCGCCATTTTTCGTCGCTGCCTTGGTGGCTTCCTCCGGCTGTTTGTCTCGGCTGACGAATGGCTTGGGGCTGAAGTTGATGTACAGGGCAACACCGATCGCTACGGCGAGACCAACGGCCAGCCCGATCAGGACACCCGTAAATAAAGGGCTACCCCCTTTTCTGGAGGAAGAACGGTCGGGTTTTTTGTAATCACGGCTCATAGTTTACCAAATCTACATTTTTTCCGGGCTGGCGACGCCAAGCAGCGCCAACCCATTACGCAACACCTGCCGGACGGCGGTAATCAGCGCCAGACGGGCTAGTCGCAGAGTGTTGTCCGGGACCAAAAACTGCTCCGCATTATAATAACTGTGAAACTCGCCAGCCAGATCCTTGAGGTAATAGGCGATCAGGTGGGGGGAAAGTTCCCTGGCCGCGCTTTCTACAATACCCGAATAGTCGTTCAACAGGTTCATCAGGGCAAGCTCATGCTTGCCGTTCAGGACGCCGGTTTCCGCATCGGCCAGCTCTGCTGAAACACCCCCCCATTGCTCCAGCACGCTGCAGATTCGGGCATGAGCATACTGGATGTAATACACTGGATTCTCGTTGCTCTGCGATTTGGCCAGCTCCAGGTCGAAGTCGAGGTGCTGGTCGCTTTTGCGCAGCACGTAAAAAAACCGCGCGGCATCGTTGCCGACTTCCTCGCGCAGCTCGCGCAAGGTGACGAAATTGCCGCTGCGCGTGGACATCGGTAGTTTTTCCGCGCCGCGCCAGAGCACGGCGAACTGAACCAGAGCAATAGTCAGGCGTTCAGCGTCTTGATCCAGTGCGGTCAGAGCGCCTTTGACGCGGGAAATGTAGCCATGGTGGTCCGCACCCCAGACATTAACGATGCGGTCGAAGCCGCGTTCGTATTTGTTCAGGTGATAGGCGATGTCGGAGGCGAAATAGGTGTAAAGGCCATTCTCGCGCTGTACCACGCGGTCTTTCTCGTCGCCGAAGTGGGTGGAGCGGAACCACTTCGCGCCATCCTGCAGGTAAATATGGCCATGTTTTTCCAGGGTGGCGACGGCGCGATCCACCAGCCCGGTGTCGAATAGTGACTTTTCCGAAAACCAGGAGTCGAAGGTGACGCCGAACTCGGTCAGGTCGTTGCGGCAATCCTCTAGTTGCTCGGTCAGGGCAAAGTTGTGGATGTAGGCGTAACCCTCGCCCAGCAGCTTTTTGGCATTGGCGATCAGGGCGTCTAGATGGCCCTCGGCATCTTCCTCATGGGCGGGGACGCTATCCAGAATGGGGCCCGGCTGGTGCAGGTAACGATCGCCGTGGGCCTCCTGGATCAGGCGTGCCATGTCGCGAACGTAGCCACCCTGATAGGCGTTGGCGGGGAAGGCGACGTGCACGCCGTTCAGTTCCAGATAGCGCAGCCAGGTGGAGAGCGCCAGGATATCCATCTGCCGGCCGGCGTCGTTGACGTAATACTCGCGGATAACTTTATAGCCGGCAGCGCCAAGCACATTCGCGAGGCTCATACCAAACGCCGCGCCGCGGCCGTGGCCGACATGCAGCGGACCGGTGGGGTTGGCGGAAACGAATTCGACCTGGATTTTGTGTCCTTGCCCCAGGGTGCTGCAGCCAAAATTCGTCCCCTGCGCCAGGACGTGCTTGATGACCTGCTGCTTGGCATCCGGGGTCAAAAACAGGTTGATGAAGCCGGCGCCGGCAATTTCGGTTTTTTCTACAAAAGGCGAGGCGGGCAGAGCGTTGAGCAGTCGCGTCGCGATTTCCCGCGGGTTGCCGCGCAATGGACGCGCTAGTTGCAGCGCCAGATTGCAGGCGAAATCGCCGTGTTGCACCTGTTTGGGGCGAGTGATTTCAAAAGCGGTGCCGGCGTGTTCCGGCGCGACTTCCTTCAGGGCCTGAGCAAAAAGTTCGGAAAGGTGATGTTTCAAGGCGGCAACTCGTGCGTAAAACCGCCATTTTAACGGCTATTCGCTCATGCTGCACTAAAACTCCAGAGGGTCGATATCCAGAGACCAGCGGACGCTCCCGCCCAAGCCGAACAGCGCCTTGTTCCAGGCGCTGAGAAAAGCCTGCAAAGCACCCCGGGATGCGGCCTGGACCAGCAGGTGGGCGCGCTCCATGCCAGCCAGGCGAGCCATCTGGGCCGGCACCGGATCGAACAGGCTGACGTCGAAATCGCTGGTAGCTACCGCCTGCGCCTTGCGCAGGAACGCCAGGGCGGTTTCGATTTGCGGCGCTTCGGCGCGCAGCAGGGCCTGGTGGCAATAGGGGGGAAATTCCGCCTGCTTGCGCTCGGTCAGCAGGGTTGCCGCAAATCCTGGGTAGTCGTGCCGGATCAGCGCCTGGAACAGGGGATGGGTGGGAAATTGGGTCTGGATCAGCACTACGCCGGGGAGGGTGTCGCGCCCGGCGCGCCCCGCGACCTGCATCAGTTGCGCGAAGAGACGCTCCGAGGCACGGAAATCGGCGCTGTAAAGGGCGCCGTCCGCATTCACCACGCCGACCAGGGTGAGCTTCTTGAAGTCGTGGCCTTTCGCCAGCAGTTGGGTGCCGATCACGATATCCACCTCGGCCGCGTGGATGCGCTCCAGCATTTCGGGCAAAGCCTGCTTGCGCCGGGTGCTGTCGCGGTCGACGCGCAGGATGCGGGCGGTGGGAAACAGGCTGCCCAGGGTATCTTCCAGCCGTTGCGTGCCTTGGCCGAGGGGCGCCAGGTCGGCATTGCCGCAATCCGGGCAGGTGGGGGGGATGCGCGATTCGTGGCCGCAATGATGGCAGCGCAGGCGCTTCTCGCGCAGGTGAACAACCAGCCGGCTGGAACAGCGGTGGCAGGTGGAGACCCAGCCGCACTGGCCGCAGCGCATCACCGGGGCATAGCCGCGGCGGTTGATGAAAACCAGGCTTTGCTCGCCGCGCTCCAGGCGCAGGCGCAGCGCATCGATCAAGGGATCGGACAGGCCATCGACCAGCTTGGCGTGGCTGATATCGATGCAGTGGATGGCCGGCAGCGCAGCATCCGAGATGGCTCGTGCCGGCAGTTCCAGCATTTGGTAGCGGCCGATGCTGGCGTTGTACCAGGTCTCCAGCGCGGGTGTGGCCGAGCCGAGAATCACCGGCGTGCCGGCCTGTTTGCCGCGTGCAACGGCCATGTCGCGCGCTGAATAGCGCAGCCCGTCCTGCTGCTTGAACGAGCCGTCGTGCTCCTCGTCCACCACGATCAGCTTCAGTTTCGGCATCGGCGTGAACAGGGCCAGGCGGGTGCCGAGCACGATCTGGGCGCGGCCGGACTGCGCCAGCGACCAATGGCGCAGCCGCTCCCCGGCGGAGAGGCGGCTGTGCAGGCTGACCTGGCAGGCCTCTGGGAAGCGGGCGCGGAAGCGTGACTCCAGCTGCGGCGTAAGGTTGATTTCCGGCACTAGCACCAACGCCTGCCCGCCTTGCTGCAAAACCTGCTCGATGACCCGCAAATAGACTTCCGTTTTGCCGCTGCCGGTGATGCCGTACAGCAGCCAGACCTGGAACCGGTCCTGGCCGGATATAATGGCGGCGACCGCCTGTTCCTGCGGCGGCGTCAGCGGCGGCAACTCGTCTGTCCTGACCGGCGTGGGCGCTGAATCGGCAACTTCATCGCTTTCCGCCGCCCACCCCTGCGCGATAAATTCCTTGATGGCCAGCAGGGCACTCGGGGAAAGAACGGCGATGTCGCTGCGCGCAAGCGTGCCGGCTTGCTTCAGGCTTTGCAGCAGCTTGCGCTTGACGGTTGCACGGGCGGGCAAGGCGTCGGTTTCAAGCGCGAGCCCCGCCTCGGTCAGGCGGTAGCCGGTCGGTTTGGCACGCGCAACCGGCCTGGTCTGGCGCAGGGGGACGGGCAGGGCATTGAGAACGACCTCGCCCAAAGGGTGGTGATAGTAATCGGCGCAGAAGCGCAGCAGCCGGAAGATTTCTTCGGAAAGGGGCGGCGTATCGCGGAAAATCTGAAGCACCGGCTTGATGCGTCCCGGCGACAGGTCGGAATGGTCGGCAATTTCTGCGACCACGCCGACCATCTGGCGCCGGCCGAACGAAACCAGAACCCGGTCGCCGATGGCGATCTCGCCCTGACCGGCGGCGGAGTAGTCAAACAGGGTGTCGAGCGGGACATCCAGGGCGACACGAAGAATCTTCATGCCAGACGCGGTATTTTTTGGGTGGCTACTCGTGGTACGGCTTGCTCAGTTCGTGCACCGCTTCGACCATGGCGGCGGCATTCTCCGGCTGGGTGAACTGGGAAATGCCATGGCCCAGGTTGAAGACGTGGCCGCTGCCCTTGCCGTAGCTGTGCAGGACTTTGCCCACTTCGGTGCGGATCGCGTCGGGGTTGCTGAACAATACCGCCGGGTCGAGGTTGCCTTGCAGCGCCGCCTTGTCGCCGACGCGGGCACGGGCCTGGCCGATGTCGATGGTCCAGTCCAGCCCGACTGCGTTGCAGCCGATGGCGGCGATGCTTTCCAGCCACAGTCCGCCGCCCTTGGTGAAGATGATGTTGGGGATGGTGGCGCCGTTATGTTCGCGGATCAGTCCGCTGACGATCTGCTCCATGTAGGGCAGGGAGAATTCGTGGTAAGCGGCGTGGGACAGAGCCCCTCCCCAGGAGTCGAAAATCATCACCGCCTGGGCGCCGGCTTCGATCTGCGCGTTGAGATAGCTGGTCACGGCGCGGGCGTTGATGTCGAGGATGTGATGCAGCAGCTCCGGGCGCTGGTAGAGCATGGTCTTGACCAAGGCAAAATCCGAGCTGCTGCCGCCTTCGACCATGTAGCAGGCCAGCGTGAACGGGCTGCCGGCAAAGCCGATCAGCGGCACTTCATTGTTGAGCGTCCTGCGGATCTGGCTGACGGCGTCCATCACATAGCGCAGGTGCACGTTCGGATCGGGTACGGCCAGGTCGCGGATTTCCCATTCGTCGCGCAACGGGCGCTCGAATTTCGGCCCCTCGCCGGTGCTGAAATACAGCCCCAGGCCCATGGCGTCCGGTATGGTGAGAATGTCCGAGAACAGGATGGCGGCGTCGAGCGGAAAGCGCGCCAGCGGCTGCAGGGTGACTTCGGTGGCGAGGTCGGGGTTTTTGCACAGCGACATGAAATCGCCGGCCCGGCTGCGCGTCTGGTTGTATTCCGGCAGGTAGCGGCCGGCCTGGCGCATCATCCATACCGGGGTGTATTCGGTCGGCTGGCGCAGCAGGGCGCGCAGGAAGGTGTCGTTTTTGAGTTTTGTCATTTCTTATTTCACCGCAGAGACGCAGAGGCGCAGAGAGGACGAAGAGTGATCACTCAGCGCCTCTGCGCCTCCGCGGTTAAAAATTATTAAATGATACCCAGGTAATTCAAAATGCCTTCCGCCGCCTGCCGGCCCTCGTGCACGGCGGTCACAACCAGGTCGGAGCCGCGCACCATGTCGCCGCCGGCAAAAACTTTCGGGTTGGCGGTCTGGAACAGGCACGGGTTGCCCTTGGCGACTACCTTGCCTTGCGGGTCGGTGGTGATGCCGTGGTCGGCGAACCAGGGCTGCGGGCTGGGGCGGAAGCCGAAGGCGACGATGACGTGGTCGCAGGGAATGATTTCCTCGCTGCCGGGAATCACTTCCGGGGTGCGGCGGCCGCGCGCATCGGGTGCGCCGAGCTGGGTGGTGACCAGCTTGACGCCCTCGACCTTGCCGTTGCCGACGATTTCGACCGGTTGGCGATTCCACAGAAAAACGACGCCTTCTTCCTTGGCGTTCGCCACTTCGCGCTTGGAACCGGGCATGTTGGCTTCGTCGCGACGGTAGGCGCAGGTGACGCTGGCCGCGCCTTGGCGGATCGAGGTGCGATTGCAGTCCATGGCGGTGTCGCCGCCGCCCAGCACGACGACGCGTTTGCCCTGCATGGAATGGAAAATTTCGTCCGGTTTGGTCAGGCCGAGGCAGTTGCGCGCATTGGAAATCAGGAAGGGCAGGGCTTCCAGCACGCCGGGCAGGTCCTCGCCGGGGAAGCCGCCTTTCATGTAGCTGTAAGTGCCCATGCCGAGGAATACCGCATCGAACTCGTCGAGCAGTTGCTGGAACGGGACGTCCTTGCCGATTTCGGTGGCGAGGCGGAATTCCACGCCCATTTCCTCGAAAATGCGGCGGCGGTTCTGGATTACTGTTTTTTCCATCTTGAATTCGGGAATGCCGAAGGTGAGCAGGCCGCCGATTTCCTCGTAGCGGTCGAACACCACCGGTTTTACCCCGTGCCTGACCAGCACGTCGGCGCAGGCCAGGCCCGCCGGCCCGGCGCCGATGACTGCGACGCGCTTGCTGGATTGCACCACCTTGCGCATGTCCGGGCGCCAGCCCTGCTTGAAGGCTTCGTCGGAAATGTATTTTTCCACTTGGCCGATAGTTACGGCACCGAAGCCGGTATTCAGGGTGCACGCCCCTTCGCACAAGCGGTCTTGCGGGCAGACGCGGCCACAGATTTCCGGCAGCGAGTTGGTCCTGTGCGACATTTCCGCTGCTTCGAACAGGTTGCCTTCCTTCACTAGCTTGAGCCAGTTGGGAATGTAGTTGTGCACCGGGCACTTCCATTCGCAGTAGGGGTTGCCGCAGGACAGGCAGCGGCCTGCCTGTTCGGCAGCCTGCACGGCATCGAACGGGGCATAGATCTCGCGGTATTCGGTTTTACGGATTTCCGCGGGTTTCTTGTCGCCATCGCGGCGAGCAAGATTCAGAAATTGAAAGACATCGTCAGACATATTGGTTCCCGTAGCTAATCAGGGGTGCAGCAGGCTATCCAGTTGTGCCGCCTTGGGCTTGACCAGCCAGAAGCGGTTGACCGCGTCGTCGAAGCTGTCGAGCAATTCGCGACCGCGCGCGCTTTGCGTGAGCTTCACATGCTCCTCGATCTGGGCGCGCAGCCATTGGCGATACTGGCCGGTGGCTTCGTTGTTGACGCGGTGAATGTCGATCAGTTCATGGTTGTAGCGGTGCACGAACTGGTCGTTTTCATCGTAAACCAGGGCGAAGCCCCCGGTCATGCCGGCGCCGAAGTTCAGGCCGGTATCACCGAGCACGATGATGTGGCCGCCGGTCATGTATTCGCAGCCATGGTCGCCGAGGCCTTCCACCACCGCGAAGGCGCCGGAGTTGCGTACGGCAAACCGCTCGCCAGCCATGCCCGCGGCGAACAGCCGGCCGCCGGTGGCGCCATACAAACAGGTGTTGCCGATGATGGTGGCCTGGTGAGACTTGTAGCTGGCGTTCCGCGGCGGATAGATCACAATTTGGCCGCCGGCCATGCCTTTGCCGACATAATCGTTGGCATCGCCTTCCAGCACTAGCTGCAGGCCCTTGGCGTTCCATACGCCGAAACTTTGGCCGGCGCTGCCATGCAGGCGGATGGTCAGGCTGTTGTCCGGTAATCCCTCGGCACCGTGCTGGCGTGCGATTTCGCCTGATAGCCGCGCGCCGATGGAGCGGTGGATATTGCCGACAGGGTAGGACAGTTCCAGCGGCCGTTTTGCCTTGATCGATTCGACCGCGTCCGCCACCATTTGTTCGGCCAGCTCGCCCTTGTCGAAAGACGGGTTGGAGGATTCGATGCAGAAACGCGGTTCGCTGTCGGGGATGCCGCCCTGGCTCAGCAGGGCGGCGAGGTTAAGCCTGTGCTGGCGCGGGGTTTCGCCGGGCAGAACTTCAAGCAGGTCCATCCGGCCGATCAGCTCCTCCATCGAGGAAACGCCCAGCTTGGCCATCCATTCCCGGGTTTCGCGCGCGACGAAGGTGAAGTAGTTCATCACCATCTCCGGCAGGCCGATGAAGTGCTTGCTGCGCAACCGGGCGTCCTGGGTGGCGATGCCGGTGGCGCAGTTGTTGAGGTGGCAAATGCGCAGGAATTTACAGCCCAGGGCGACCATCGGACCGGTGCCGAAGCCGAAGCTCTCGGCGCCGAGAATGGCGGCCTTCACTACGTCCAGGCCAGTCTTCAGGCCGCCGTCAGTCTGCACCCGTACCCGGCCTCTAAGGCCGTTGGCACGCAGCACTTGTTGGGCCTCGCTTAATCCCAGTTCCCATGGGGAGCCGGCATATTTGACGGAAGTCAGCGGGCTTGCCCCGGTGCCGCCGTCGTAGCCGGAGATGGTGATCAGATCGGCATAGGCCTTGGCCACGCCCGCTGCGATCGTCCCCACGCCCGGCTCTGCCACCAGCTTGACGGAAACCAGCGCCTGCGGATTGACCTGCTTGAGGTCGAAAATCAGCTGCGCCAGATCCTCGATGGAGTAAATGTCGTGGTGCGGCGGCGGCGAAATCAGGGTGATGCCGGGCTTGGAACAGCGCAGCTTGGCGATCATTTCGGATACTTTGTGGCCGGGCAGCTGCCCGCCTTCGCCGGGTTTTGCACCCTGAGCGATCTTGATCTGCAGCACTTCGGCGTTGACCAGGTAATGCGGGGTCACGCCGAAACGGCCGGAGGCAACCTGCTTGATCTTGGACATCCTGACGGTGCCGTAGCGCTTCGGGTCTTCGCCGCCTTCGCCCGAGTTGGAGCGGCCGCCGAGGCGGTTCATGGCTTCCGCCAGCGCTTCGTGGGCTTCGGGGGAAAGGGCGCCGAGGCTCATTCCGGCGGAGTCGAAGCGCTTGAGGATTTTTTCCACCGGCTCCACTTTTTCCAGCGGGATGGCCGGGGCGTCGGTCTTGAGCCGCATCAGGTCGCGCAGCATTGCGGCTGGCCGCTCGTTGACCAGCTGGGCGTACTTGCGGTATTCCTCGTAATCGCCGCCCTGCACCGCCTTTTGCAGTTGCATCACCACATCCGGGTTGTAGGCGTGGAATTCGCCACCGAAAATGAATTTCAGCAGCCCGCCCTGAGAGATGGGTTTCATCGGATTGAAGGCATACCAGGAAAGCTCTTCCTGATCCGCTTCGAAATCGTCGAAATTTGCGCCGCTGATCCGGCTTACCGTGCCGGGCAGGCACAGGTCGATGACTTCCTCGCCCAGGCCGACGGCTTCGAACAGCTGCGCGCCCCGGTAGCTGGCGATGGTGGAAATGCCCATCTTCGAAATGATCTTGAGCAGGCCCTTGTGGATGCCTTTGCGGTAATTCTGCGCGGCCCTATCGAAGGGCAGGGCCAGCTCCTTGTTGTCGATCAGGTCATGGATAACCTGATAGGCCAGGTAGGGGTAGACCGCGGTGGCGCCATAGCCGATCAGGCAGGCGAAATGGTGCGGATCTCTGGCGGCGCCGGTTTCCACCACGATGTTGGAGTTGCAGCGCAGCCCCGCACCGATCAGGGCATGGTGGACGCAGCCGGTGGCGAACAGGGCGTGGATCGGCAGGTGGCCTTTATCAATGGCGCGGTCGGACAGCACCAGGATGACGTTGCCGTCGCGCACCGCTTCGATCGCCTGTTTGGCGAGGTCGTCCAGCGCGCCGCGCAGGTTGGTGTGGGCCGAATCGTAGTTCAAATTCAGCGTGATGCTGCGGTATTCCACTTCGCTCAGGCTGGTGAGGCGCTTGAATTTCTCGTGCGACAGCACCGGTGAGCGCACTTCGAGGCGCCGCGCATGCTCCGGTGTTTCATCGAACAGGTTGCGTTCCGGCCCGAAGCAGGTATTGAGCGACATCACGATGCTTTCGCGGATCGGGTCGATCGGCGGGTTGGTCACCTGGGCGAATTGCTGGCGCAGGAAGTCGAAAGGCGAGCGCACCATCTTCGACAGCACCGCCATCGGGGTATCGTCGCCCATCGATCCGGTCGCCTCCTGGCCTTCCTCGGCCAGCACGCGGATGATCTGGTCGCGTTCCTCGAAGCTGACGTTAAACAGCTTCTGGTGGGCGAGCATCGCGTCGGAGTCGAAGGCCGGCAAGGCTTCTCCTTCGCCGAGGCCGATTTCGAGGTAGCGCGAGTTTTCCTTCAGCCACTGGCGATAGGGGTGGGCGGCTTTGAGTTCGGCATCGATGTCTTCCGACAGCAGCAGGCGCCCGGTTTCGAGGTCGGCGGCGATCATCTGGCCCGGCTTGACCCGGCCTTTCTGTACCACGTCTTCAGGCTTGTAATCCCACACGCCGACTTCTGACGCGATGGTCAGGTGGCGATCCTTGGTGACCACATAACGCGCCGGACGCAGGCCATTGCGGTCGAGGATGCACACGCCGTAGCGGCCATCGGTGAGCACCACGCCGGCCGGGCCGTCCCACGGCTCCATGTGCATCGAGTTGTATTCGTAGAAAGCGCGCAGGTCGGGGTCCATGCTGTCGACGTTCTGCCAGGCCGGCGGGATCATCATGCGCAGCGAGCGGAACAGCCCGGCGCCGCCCATCACCAGACCTTCCAGCATGTTGTCCATGCTGTAGGAGTCGGAGCCGTTTACGGAAACCATCGGACGCACGTCGTCCATGTTCGGGATGAAGGGCGAGGCGAATTTTTGTTCGCGTGCCCGCGCCCAGTTGCGGTTGCCTTGCAGAGAGTTGATTTCGCCGTTGTGGGCGAGATAGCGGAACGGTTGTGCCAAACGCCATTCCGGCCAGGTGTTGGTGGAAAAGCGCAGATGGTAAACAGCCAGGCTGGAAGCAAAGCGCTCATCCTGCAGGTCCGGGTAGAATACTGCCAGGTTGTCCGGGGTCACCAGACCTTTATAGGACATCACCTTCGACGACAGGGTGGGGATGTAGAAGGCTTTGTCCGCGACTTCAAGCAGCGCTTTTTCGGTGCGCCGGCGCGCAATGTAGAGGCGCCGCTCGAACGCTTCCGCATCCATGCCCTGCGGGCAGTTGACGAAGATCTGTTCAATCCGCGGCAGGGTAGCGAGCGCATACTTGCCGCAAGCCGCAGCGTTGGTCGGCACGGAGCGGAAACCGGCGACGGTCAGCCCTTGGCCTTCGAGTTCTGCTTTGAGCAGGGTCTGGGCGGATTCCCCGCGAGCGATCTCGCTGTCCAGGAAAACCAGTCCTGCGGCGTACGGCTCGCTCAAGGCAAAGCCGTTCTCGGCGGCGACTGCGCGCAGAAAAGCGTCGGGTTTCTTGAATAGCAGGCCGCAGCCGTCGCCGGACTTGCCGTCGGCGGCGACTGCGCCACGGTGCGTCAAGCGAGCCAGTGAATTGATCGCGGTTTCGACCAGCCAGTGACTGGGCTTGTCGTCCATTTGGGCCATCAGGCCAAAACCGCAACTGTCCTGCTCAAAATGCGGACGGTACAGGGTGCCGTCCAACCAGCCTTGTCTATCCATTGCCAACCCTGAAAAATCAAGTGAAAAGTGCTCGATTTTACCGGTAACGGCTTGTTGCGGCAATGGGCATTAGAGTTGGACCGGCGGGGCCGGCCTAACCTTCTTCAATGGCGAGCAGGCGCCGGGACTCCCGAATGGCGTAGTGGTCGGTCAAGCCGGTAATATAGTCGGGAATGGCGCGAGGCTTGTCCTGCTGGGCTTTTTCCTGGTATTGCGAAGGCAGGAGGCGAGCGCCCACTTCGCTGAACGTGACGGCGTTTTGCGGGGAGCAGTGCTTGAGGATGCCCTCGCGGGTTTCGAAGGTCAGATTAAGGCCGTCGAATTCAGCGTAGCGCTGTTCCGGCATATCCACTACGCGCAGGGACTGGAGGTTGTGCTCGAAGCCGCCGTAGTCCTTCATGCAGCCGTTGAGTTCATCCTGCCCGGCGTGGCCGAATGGCGTATGGCCGAGATCGTGGGCCAGCGCGATGGCTTCCGCCAGACCCTCGTCGAGTCGAGGTTGCGAGCGCCCCTTGCGAATTCCCCTTGACCGCCTATTCTTGAAATAGCGCTTCGCCCAGAAACGAAAATTTGAGCCTAGCTCAGTGAATGCGTAGCGTTTCCAGAAAGGAAATTGTTGAATACTGCCGGGGAGGACAAGCTCCGCATCCTTTTCATCGCCGAGGCGGTGTCGCTCGCCCATGTCGCCCGGCCTCTCGCCTTGGCCATGGCGCTGGACCCGGCACGCCATGCGGTGTTTTTTGCATCCGATCCACGCTTCAACGCCCTGCTCGGGGCCTTGCCCTTCCCCTTGCGACCGCTTGAAAGCATCGAAAGCAGCCGCTTTTTCACCGCCCTTGCAAATGGCACGCCGATCTACGATCTGCCTACCCTGCGCCGCTATGTTCGGGATGATCTTGAGCTTATCTCTGCCGTGCGTCCGCACTTGGTGGTGGGCGACTTTCGTCTTTCCCTGTCGGTCAGCGCGCGCCTCGCCGGCGTGCCTTATTTCTCCATCACCAACAGCTACTGGAGCCCTTATGCCCGCCAGCGGTTTCCTCTTCCGACTCACCCGCTGGCGCAGCTGCTGGGGGTTTCGGCTGCCCAGGCGCTGTTTCGCCTGGTGCGGCCCATCGTATTCGCCCTCCATGCGCGGCCGCTGAACCGGCTGCGCCGCGAACATGGCCTGCCCTCCCTAGGGTCCGACCTGCGACGCGTCTACACCGATGCCGACCACACCCTTTATGCGGATGTGCCCGAGTTCCTGGACTTGCCCTTCCTGCCCGCCCACCACCATTTTCTGGGGCCGCTGCTGTGGTCGCCGAATGTTCCCCTGCCGGACTGGTGGGAAGAGATTCCCGGCGACCGCCCCCTGCTTTACGTCACTTTGGGCAGTTCCGGCCTGCACCGGGCGCTCCCCCCGATCATCGATGCCCTGGCGGACCTTCCGGTAACGGCGATGGTCGCAACGGCCGGAGTGGCGCTGAGAACTCACCCCGAAAACGTCTTCACCGCGAATTACCTGCCGGGCGAAGCCGCCGCGGCGCGGGCTCAACTGGTTATCTGCAACGGCGGCAGCCCTACCAGCCAGCAGGCCCTTGCCGCCGGCGTGCCGGTACTCGGCATCGCGAGCAACCTGGATCAGTTTCTCAACATGCAGGCGGTCGAAGCGCACGGTGCCGGGCTCTGCCTGAGGGCTGACCGCGCCATGCCTGCCGACATCCGCCGTGCGGCGACGACGCTTTTGGGAAACCCGGCGTTCCGCGACTCCGCCCGGGGACTCGCCGGCATTTTTGCCCGCTACGACTCTGGGCGGCGGTTTTCCGAACTGGTGGCGGGCCTTAGACCCAAAACGGGTGCGCGCGGTGCACGCTGCTGATTTTTTCCAGGTTCAACAAAACAAGGGAGAAAAATTATGAGCGGCTTCAAGATACTCGACAAGAACAAATTTTTTGAAGTATTGGGTGGACTGAATGTAGAAAATCGGGGCGACGACAAGGTTGCCATGCTTTCCGAAATCGATATGTCTTCCGTGGAACGCCTGCGCATGGAGAATATGCGAGTTGTCGGTATGAAACCCTCCTACACCGCCTTCGTGGCCAAGGCCGTTTCCCTGGCACTGCGCGAGCAACCCTACGCCAATCGAATTGCAATCGAACTACCTTTCTGGAAACGGATCGTTCAGTTGAATGACGTTCACATGACCGTAGCGGTCGAAAAAGACAGTCCCGAGGTAGAGCAAGCGGTTTATGCCGGCACCATTCGCCATACCGACAAACTTGGTCTAATCGCCATCACACGGGAGCTGCAGGCGCTCGCCCAAGCCACGCCGGAAACGTCCGAACGCTGGCGGCAGTTCAATTGGATTGTCGAAAAGCTTCCCGTCTGGCTGGCCAAGCGGTTGCTTTCCATGCCCCGCTGGTCGCCTTCCTTATGGATCGAGCACCGCGGCGGCGCCGTGATGATTTCCTCGCCAGCCAAGTACGGCGTAGACATCATGGTGGGAGCATGGCCATGGCCGATCGGTTTTTCGTTCGGCCTGGTCAAACAGCGCCCGCTCGCGATCGACGGAGAAGTCGTGGTGCGCAGAACCATGATGCTGACCATGAGTTTCGACCGGCGCATAATGGTAGGCGCCCCGGCGGCCCGCTTTTTCCATACTGTCTGCGACCATCTGGAAAATGCCGAAAGGGATATGGGCGCACCGGCTTCTGTCTGAATCACCAAGTCGACACAAAGCCCGCTATCCCATATTGCCAGTGTCTCCCGGCGAACAACTTAAACTCGGCCTCGAAAAACGATCATCATCTCGGACCGTGGCGGGAAAAAATATCCGAAGACCGCGTAAAACCACAACATCGGCGAAGACAGCACCAATCCTATTTTCGGGTCCTCAAATGCAGCGTCCAGGTCGTTTCCGGCGCGTCTCACATACTCACGCAGAAACCGGTAGTTCACGGTTGGATACAATGTGTCGTAATAAAAGCGGTCATAATGAGCAATCGGGCTCAACCCAACCTTCTCAGCCATTGCGAGTAAAGTTTGCTTGGATAAAAGATGTCTGTGGTAGGGCTGATGAAGAGAAAGCGCGAAAATTTCAGGCTTGCTCAGGTCAATCGCGGATGCGTTCGGGGTGCCTATACACATCAGCCCCCCCGGCTTCATCCGTCCAACAAGCCATCCCAACCATTCGCGAGGATTTTCGACGTGCTCAATGACATCCTGGGCAATAATGCAGTCGTAAGCGCGCTGCAAGGGGGCGGGGCTCGAAAACTCCGGCACATGGGCATCATAACCGGACACATCCCGGAACCCACGCTGCCTGAGAAATTGAACGAACAGGCCTGGTCCGCACCCATAATCAAGCACGCTTTGACTGGGATTGATTCCGGGCCGGCTCAACCGATGCAAATAATTTGCATATGCCGCCCGAGCCCAAAAGTCCAAACGGTGCGCTTTCACCGGATAATTGCGATAGTAGTAATCCAAATCCACCGCCTGTTTGCAGTGCAGCGAAGCGCACACGGGACAACGCCAGACCAGAAAAGTCTCGTGCCGATATGCACGCACGTTGCACGCCACATTGCGTGACTCCCGCGCATCCTCTATCCGGCCACGCCCATCGCAGACGTTGCATACAATGCAATCCGCCATTCAAACCCCCACACTAGCCAAAGCGACGCTGCGCTTACATGCCAGGCAACGCCATTCTCGACAGTGAATCTCTCAAGAAAGAGTAAAAAAGCCTCCCGCTATTCCGGGAGGCTTTCGTCAAACAATTTCAGTTTTTTTGAAAATCAGGAGGAACGTTTTTGGCGACGTCCCACCCAGCCCATCCCCATCAACCCGATTCCGAGCAACGACAGCATCGCAGGTTCCGGCACGGTGGTGAAGTTCTGGGAAGTGTCGGTCTGCAGGACGAAGCTTGTCCCCGTATCGGCACCGGTGGCCGTCCCGTTGAACGCTGCCGGCCGGGTGTAGGTCGGCGAGCTTTGCCCCGGGAACTGCAGCGAGGCCTGAACCGTGGTGCCGAGCAGGTCAGGTTTCACGTAAGCGCTGTTGGTCGACGTGACAGTCCCGGTCAGGAAGCCCCCGCCAGTACCGAGGCTTCCCACGGAGATAAAGGAGGACAGCCCGCTGACGAAATCCCCTGCCAGAATCTGCACGCCGTCCGTGAAGCCGGTTCCGAGTGCCTGATTCGCATCGGGAGTGGTATCGAACAGGATCTGCCAGCTCCCGTTGTTCAGAACGATCGAGATGCTGGAGCAGTCGGCATTCGTGCAGGTGGCCGTCTCGGTCAATACGGCGTAGGTGGTGAGTTCATAGGTTCCCGTCGCCGTGCCGGGCGAGGCGACATAAAGATTGGGGGTCGGACTGGTGGTGCCGATGGTCCCCGCAAACGCCTGGTAAGTAAAGGTAAATTGATCCGTATCCCCCGTGGTATTGACGCCGGTCGTCAGACCATAGTCTTGAATCCAGCCTGCGCCGTTGGCGTTCCAGTCGATGCCGCTGAAGTTTTGCAGGGTACCGTCATTCGGCGGCCCGGCCGTGGTCGTATCCAGGGTTGATGCCTGAACTGCGCAGGCCCCGCCGATCATTAGCAAGCCAGCTACTGTAGCGCTGGTCATCCTCTTTAATGTTTTCATGTCGTACTCCTTCTCAAACGTCCCATTAAAAGAAAAACGGATTTTTGAAATCTCTTAGTATCTGATAAGGAACAGAGCAAGCATCATGCCAAACCCCGATGAATGAATGTTAAGTCTATATTTATCTGATACTTGTAAAAAAACAGCCGCTCTGAAATCGGGTTTTTCCATTGATACACAAAGAAGGCTGTAAAAATTCCCGACAGGAATTTTTACTTCGGCAACCGGAAGGGTCACGCAAATCAATATTCAAGCATCAGAGGAAGTGATTTTGCTTGCTGAATCCATTTAGATACCTCAGCTTCAGAAGGAACCCGACGAGTGAATTTTTTCTTCTCATTCACGTCGATCATCGCTTGCGCGAGATTTGCGGCATTACGTTGCGCCAATTCTTGAACCGTATAGATACCAGTCACCTCAAGCAACTCGGCGAACTCGGAGCCAACACCGCTAATACGGTAGAGATCAGCCATATTTGCGAATTTGAGTACCTGGGATTCGGTGAGGCCGGCTTTCCAAGCGAGCGCCTTTCTTTCCTTGGGCGTACGGCAGTTGGCCAGTAGCGCGTCCATCTTTTACACCTGCTGTGTGGAGTTTTTCTCCTGTAAAGGGGCCAATGCCCTCAACACCTCCGATCTTGTGGTTAGCGTGTAAGCGCCAGTCATGGAACGGCGTAAAATTTTTCGACAAGGGATTTGAGTGTGTGCTGCGGGATCGTACGCAGGAGCGTCTACATGCCCCTGCGCTGCGAGAAGCGCTCACGGACAGCGTAGTCTGAAGCCTCCGACAGCCAGTTGGGTTTGACGCTGTTGAGCAGTTCCCAATCGTCTTCAACGTAGCGGGTGAGCGTCTCGATACTATGCAGTGGCTTATCCCGGGCGAGGGCTTGCGCGAATTCGGCGGCAGGAATGGATCGAATGGGATGGAACGCACAGCCAAGCGATGCTTCCAAATCGGTGTAGCGAGGATTTGAGGCGACAACCATTTCATCCGAAGACGGATCGAGCCCCTTCGCTAGCGTCGCAATCCGCGCAAGGGTGACCACTTCAGCAACAAGAAGAACGACCGGCCTGTTTTTGAATTTGCATTACACTCACACCAGGAAAGCAATCGCATAACATAAAAATGTTATTGTATTATGGTTCATGCAATGAAATTAATGGGAGTTCTCCCAGATGTGTGATATTGCAACTATAATTCAAATGTCATCATGAGAGCAGCGAGCTCTTGCAATGACGCTATTCCGGCAATTGATGGATTATCCAGTTGTAAATTCTGAAGCATTGGAGTGCCATGGCTAACCTGCTGATCGCCGCGCGCAACCTCGCACGCAATCGGCGGCGGGCGCTGACAGCCCTGCTTACGGTGGCAGTCGGTGTCACCTCCCTGGTGCTCGCCGACGGCTTCATCCAGTGGATTTTCTGGGCCATGCGCGAAGGCACCATCCAGTCCCAATTAGGCCACATTCAGGTCATGCGACCGGGATACCTCAGCGCGGGCGCAGCCAATCCTTACGCTTATGTATTGCCGGAAAACTCGCCGGAACGAAAGGCGGTCGAGGCTACGCCAGGAGTCAAGCTGGCGGCACCGCGGCTGGCGGTGACCGGGCTTATCAGCCATGGCGAGACAACGGTGTCATTTGTGGCGGATGGCGTCGACCCGCAAAAGGAGGCGGAGTTGAGCAAGGCTCTGCGTATCGTGGAAGGACGGAATCTCTCCGGCGCGACCGCGAAAGAGGTGATCCTTGGGCACGGCCTGGCGCGCAATCTCGACGTGAGACCGGGCGCCACCGTGGCGCTGCTGGCCAATGCTGCAGGCGGCGGGATCAACGCCGTCGAGGCGAAAGTGGCCGGTATATTCGTCAGCGCCAACCAGGCCTACGATGATGCCGCCTTGCGTCTGCCCATCGGCCTGGCGCAGTCACTGCTGCGCGTTAACGGTGCCCACGCCTGGCTGGTGCTGCTCAATGACACCGAGCAAACGGATCACTTTCTGGAGCAGTTCCGCGCCCGCTTCCCCGCACCGGCTAACAAGCTGGAGTTCGTGCCCTGGTACCAGCAGGCAGATTTCTACAACAAGACGGTGGCGCTGTTCTCGCAGCAGATGAACGTGCTGCGGCTGATCATTGGCTGCATTATCGTGCTCAGCATTTCCAACATGCTGGTGATGAATGTGCTTGAGCGTACCGGCGAGATCGGAACGCTGCTGGCCATCGGCTTCAAGCGCAAAAAAATCCTTTACCTGTTCGCCATCGAGGGGCTGCTGCTCGGACTGGCCGGTGCATCCCTGGGGTTAGTCGCCGGTTATGGGCTGGCCGAATTGATTTCCGCGATGGGTATCCCCATGCCGCCGCCCCCCGGCATGGAAGAGGGCTACACCGGGGAAATCCGGATTACCTTGCACGTTTTGATGAATGCATTTCTGATTGCATTCATCACTACTGCGCTGGCGGGGTTGTATCCAGCATGGAAAGCTTCGCGCCTGCAAATCATCAACGCATTGCGTCACAATATTTGAGGTCCGCGAAAGCCACATGTTCAAGCTCGCCTTCCGCAACATCTTCCGCAATCGTCTGCGCACTGCGCTGACGCTGGCGGCAATTATCACCGGGGTGGCCGCCATCATTATCAGCGGCGGCTTTGTCGAGGATGTGTTTGTGCAGTTGCGCGAGGCGACAATCCACTCGCGCATCGGGCATGTGCAGATTATGCGGCGCGGCTATATCGAGTATGGTCGGCGCGAGCCGTCGCGTTATATGATCGCGCAGCCAAAGGTCGTGGTGGACGCAGTACAGCCCATTCCGCATGTGCAGGCTGTAATGACCCGCGTGAATTTTTCCGGGCTGGCCAACAACGGCCGCGCCGATTTGCCCATCATCGGCGAAGGCGTTGAACCGGGCAAGGAGGCGCGACTGGGAACCGCCACCACCATCGTTGCCGGCCGCCTGTTGCGGGAGGCGGACGCATTCGGCGCGGTGATCGGGGAAGGTGTCGCCGCCGCCCTGCATCTGCGCCCCGGCAGCTTCGTGACCTTGATGGTGAATACGCCGGAAGGTGCGCTGAACACCCTTGAGTATGAAGTCGTCGGCGTGTTCCGTACTTTCTCCAGGGATTACGACGATCGAGCCGTACGCATTCCATTGTCAGCCGCCCAGGAACTGCTGTTTACCAAGTCGGTACATAGCGCTGTCGTGTTGCTGGACGACACCGCCGCAACAGATGCGGTGACAGCAGCCATCAGAGCCAGGCTGGAGCCGCTCGGCTATGTCGTGAAGCCCTGGTATGAGTTGGCCGATTTTTATCAAAAGACCGAGGCGCTGTACCGGCGCCAGTTCGGGGCGTTGCAGTCCATCATTCTTGTCATGCTGGTTTTGAGCGTGGCCAGCACCATCAACATGGTGGTCTACGAACGCACCGGCGAGTTCGGAACCTTGCTCGCCATGGGGTTGCGCCGGCGCCAAATCTTCAAACTCGTGCTGCTCGAAAATGCGCTGCTGGGCTTGCTCGGCAGCCTGCTCGGCGTGGTCGTGGGGGGCGCGCTTGCGGGCTTGATATCGGGCATCGGCATTCCCATGCCGCCGCCGCCCGGCTCGAACGTCGGCTACACCGCTACGATTCGACTGGTGCCGTGGGTGCTCGTGGTGGCGGCCCTGACTGGGGCACTGGCGGCGGTTGCGGCTGCCGTGCTTCCGGCTCGCCGCGCCTCACGCCTGCCGGTAGTGGACGCACTGCGCCATAATATTTGAAATGCCGCTTCAGTGACTGAGCTTCTTCAGGTAATCCTTGGTGAATACCTTGTCAGGCAGGTCGCGCATGACCATGTCGCGGTATTCGAGTACCGAACGTCGACCGTGACGCAAGGCATCTTCTATCACCAATCGGGTCGGTCGCGTTTCCCCGCCCAGTGCACGAAACTCCTGGTAGTGGCCGGTTTTCAGGAGGCGGCCTGAGAGCGCATAGAACTCGGCTTTATAAGGCCGACTGTTTTTTGCGTTCACCCAATAGAGCACCTGGTGATAAGTGACTCCGCTATCGACTGCATCCAGTTGCAAAACG
The DNA here is from genome assembly GCF_035531155.1 of Sulfuricella sp. Lineage (NCBI taxonomy): Bacteria > Pseudomonadati > Pseudomonadota > Betaproteobacteria > Nitrosomonadales > Sulfuricellaceae > Sulfuricella > Sulfuricella sp. Next base: position 157,362 of record NZ_DATKTK010000069.1, on the reverse strand, counting down.
TGATAGGACACGCCGTCGATTTTCTCTGTGCGCAGAAGCCTGGGTTCGTAATCACCCGCGAAATTGGCGCGAGCCAGGTCCCCGTTCGCAACCTGACCGGTCAGTTTCTGCGAGAGCGGCAAGCGAATCGGCTGTGACAGGTTAGGCAGGAAAGCCCACAGGTCGCGATCCCGCATCAGCAGAATCTGACCGCGGTCAACCACTGGCGCCGTTGTCTGCACCAGGGTCTGGTTGTTGCCTTTGGAGAGTATCCGGTAAGCGCGTACGTCTTCAGCGACATCGGGTTCGGTTGTCGTGATGGTCACGTCGACCTGGAAGCCCTCGGCAGGGAAGCGGATACGATCTGCGCGCGTCAGTATTTCACGCGCAAGAGGGTCTCCGCCTGTGTTGTCGGCAGCCAGCGTCGGCCTGAAAATCGACAACAGCAGCGCGACGGCGAATATTGTCCAGAAAGGCATCAGCCGATAGCGCTTAACGTGAACGTCGCGTGGATAAGATGGAGGTATAGCCATAAGTGGTGTCCTGTCAACCCAAACCGAATAAGTCAAGATTATCCAATATTATATGATAGAGTTAAGCGAGGTCATGTGCATGCCGGGCAACAAGCAAAAATCTGTGTTTTGTCCTCGCCAGTTTTGTTCCTGGACAACTGGAAGGTGGGGTCGTGGCTAGCCTCCTGATAAGGCAGGATCAGCAGATCCTGCGGAATATTCGACTCTACACGGCTGATCTCAAGATTGGCCGCGCCTCGGAATGCGAGATACAACTGTCAGACCCGGGGGTCAGCCGCAAACATGCGCGCATTACTTTGGTCGACGGCCTCTATTACGTGGAAGATTTGGGGAGCAGAAGAGGTGTCTTCCTGAACGGAGAGAAAATCCAGCGTGCCCAATTGCAAAGCGGCGACAAGCTCGCCATTCACAACTTTCAACTGGAGTTTGTTGCCGATGAAGGAAACGCTGCTGAACCTGCGGCGGTGATTGTCGAGGTTCGAGCAGTCGGCAAAGAATATGCGCTTGGAAAGCAAATCGTTACGGCATTGCGCAACATTTCGCTCACGATCCGTAAAGGCGAGTTCATGGCGCTGGCCGGGCCGTCGGGTAGCGGCAAGTCAACCCTGCTCAATCTGATTGGCTGTATTGACACACCGACCTCGGGAAGCATCCTGATCGAAGGGCAGGACATCAGCGGCAAAACGCCCGATGAACTGGCTGATCTGCGACTAAACACGCTGGGCTTTGTCTTCCAGACCTTCAATCTGCTGCCGGTATTATCAGCATGGGAAAATGTCGAATATCCCTTGTTGCAACAGCGTGATGTGGCCAAGAAAACGCGTCAGGAACGCGTCCGGCATTATCTGAATGTGGTTGGCCTGGAACCCTATGCGCACCACCGCCCCAATGAATTGAGCGGCGGTCAACGCCAGCGGGTGGCGATCGCGCGCGCCCTCGCCACCCGCCCAAGCATTGTCCTGGCAGACGAACCGACCGCCAACCTCGATCACAAGACCGGCGAAGGGATTCTTAGGCTGATGAAGGATCTCAATCAGGAAGAAGGCACGACCTTCATTTTCTCCACCCACGATGCGCGGGTCATGGAGATGGCCGACCGGGTGATTGAACTGGCCGATGGCCAGATAATGGAATAGGGAGAACACCGTGGGAGCACATTTTTGCCCCAAAAACCGACGGCCGGGTCAGCAGCCAGGAGTTCTGGGAACCTTGCTGCTGGGCCTGCTGATAACCGCCGTCCCGGCGGGCGCAGCAGAAAAGAACAAAACCAGCCGGGATGTGGAATCCATCGACGACCTCTTCGGCAGCCCTGCTCCCGCCCCCCAGGACAAACCGGCCGTAGCGCCGCAAGACATCAGCGCACCTGCCGCGCCTGAACCCGTGCCGCCAAGCCAGCCCCCACCCTCCGAACCGCGCCTGACCGGTTTTTATCAGAATGACCTGGCTTACACCTATGCCGACAAAAAGCATTGGTCCAGATTCAACAACACCCTCGACCTTGCTACCCAAGGCCGCACGGCGGGTGGGGCGGCGTGGAAGTTGGGCGGGCGCATCAATTACGACCCGATCTACGATCTCACCGACACCTACCCCGAAGCGGTGCGCAAAGACCAGCGTTTCGAGGCCATGATCCGTGAAGCCTATATGGATTTTTCGGCGGGCGACTGGGATTTTCGTTTGGGTCGACAGCATGTCATCTGGGGCGAAATGGTCGGGCTGTTTTTTGCTGACGTGGTGTCGGCCAAGGATATGCGCCAGCTCGTGCTGCCGGATTTCGACATCATCCGTATCCCGCAATGGGCGGCGCGAGCTGAGTATTTTCAGGGGGATTTTCACGCCGAAGGGGTGTGGATACCCTACATGACGTATGACAACATCGGCAAGCCCGGAGCCGAGTTTTACCCGTTCAATCCGCCTGCCGTCGCCGGTTTTCAAACGGTCATTGCCTCGGAAAAACAACCTGTCGGCCTGAGTGACGCGGCTTACGGCGCGCGGCTTTCCTGGCTCAAGGGCGGCTGGGACGTCTCGGGTTTCTACTACACCGCCAACGACCCGTCGGCAGCCTTCTCGCGCCAGACCGCGCTGCTCCCCACCCCCGTCATCACCTATCAGCCCATCCATGAGCGCATTCACCAATTAGGCGCCACTCTAGGCAAGGATCTGGGGCCGATGGTGCTCAAGGCCGAGGCGGTCTATACCAAAGACAAGTTGTTCAGCACCACCAGCGCCACCGATGCGGACGGGCTGGTCAAGCAAAACATCCTCGATACCATCGTCGGGCTGGAATGGAGTTTCCCGCAGGAAACCCGCTTCAACGTGCAATTCTTTCAGCGCTGGTTTCCCAACCACGATGCAGGCATCGTGCCGGACAAGACCGAAAACGGTGTCTCGCTCCTCTTAAGCACCCAGGCACTGCATCCCAGGATAAAGCCTGAGCTACTGTTGATTCATAGTCTTAACCGGGACGACTGGTCTGCCCAGTTCAAGGTAACATGGCGTCTGGATGGCAACTGGCAACTGAGGGCCGGCGCAGATATTTTCTCCGGGCCAGCCACTGGCCTGTTTGGCCAGTACGATAACCAGGACCGCATCTATACCGAGGTGCGCTACAGTTTCTAGTTGCGGAGATGAAACAGCAGGACCCTGCCATTGCCTTGAGCAGTGAAATTGTGGGGTTGTGAGGCGGCCGTTGGGATATCCCGCTTGGGCGTGCGCCGTGCCGTGCTTTGGGCGCACCAAAGAAAAAGCGGCGCCAAGCGCCGCTTTAAGTGGAGTGTGGCTTCAGGCAACCGGACGTGCTTTTCTGCGCGACAGGGCTAATCCCATCAAGCCCAGACCCAGCAGAGCAAGGGTCGCAGGTTCCGGGACGGTTACCCCAGCGGCACTAGCGATGAACAGCTGCTCGTAACCGTTGTTGGCGTCGCGTCCAATGCAACTGCCTGCCGCGGTGTTAGGATCGCAGCCAAAGCGCAGGTCGACGTGCATGGAGTCATACCCCCCCGCAAGCAGGAAAGCGTTCAACTCCGGGAACACCACCGCATAAGCGGCCTGATTGGCACCCAGGTTGTTGTTGATAGTAATCGTGCCAGCCGGGCAAGACCCATCTGCTAGGTTTTCCATCAAGACGGGATAGGGGGTACCAGGCAGTATGCAGAGCCTCCCGCCAGAGAACACGTAGTCGGTGCTCGTGTTGTCACCTGCGACTGGCCCTGAACCCGTCGAGCTGTAGGCACCTGGATTACCCATAAATCTAGGATCCAGAGGAACGAGCGAGGGCTCCGCAAATGGGTTGAGAGTGTTGGTAAAGTCGAAGATCTTCGCAGCATTGGCACCCGTGCTGTCGGTCAGGGTGATCTGCGCCCAGACAGCAATATCCTGGTTGGTGGTGGCGCCGCTGCTGGTCTGGTTGTTGTTGAAGAAGAAAATCGGCGTGTTGCCGGCACCCAGGAAAGCCTGCAAGGCGGAGACTTTGGTGTCCCAGCTGTTGGCTAAGTCGCCCGTGAATTGCCCGGCGCCGCCGGGGTCCGCCGGATAAGCTGGGGGATTGCCGGTTAGAGGCTGGCCGTAGGCGGTCTTGTTCATGCTGAAGAAAGTGGTGCCGTTCACCCCGCTGGGCGTGGGGTAAGCATTGTCCATATTGGGGAAGTTCGTGACGATGGGGTTGCCGCTGCTGCCGGTCGCGTTTACGATCAGGCTCGAGATTTGGCCGGGAGAGGACTGTACAAAAAACGGATTGCTCGGCCCGGTGCCGCCGCCTTGAGCCGCATCGTAAATATAGGCATTGAGCGCCAGCGAGTAGGAATTGCCGTCGCCGTAGGTCACCCAAGGGCAGGCGAGTCCGGTGCCGTTACAATTGTTAAGATCGAACGCGGCCGCGGTTCCGCTCACGGCCGCCATGCTGGCCAGTGCGATTCCGGCGAAGAAATTTTTTGTGGATTTCAGTTTCATGACGCTCTCCTACTATCCAAGCAACAATTGAGAAGAAAAATAAATGGGGTCAGACTCGATTCATATACTTCTCTAATCCCTATCGTACTGCCCTTACCAAATCATTAAGCATTACCCATGCCAGCAGAGAACAAAGTATATAAAATATGCATTAACTTCAGCATGTTAAAAGTTATCGGTGTGGGCGGCAGGAGCTCGTCTGGAAAGTTTTCAAGCGAGACAGTAAAAATTTTCGACATTCAGACGCTATGTTTCTGGCTTAGCAAAGACCACTCCAGCATCCCCGCCAGACTCATCAACAAGCCGAACAATTGCGGCGACTCAAACTTACCTGGAAACTGGATGGCAACTGGCGGCTGGCAGCCGCTGTCGATATTTTTGAAGGGCCGGCAACCGGCCTGTTCGGTGCGTTCGACGACAAAGACCGGGTTTACACCGAGGTGCGCTACAGTTTTTGACTTTATCCCGCGCGCATCAACCGCCCAACGGACTGGCGCAGGGATCGGCTGGCTGCTGACCGCCCGTTGCCGATTCGTCCGAGAAAGACGGCTTGTCCCACTGCATAGTTCTGCAACAGCCGGGAAAGCCGGTCGCCCAGGTTTGCAGCTGTTTCCATGCCACCGGGCAGACGGCTGAACGCCCTGCCTTCGCGCACGTAGCGACCGAAAATCAGCGGGGTCATCTCCGGTTGCAGTTGCAGGCCCAGACTTGTGGCAGTGAGCCAGAAGCGCTGCACCGCACGGCCTGCGGCCACGTAATCCTCGATCGTCTCCGGCGCCTTGCTGGCGAGGATGGCAAAGTGCGCGGCACAGAACAGGCCGGGCAGGAGATCCATTTCGATCCGCGGAGTCAGATGGCCGGCCAGATAAGTGTTAAAAAAATCGACACGCTGCCAACTCGCCATGACCCAGCGCATCAGCTTGAGCGTCATGGTATCCAGCCCCAGCGCCTGATCCGGCACCTTATCCTCGCTGAAACTCGCGTTCCACTCGATGATGTCGCGATGAACCGGGTAGGCTTCGGGCAGGGTTAGCCTGAGCTTTGCATTGTCGAACATCAGTTTGGCCAGGCGCCAGCGTTGTGGCCCGTTCTCGAACCAGCGCACGGTGTAAAATTTTCCGACAGCATCTTGAAGCGCCTGTTTCTGCGATGCGGTGAGGGGGGTGGTGCGCATCGGCCGACGCTGTACGGAACGCTGCCGGATATGGGGCAGCAGGGGATCGGTCGTCAAGGCACTGTCCGGGATCAAGTCCACAAGATAGCCGGGGTGAGTATCCGGCGAACCGGGGCGGCGCCTGAATTCAGCGCGCAGGCCGTGCGCGCTGGCAGCGATGGCGAGGGTTTCCAGCAGTGCGCCGTGGGCGATCTGGCTGGGGTGGCCGTCGAGGTCATAGACGCAATGGTCGCGGGTATCGAAGGCATGGACGACCAGATGATGGTCGTCGATCACTTCGAAACGCCAGGGCTGGGTGTTGTCGCCGGAGGGCGCCCAGCGGGCGAATTCGAGAATATCTGAGATGGGTGGGGGAATCGGGTGCATTTATAGTCCGAGTTTGCGTTTGGCGAGGGCAATGGCGAGACGCTGCAAGGGGTTGCGGTTGCCGCCGGGCCGCCAGGTCAGCGCCAGCTTGTTGCGGTAGGCGTCGAAGTGATAGCCCTTGGGGGCCGTCCGAACCGGGCCGCGGCCGAGGAGAATTTTCAGGGCTTCGGTCGCCGCCACGCCAGCGCAAAGCTGGCAGGCCATGATGGTGGACGGGCCCTTGCGATTGGCCAGATCAACTGCGGAGGGGTCGGCCAGGTAGCCCATTTGCAGGCGGACAGGCGCAAGCCCCATGAGGAAACGCAGGGGTTTTTCCGCCTCAGGGCCGTCGTCCAGGCGAAAATAATTATTAAAACTCATGCCGCCGGGCAAAAAATTGAGCACCGCCGCGCCCATGCCCAACGGCGCGGCGGTGACGGCGGGGATATTTTTTGTCTCACAAGCGGCAAAGACCTGCTGGCGAGCCTGAAAAGCGAAGAAATCCAGGCCATCGACGTAGATATCCACGCCATCCAGAAAGGCATCCAGGTTGTCGCTTGTCACGCCGTCGGCAAAGCCAGTGATGTCGAGATCGGGATTGATGTCGAGCGCCTGGCGGATCATGACCTCCAGCTTGCCCAGACCCAGGGTGCTGACCGTCGCTCCAGCCTGACGATTGAAATTAACCAGATCGAAGGTATCGAACTCGGCCAGATGGAATTTGCCTATGCCCAGCCGACAAAGCGTCAGCAGGTGCGTCCCCCCCACGCCACCCAGGCCGGCAATCGCCACCCGTTTTTGGCGCAACTGCTGCTGCTCCTGCCGGGTCAGCCAGCCGATGTTGCGGGAAAAAGCTTCATCATAGGTAAAGGATTGCATGCGATCAAACCAGAGAGCCCATCAGGGGTCATTCTCCCCTAAGCAGGCGCTGTGTGATACCCAATTCATCTTCACGTGAGAAAAAATAGGGATAGATCGACTTCACGCCCTTGGCGGTCGCCCCCATCCCGCCGTAGCGGTTTATCTGTTGATCCGCGTGGCTGGTATCCAGTCTCATCAGTACGGCTGGCGCATTGACCCGGGGGCATGTCCTTTCTTCACCAAAGGGTTCAAATCCCATCATGCGTTGATAGAAAAGCACATGGCGCGGATTCACTTCAATCAGAAAATCCGTAGCGTGGTGAATGTTGTGCCCATAAATGAACGACATATGAAACAAGGCGGCCAATACACTTTTTGTCTTGATATCACGATCCACGGCAAGCCGGGTGATGTCGCAGAGCTTTCTTCCTTCTGCGCGCAGTTGATCTGCCTCCTGCTTGTAAAGTTGGTCTACCGCCATACCTTGGGGGGAGTCCATGCCCAAGGACATGGTGCCCACCACTTTGTCATCCTGGTAGGCCACCAGGGTTATCTTGTTGGGATCATGGCTTATGGCGTCGGCTTCATAGCCACGCCAGTCATACATTTTCTGGATGAGCAGGCTGGCTGATTTACGGCGGTCTTCGTTGTTAGCGAGACGAACCTTGAAAGCCTGCTCTTCGATCTTGTCATCCTGCAGGTTCGTAACGTCCCGGGGTGCCGGTATGGCGAGGTCTTTGAGCCAGTAGGGCGAGAAGGCGACAATGGTTTTATCCCATTCGTGCGGCTTTCTACGACGCTTCTTGACGCCAAAAAGAAATTTGCGAATATTAAACATGCTCTGCGTTGACAAGATTGTATGAGTTTAGTTGCGGATTTCTGGTACGACCAGTAGCCGGAAAACACAACGAAACGCATTGTGCATAGATTCGCCTCTGGGAGAGAGAGGGATAAAGGGTTTGCAGGAATCCAGGGATTTTCATTGAACCATTTCACGGGAATCTCCGTTCAGGTTCAATAGCCTGTGGACAATACCCTCCTCCTCGTGATGGGAAAAAAAATACGGATACAAAGACTTTTCGGATCCGGGGTGGTTACTTGACCCGCCGAATTTCTGGATCTGTTGTTCCGCATAACCAAGATCAAGCCATAGCAAAACCGCCGGCGCGTTGACGCGCGGGTTGGTCTTTATTTGCCCGTACCGTTTGAAGCCCAGCATTCTTTTATAAAAACGGCGGTGCCTCGGATTGACCTCGATGAGCAGGTCAGTGCAATTCCGAATGTGCCAGGCGTAGATGAAAGCAACATGAAAGAGCGAAGCGAGAACTTGTTTTGAACGGACGGCGGGGTCGAAGGCGAGCTTGGTGAATTCGCAAATCCTGCAGCCCCTGCTCCTTAAAATATTGATTTCGTCCTCATAGGTTTCGTCGGCCAGAATTCCTATGGGGGAATCGAGAGAGATGGAAATCGTTCCGATCACGGAGTGGTTTTCCATGGCCATCAAGGTTATCAGGTTGGGACTTTTCGGCGTTTGGTGGGATGTGGTGTAGCCCCTCCACGAATACATCCGGTCGATGAGCATGTTTGCGGCGTTGCGGCCTTCGTCCGTGTCGGCAAGACGGATTCTGAAGGTCTTGTGAGCTACAGCAATATCACGGATATTGGAGCGTGCCGCCTCTTCCTCCGGGAAAGGTGGATCCGGCTCTGCGGGGACATAACGTACCTCGGCAATGGCATTGCCGGTTTTCGTTTTGTCCCTGTCATGGGGAATTTTGGCCATCCTGCCCACCTCTCTCAGAGAGATTCCTGCCGTTACCTGAACCATGCTCGGCGCAACGGGGGCCACTGCCTTACAGCGCTTGGCGTCACATGTCTCCGCCGACTATAGCTGCTTCAACAAACCCCTTGCTTCCTCAATCCTGGAAAACGTTTTCCCCTTGGCCAGAAGTTGCTCAAGCTCCTTGCGCGCCTTGGCCTTGTCGCCGGATTTCACCAGTCCAAGCACAAAATGGTAGTGGATTTCAGCTGCTTCCGGCGCCAGGCTGGTGGCCTTTTGCAAGAGTGGCAAGCCGCGGGTGGTGTTGCCTTGCTCCACCAGCATCCATCCCAGGGTATCCAGGATCGACGGGTTGTTCGGTCCCACTTGATAGGCCTGTTCGGCATAGTTAAGGGCGCGGGGGTCTTTTTCCTGTTGATACAACCAGGCCAGATTGTTCAGCGCCAAGGAATTTTTTGGCTCCTGCAGCAAGACGGACTGATATTGCTCGATGGCCGCCTTGCTCTTTTTGGCCCCGAGGTAGCTATGTGCAAGATACATGCGGATTGAAGTATCGGCGGGATGTTCCTTCAGCCATTGCAGGATGCGTGTTTCCGCCTCCTTGACTTTTCCGGACTGGCTGAGGGCGGCATGCAGCTTCATCATCAATAAACTGTTCTTGCTAATGGCCAATCCCTGTTCATAGGCCTTAACAGCAAGCCCGGGCTTGGTTTGCGCCATGAACGAGTCGCCTTCGAGCAAGTAGCCCACCGGGGATTCTTCCCGCTGTTTCTGGATTTGCCGGGCTATTTTAAGGGCTTCATCATGATTGCCCTTGCGCAACTCCATACTTGCCAAAGCCAACTGGGCATCCAGATAGTCCGGCTGCAGGGCGAGCGCCTTCTTCAAGCCGCCGTAAGCCGCCCGTTCGTTCTGCATGGCCTTGTGAACGGCAGCAATGCGGTATTGGGCGAGGGCGGATCCTGGCATCAACGCCGCAAGTCTTTCATAGGACTCCAGGGCTTTTTCCTTGTTGTCGCCGGCAAGGTAGGTCTGAGCCAGAAGGTCCAGCAGTTCCGGACTCTGAGGATGGCTGGCTTGCATTTTTTGCGCCAGATCGAGCGCCTTTTTCTTTTCCCCTGTTTTCAGATAATGCCCAACCAGCAGCGTGATCGGCTGCAAGGCCTCGGGATGCTCCTTGTTGGCCCGTTGCAGCCAGGATTCCACCTCTTTGCCCTGCCCTTGGATGATGGCGAGTTGCGCAAGCGCAATCATGGCCTGAAGGTTGCCCTTGTCCTTTTCCAGGATGGCCTCAAAGCGTTTTTGGGCAGATGCCGGGTTTTTCTCCTGCAAATCGAGTTGTGCAAGGTTCATCGTAGCCGGGAAATAGGCAGGCTGCAGGGAAAGGGCTTTTTCGAAGCTTGCCCGGGCGCTAATCTTGTCCTTTTTTGCCAGGTAGACTGCGCCCTTCAGGTTGTGGGTGAGGGGATTGTTGGGCTGCGCCTTCTCCATGTTTTTCAATGCAGCCATGGCCTTGTCGTTTTCCTGCCGGCCAAGGTAGGTCATGATCAGCAGTACATCCGCCTGGGATGATTGGGTATCCAGGGTCGCAGCGGTTTCCAGTTCAGTAATGGCGCGTTCGTTTTCCCCCTGAGCCAGCCTGCTCAGGCCCAGCGAGGTATGCAGTTTGGGGTTCTTGGGTGCGATGGCGCTGGCTTTTTCAAAGTATTCCGTCGCCTTCGTGAAATCCTTGGCCTGCATGTAGGCTTCGCCCGCCAAAGCCAGCAACTGTGCGTCTTGCGGCGCCTCCTTCAGCGCACGCTGGAGCACGTCTAGCGCGGCTTTGGTCTGGCGACTTTTCAGCCGGGTTGCGACCAGCAGTTTGCGCGCATAGAGGTTGTTTGGGTCTTTCTCCAGATATGCTTTCAGATGCTGTTCGGCCTGTGGCAGCGAGCCCAAGGAAAATTGGACTGCGCCGGCAAGCAGCACACTGGGCATATGGTTGGGTGCGGCGCTCAGTATCTGCTGAAGGGAATCGAGCGCTGCGGCATTTTTCCCCTGACGGAAATCGAGCAGCGCCTGCAAGTAGTAGACCATCAGGTTCTTTGGCGCCTTCTTGCGCGCCGCCGCGATATCGGCACGGGCCGCGTCAAATTTTTCGGCGGCAAGTTCCACGGACGCCCTGCTCAGGCGCGCCGGAGTGTTGTCCGGCGTGATCTTCAGGGCCTCGCCGTAGGCGTCCAGGGCAGGTTCGATCTTCCCTTGGGCCCGCAGCAGATCGCCCTTGAAAAGCCAAGCGTCGATATTTTTCGGGTTTTTGTCCACCGCGAGATCGGCGATGCGCGTAGCAGCATCGATGTCTTTGTCCACGATGGCGAGACGGGCCATCCCGAGCAGGGCATCGGCAAAGTCAGCCCTGGCCTGGAGCGCCTGCTCGAATGATAACTTGGCATCCTGGTATTTGCCCAGAGCGAGGTAGGCATTTCCGCGCACGCCCAGTATTTCGGGGGAGGCCGGCCCCTTGGCGGCAGCCAGGCCTGTTTCATCCAGAACTTTCTGGAATTGCCCTTGCATCAGCAAGACCTTCCCCAGACCCGGCATCACCTTGTCACGGCCCATGCCTAGCGCCAGGGCCTTGCGTAGCTCTTTCTCGGCCGAAACGGGATCGCCGTTTTCCTGATAAATCATGCCTAAAAGATAGCGTGCTTCGGCATCGTCCGGGTTTTTCTGCAGGGCGTTCTTAAGCTGAATAATGGCGGCCTGGCTGTCCCCCTTTTGCTGATATTGCTTGGCTTCAGAGACCAGCGCCTGGGTGGTTTCGAACTTGCCACAGGCAGTTGTTCCTCCCCCGATTAGCACGGCAACTGTCGAAAGCATCACCCATCTATTTACCCGCTTATTGCTGCCGAAATGATGCATGCGTATTTTCCTCTCTCTGCTATCAGCAAGGGTTTGGCTGGGCGACTCGGTCTTGTGGTATCTCTTTTGCCGCAAGGTTTGACAAAACCGACCGTTTGGATTCAGACCGAAATGGAGAAAGACTCGTAAGCTTTCTATTGTTTATTAATAGACCCTGCCCTAAGGGTAGTCAAGCATGTCGCCGTCGGGGTTGTCGGAATCTATTACAACAGATGCAAGTGAGTGAGTTACTACATGCCCGGATTAATCCGGGCCGTCATTATAGCGGTTACCCATTTGGAATTCCGCGAAGAGAAGCGTTTACTTGGATGTTTGCGGGATTCCAGGGTGCGCCCGCGTCCGGAATGGCAGGGATATTTGGTGTCTGGGTTGATGATGCCAAGGCCCAAGGTTTGTCGGTTTTTTTTACATACTCCGCAGTCAAGCGCCGAGCGCCGTCTGTTAATCTGTTGTAATTAAAAGTAAATCATGTTTTGGCGCGAAACTTGCGGGTTGTATCCACCAGTCTTGAACAAAAAGTATGTGGTGAGGTGCAATGACTTTTCCAGGCAAGTTCTTGGTGGTGCTGGCAGCGTGGGCCTTGTGTGTCGGTAGCGTAGGCGCCGACAGCAATCCGCGCTCACTTCCGGCGGCGCCGGAAGCAAGTTTGGACAATCCTGAAGCGCTGGTCGCTCTGGCGCTAAAGTACGAACACGCCGAAGGCGTGGCGCGGGATTTTGCCAAGGCCGCAGACTTGTATTGTCGTGCCGCCCGCCTTGGCTTTGCCGATGCCCAGTTCGCCCTCGGATGGATGTATGCCAATGGCCGCGGCGTTTCCCGGGACGATGGGCTGGCCGCACATTTGTTCGCCATGGCGGCCGAACAGGGGCATGGCCACGCGCTGGAAATGGTCCGCTATACCCGCTCTTCTGCCGCGACACCGCTGCCACGCTGTATGTTGCCCGAGGAATCCGCGCCGGAAACGGGAAACGCGGGAGAAAACCCGGAGCAGGTGGATGCAACGGCTTATCCGAAAGGCCCCATCGTCGACCTGGTGCAACAATTGTCGCCCCGCTACTCGGTAGATCCCAAGCTGGTTTTGGCGATTATATCGGTAGAATCCGGTTTCAACGTGCGAGCAATATCGCCTAAAAATGCACAAGGTCTGATGCAACTCATCCCCGAAACGGCCCGTCGCTTCCGCGTCAAAAATGCCTTCGATCCGGCGCAAAACATCAGGGGTGGGCTGGCCTACCTGCAATGGCTGCTGGCATTCTTCAAGGGCAATGTGCCGCTGGTGGCCGCGGCTTACAATGCCGGGGAGCGGGCGGTGGAAAGGCATCGCGGGATTCCGCCCTATCCCGAAACGAGGAACTACGTGCGAAAAGTTACGGTCCTTTACGGGAAATCCACCCACCCCTTCTTGCTCAACCTGGCGGAGACGTCATCATTTGTGGCGTTGCCAGTTAACTATCATCAATAAACCAGTAACTGGTGCCCGGGTTTGAGTTTGGCACGATACTTCTTAAGTTGTTGAAACGATGCGCTCACTGCTTCTGGAACAATTCCCCATCTTCAAAAGCATCGCCCTCAGCACGTGGATTTTCGTGAAGGGTGTGCGCCTTCCCAAGCTGACATCTCCAAGGCTGGCAAGCTGTTCTTCAAGTCCGACAGGCTGCTAGCGCCACTGTTGAACGCATATTAAGGCCGGCATTGAGTCAGCCCAGGGGCTGCACCTCCGATAAACGCGATTTTTGGTCCTGTTATCGCTATCAGCAGTGCATCAGTCTTCACTAATGGGCCAAGACCTAAGTGGAATTTTTGATAGCCCACAAACACCTGCGGACTGCTCGAAACACGGCGTTTCTGTCTCATCCGGAAGCTGGCGCTATTGCAAAAAGGTAGTGTTCAGTGAGCGCCATGGACCATTTTTTTATGGTCTATAGTGAAGTTGACGATAGATATGTCATAAAAATGGGCTTTGAGGGCTTAGCCTATCTATTATGTAAATGGAGAGGGTCACGTAATTATTTGCCTGATCTTTGCGGCAAGGGTTCGTAGCGGGATGGATATGAATATCAACACGCGATTGAATGGCTGCCGTGCTTTCCCGGGCTTTCTCCTGGGGCGCGTCAGAAGCATTGTCCTTGTGGGGCTGGGGTTGCTGTTTGTTTCCCCGCTTTGGGGCGCCGAGCTCGTCCAAACCATCGAACGTATCAAGCCAGCCGTTGTGGGGGTAGGGACTTTTCAAAAGACGCGTACCCCGCCAGTGAATTTTCTGGGCACGGGCTTTGTGCTGGAAGACGGTCTCCACGTGGTCACCAACTTCCACGTCGTCCCAGAAATGCTGGATATCGCGAACAAGGAGTCGCTTGTCGTGATCACCGGCAAAGGCAAAGAGCCGGAACTCAGGATGGCAGCTCCGGTCGCCCTCGACAAGGAGCACGATCTGGTTCTGCTAAGGATCAGCGGGCCGGCTCTGTCTGCCATGGAGCTCGGGGATTCTGGCGCAGCCCGGGAGGGACAGACATTGGCTTTCACCGGGTTTCCGATCGGCATGATTCTGGGTTTTTATCCGGTGACTCACCGCGCCATGGTTTCCTCGATCACGCCTATCGTGTTGCCAGCGCGGAACGCCCGGGGACTCGACGCAAAGATGATCGGCCAGTTGCATCGGTCCGCCTATACCGTGTTTCAGCTCGACGGCACGGCCTATCCCGGCAGCAGCGGAAGCCCCCTCTACGATCCTGAAACCGGGCTGGTCTACGGCATCATCAACATGGTGTTTGTAAAGGGAATGAAGGAAGCCGCCCTCACTCATCCGAGCGGCATAACCTACGCCATTCCCGGAAATTACATCCGCGATCTGCTGCGGCGGAAATTGCCGTGAAGAGGGATACCGGAGATGACTCGAATTTACAATCATTACATTTCCATAACGGCAGTCTTTCTTTTCGTCGTGGAAGTGCTCGTGCTGATGGCCTCGGTTTACCTGGGGACAAGAATCCGTTTTCTTGAAGAGGCCCAGTTCTTTTCCGCCTCTCTCACGCCCCTATTTCCCAAGGCAAGTACCTTTGCTGTTGTCATGGCCTTGAGTATGGCGGCGATGGGGATGTATCAACTGGATTCAAGGCCGGACTCCAAAGCCACTTTACTCCGCCTGATGCCTTCCCTTGTCCTGGGGTTGGGTCTCATCAGTCTGGTTTTCTACTTGGCGCCTGACCTTTATTTCGGTCGTGGCATCCTGGGGATAGTGATGCTTCTTGCCATGGCCGGGATGCTTCTGACGCGGGCCGTTTTTTTCAAGTGGTCCAGCCTGGGGGTTTTGGAGTCCCGGGTCATGGTGCTGGGTACAGGCGCCAGGGCCAAGGAATGCCACGATCTGATCGAGAACGATCCCGGTTGCCATAAATTCAAGATCGTTGGTTTTGTGCCGATGCCGGGCGAGAAACACCAGGTGCCCTACCACTCCGTTTTGTCTGCGGAAGGGCCCTTGGTGTCCATGGTGAATAAATACAGCGTGAGCGAGGTCATTGTCGCGGTTGGAGACCGGCGCAACGGCGGCTTCCCAATCCAGGAGCTTCTGGAATGCAAACTGAATGGGGTCAAGGTGAGCGATGCCGCCAAGTTTTATGAACGCGAGCGGGGCCAGATCCGGGTTGATTCCCTTTACCCGAGCTGGCTGGTCTTTGGCGGGGGATTTGAGCAGGGAGTCTTGAGAACGGCCGTCAAGCGAGTTTTCGACCTGACCGCAAGCCTGATCCTTCTGGTGGCCACCTTTCCCGTCATGCTGGTTACAGCCCTCTGCATTTTCATCGAAGATGGTGCGCCTATCCTTTTTCGGCAGGAAAGGGTGGGGAAAGGGGGGGGAACGTTTATGGTCCTGAAGTTTCGCAGCATGAGAAATGATGCTGAGAAAGAGGGAAAACCGCAATGGGCGGCAGCGAATGACCCACGGACAACAAGGGTGGGCAGAATTATCCGGAAATTGAGGATAGACGAGCTCCCCCAGATATTCAACGTGTTGAAAGGGGAAATGAGCTTTGTGGGTCCCCGCCCGGAAAGACCCTATTTTGTTGACCAGCTCAGCGTCAAGATCCCCTATTACAACACGAGGCACAGCATCAAGCCGGGGATAACCGGATGGGCCCAGGTACGCTACCAGTACGGCTCCTCGGTGGAGGATGCCGTCGAAAAGCTGCAGTATGACCTGTACTATGTGAAAAACAACAGCCTGTTCCTGGATATCATCATCCTGATCGATACAGTCCAGGTAGTCTTGTTGGGCAAGGGGGGACGGTGAGCTCATGGCACCCAACCCCATGTTGACAACAAGCATTGCGGCACTCAGCTATGCTGCCGCCGCGGCGGCCTATTTTTTCTTATCCGGCCTCCTGTTGACCAGCTGGCGCGGACGTCTGCACGGGATGGTGCTCACTGTCGCATGCCTGTTTTCCGCGCTTTGGGCGGCGACGGTCGCCTATCAGGCCACCTTGGGACGCCCGGTATCGCTCCTGACGGATATCCTGGAAATTCTTCGGAATGCAGGCTGGACCGCTTTTCTGGTAATGCTGCTGGGACCCTTCGGGCAGACGGAAGCTTCCTCTACCTCCAGGGTCAGGCCAGCTGTGGCGGCTGTTGCAGGGTTTTACCTTTTGCTCTTTCTTGCCGCCATCTACTCCTATGGAGGCCTTGGCCCCTCTCCCTTTGGGACGATCGGCTTTATGGCCAGTATCGTCGGACGCGGGGCAATGGCGGTGATTGGCATGATCTTGGTGGAGCAGCTCTACAGGAACACGCCTGCCAAGCAACGCTGGGGGATAAAATTCGCCTGCCTGGGGATAGGCGGGGTGTTCGCTTACGATTTCTATCTTTACAGCGATGCCCTGTTGTTCAGACAGGTGAGCCCGGAGATCTGGACTGCACGAGGGATAGTCAATGCCCTGATCGTTCCCCTGGTGGCCGTGTCGGCAGCGCGCAATCCTCAATGGTCATTGGGAATCTCGGTTTCGCGCCGCATCCTGTTCCATTCCGCGACGCTGTTAGGGGCCGCCATGTACTTGCTGGTCATGGCGGCTGCCGGCTACTACATCCGATTTTTTGGGGGAAACTGGGGCACGGTACTGCAGGTCGCTTTCCTGTTCGGTGCCGTGGCCTTGCTCCTGGTTGCGCTGTTCTCGGGCACTTTGCGTTCCTGGCTCAAGGTCTTCATCAGCAAGCATTTTTTCAGCTACAACTACGACTATCGGGAGGAATGGCTGCGTTTTATCCGCACCCTCTCCGAAGGTGGGCACGGTCTGGGAGAGCGCGCCATCCAGGCTGTCGCGGAACTGGTGGAAAGCCCCGGGGGGGCCTTGTGGATCAGCCGCGAGTCCGGTAGTTGCGAGCCTGTGGCGCACTGGAACATGCCGCTGGCTGGTGGGATCGAGCCAGTGAACAGCCCCTTTTGCCGGTTTCTCGAAAATCAGCAATGGGTGATAGATTTGCAGGAGTGCGACACCCATCCTGGAAAATACGCTGCAATCACCATGCCTCAATGGCTGCGCGCCATTCCAAAGGCATGGCTGGTGGTTCCGCTGATCCAGCACGGAGGATTGTTTGGTTTTGTGGTGCTGGCACAGCCCAGGAGCAGAATCAGGTTGAACTGGGAGGTTAACGATCTGCTCAAGATCGCCGGTCGCCAGGCGGCAAGCTATCTCGCGCAACAGGAAGCGGCCAATGCGCTTCTGGTGGCGCGACAGTTTGAATCATTCAATCGCATGTCCACTTTTGTAGTGCACGACCTGAAAAACTTGGTTTCCCAGTTGTCACTGCTGCTTCCCAATGCTGAAAAACACAAAAACAATCCGGAATTCCAAAAAGACATGATCGACACGGTGGATTTCTCGGTACAGAAAATGAAGCGGCTCCTTCAGAAATTGAGCAGCGGCACTTCTGATGAGAAGCCCGCTCCGCTTCCCATTGAAAAGCTGCTGCAGCAGGCGGTGGCGGCCAAGTCAGCCGCCGCGCCGAAGCCGGTGCTCGAGATTCTGGACCCCGGCCTGGTGGTCTTCGCCAACTGGGCGCGCCTGGAGCGGGTGATCGGGCATCTTATCCAGAATGCCATTGAGGCTACTCCCAGGGACGGCCAAGTCATGGTGCACATGGCCAGGCAGGATGACGCCGCGATCATAGAGGTCAAAGACAGCGGGCATGGCATGAGCGAGGAGTTCATCCGCGAGCGGCTGTTCAAGCCTTTCGAGTCCACCAAGCCGGCGGGCATGGGGATAGGCGTGTTTGAAAGCCGGGAATATATTCACGAACTCGGGGGCCAGCTGGAAGTCGCCAGCAGCCAGCCGGGCGGCACCACTTTCCGCGTGATCCTGCCGCTTCACCGCCAGGATCAGGCGGTCGAGAGAGCCGCATAGTGTGAAAGAGAATCCGGTGAATCGGGGCAAACCTCCCCTGCTGATTATTGAAGACGATCCCGGCCTGCAGAAGCAGCTGCGCTGGAGCTTCGATGCTTACGAAGTTTTGGTGGCAGGGGATCGTGAAAGCGCACTCGCGCAGGTTCGCCGTCATCAACCGGCGGTTGTCACCATGGACCTTGGACTTCCTCCGGATCCCGATGGCGCCTCAGAGGGCTTGGCCACGCTGCAGCAAATACTCGCACTCGCACCGGACACCAAGCTGATCGTCCTTACCGGCAACCAGGATCATGCCAATGCGGTGAAGGCCATCGGCCTGGGCGCTTACGATTTTCACCAAAAACCTTTTGACCCAGAGATGCTCGGCCTGGTGATCGAACGGGCCTTTATCCTGCATGCGCTGCAGCAGGAAAACCGCCGGATGCAGCAAGTCCAAATGGATTCCCCCCTGTCGGGCATCATCAGCAGGGATCCGGGCATGCTCAAGATATGCCGCAACGTGGAAAAGGTCGCGCCCTCCGACGCCACAGTAATGCTATTGGGCGAAAGCGGAACCGGCAAGGAACTGCTGGCAAAGGCCCTGCACCAGTTGAGCCCGCGGCAAGGGAAACGCTTCATGGCGATCAACTGTGCGGCGATCCCGGAAAGCCTTCTGGAAAGTGAGCTGTTCGGCTACGAGAAGGGGGCCTTTACCGGGGCTGCCAAGCAGACCCTGGGCAAAATCGAGTTCGCCAATGGGGGGACCTTTTTTCTCGATGAGGTGGGTGACCTGCCCATGGCCCTGCAGGCAAAAATTTTGCGCTTCCTGCAGGAAAGGGTGATAGAACGGATAGGGGGGCGCGAAGAGATCCCTGTGGATGTGCGCATTGTCTGTGCGACACATCAGAACCTAAAGGAAATGATCGTGGCGGGAGACTTCCGCGAAGACCTCTATTACCGGTTGAGCGAGATCGTTGTCACGATTCCACCGCTACGGGAGCGGATGGGCGATGCCGCATTGTTGGCGCATCACTTCAAGAACAAGTTCAGCGTTCAGGAGGGGCGTTCCTTGCTCAACTTCAGCCAGGAGGCGCTGGCCACGATAGAAAGCTATTCATGGCCAGGCAATGTGCGGGAAATGGAAAACTGCATCAAGCGTGCCGTCATCATGGCGGAGGGCTCCCAAATCAGTGGGGAGGATCTCGGGCTGCAGGCCTCAACCAAGGCGGAAGAGCATCTCAATCTGCGCCAGGTGCGGGAAGAGGCGGAATACAAGGCCTTGGTGAAGGTGCTGGCGAGAGTGAATGGCAATATTGCCAAGGCGGCCGATTTGCTGGGTGTCAGCCGCCCCACCCTGTATGACCTGATGAACCGCCTTGGGCTCAAGTAACCCACCTGCCGCGAAGCATCCCATTTTTTCGCCTGTTACCATAATCATTGAACAGCCATGGGTTTAAGGGCCGAAGAATAAAGGGGCAGCGATGTTAGAAAAAACAAGGAAATTGTTGTGAGTGGTCTGTGTGGCTGGATAGGTTATGGCGCCACAATTGCCGAGAACCGGCAGATTGTCGAGCGAATGGCCGGGCCGCTGGCGCGTTTTGACGGCAGCGGCGTCCAGGCGCTGGTGGAAGGGAACAGCGCCCTGGCTGTCGCCGCTTGCGGCGACAGTGTCCACCTCTATCAAAAGGAAGGACTTTTGGTCGCGGTATGGGGCCGGGTCAGGTTTACGGATTCCCGTCTGGCCCAGCTTGCGCAGGACGAGGGTGTGGCCAAAGCGCTGGCGGACGGCTGGCGGGAAGGGAGAGGGACGGTCCTCCCGATTCTGGAGGGCGCGTATGCCCTTTGCATCCTGGATGAAGCTGCCGGGGAGGCGGTTCTGGCCGTCGATCGCATGGGGACCCAGCCGCTTTCCTACACGCTTTCTGGGAATAGGCTGGTGTTCGGTTCATCGGCGGATGCCGTCATCCTTCACCCGTTGGCAAGACCGGAGATCGACCCGCAGAGCCTCTACAATTACCTCTATTTTCATATGGTGCCCGGCCCCGACACGATCTACACGGGGCAAAAGCGCCTCCTGCCGGGCGAATACCTGGTTTTCAGGAAAGGCCGGGCGGAAACAAAAAAACACTGGGAAATGCGGTTCCTGGAAGGGGAAAAGCGCCCCTTTGACGAGCTCAAGCAGGAATTTTTGCGGCTGTTGCGCTCCAGCGTGCGCGAGGCCGCGTCAGATCAGGAGGTTGGCGCCTTCCTCAGCGGCGGGACGGACAGCTCCACGATCGCGGGTATCCTGGGGGAGGCTGGTGACCGGCCGGCCCGCACCTACTCCATCGGCTTCGAAGCCGATGGCTATGACGAGATGGAGTATGCCCGCATCGCGGCGCGGCATTTTTCCACCGATCATCACGAGTACTATGTCACTCCGGACGATGTGGTGGCGGCCATTCCGCAGATTGCAGGAATCTTCGATCAGCCCTTCGGCAACGCTTCTGCCGTGCCCGCCTTTTATTGCGCACGCATGGCGAGGGCGGACGGTCTGAACAGGATCTTGGGCGGTGACGGGGGCGACGAGCTGTTCGGCGGTAACGAGCGTTATGCGAAGCAATATATCTTTTCCCTCTATGAACGTATCCCCTCGTTATTGCGCAAGGGGGTACTGGAACCCGCCGTCTTCGGCATGCCCGGCGGCCAGAGAGTGCCGCTGGTGCGCAAGGCCCGCAGCTATATCGAGCAGGCCTCGGTGCCGATGCCGGCGCGCACGGAAACCTACAACCTGCTGGATCGTTACGGCCATGGGGAGGTTTTTACCCGGGAGTTTCTGGCTACCGTTGATCCGGGGCAGCCCCTCTCCCGCTTGAACGAAACCTATCGCCAGGCCCATGCCCAAAGCCTGATCAACCACATGCTCGCCCTCGACCTGAAATTCACCCTCGCCGACAACGATCTGCCCAAGGTGGTCAAGGCCTGCGAACTGGCTGGGATGGAAGGGGCTTTCCCGTTTCTCAACGACGAAATGGTGGCTTTCTCGGCGCGGCTGGCGCCGGAGCTGAAGCTCCGGGGGACAAAGCTGCGTTATTTTTTCAAGGAGGCGCTGCGCGATTTCCTGCCGGACGAGATCATCACCAAGCAAAAGCACGGCTTCGGCCTGCCTTTCGGCGTCTGGCTCCAGGATCACAAGCCACTGCAGGAACTGGCCGCTGACAGCCTGAATGGACTGAAATCGCGCAACATCGTGCGCGCCGATTTCATCGACAAGCTGCTTGGGCAACATCTGGACGAGCATGCCGGCTATCACGGCACCATGGTCTGGGTGCTGATGATGCTGGAACAGTGGTTCAGGCAGCGCTAGTGATCTGCTTCCGAAAATACCCCGGATTCAACCCCGCCCTAAAAAGTTTTCCGGGAGCGGCTATATTTCATAATAGCGTTGCGCTTCAGGCTTGCAATCCGCCCAAATTATCCCGAGATTCCACTTTCCATATGGCTCACGCCCCGGACTCCACCGTCATCAATGCACTTTCGCGCAGCCAGCAGCGCAAGAGAGATTTGCGCTTCATTATCTGTGGCAGCGCCGGCTCCGGCAAGAGGACCCTGACCGGGCGGCTGCCCTACCCATCCAAAATGCTGTTCGAGGGTCAACTGGCCATACTGGACGCCAGCGCGAAAGAGAAGGAAACCCGGGGCGCCCACAACCCTGATTCCGCCCTGCTGGCGGAAGAATGGTCCGCGGATCACGAACAGATCGATGCAGCCTGCCGCCTCTTCTCCGCCGACGTGGCGGTCATCCTCATCGACGCAAGCAAAGGCATGTACACCCGGAGCCGCCAGCATAGCCACCTGATATCGCTGCTGGGCATCCGCAGGGTCGTCCTGGCCATCAACAAGATGGATCTTGTGGGCTATTCGGAAATAGTGTTTCAGCGCGTCGTTGACGACTACCGCGGCTTCGCTCGCCAGATCGGGCTGGAACACATCACCGCCATTCCCCTCTCGGCGTTGCACGGCGACAACATCAGCGCGCCCGGCAACTCCATGCCGTGGCACTCCGGCGCCACTCTGACGGGTTGTCTGGAAACGCTGGAGATCGAGATATCGCGCGCAGAGGCCATTTCTGCAGCCGATGCACCGGCAAATGTGGCCGACCAGTTCGAATCCACGATTATCTGGATGCACGATGCCCCCATGCTCCCGGGTCGGGCCTATCTGCTCAAAATCGGGGCTCAGACGGTTGCCGCCACCGTCACCGACATCAAATACCAGGTGAACGTTGGCTCATCGGAACATCTGGCGGCAAAAAATCTGGGGTGCAACGCCGTCGGCGTGTGCAACCTCAGCGTTGACCGACCGATCGCCTTCGATCCCTATAAAGTCAATCGGGATACCGGCGGTTTCATCCTTATCGACCGCGTGAGCAACCACACCGTCGGGATGGGACTACTGCACTTCGCCCTGTACCGTGCACAGAACATCCACATGCAGCATGTCGACGTGGACAAGGCAACCCGTGCGGCGAGCAAGGGACAAAAGCCCTGCATGCTGTGGTTCACCGGACTTTCCGGCTCGGGGAAATCCACCATCGCCAATCTGGTGGAAAAGAGGCTGCACGCCATGGGCTGCCACACCTACCTGCTCGATGGCGACAACGTGCGTCACGGTTTGAACAAGGATCTTGGCTTCACCGAAGTAGACCGGGTGGAAAATATCCGCCGCGTGGCGGAAGTCGGCAAATTGATGGTGGATGCCGGCCTGATCGTCCTGGCCGCATTCATTTCCCCCTTTCGTTCGGAGCGCCGCCTGGCGCGGGAACTGCTCGAAGAAGACGAATTTTTCGAGATATTTGTAGACGTCCCGCTTTCGATTGCCGAGGAGCGCGATCCGAAAGGACTTTATCGCAAGGCCAGAAGTGGTGAATTGAGAAACTTTACCGGGATCGACTCGCCTTACGAGGCGCCGCAAACGCCTGAAATCCATCTCGACACCACTTCGATGCCACCCGATCAGGCGGCCGAATTGGTGGTGGCAACCATCCAGCCCAAGACGGGCTAGTTAATCAGATAGTTGGCCTTTTGTTGCGAGGGCTTTCCTGTTCTGACCCAGGAACGGTGCCTGGCTGGCAGCAATGACGAAAAGCAATATCCCGTGTGCGAACCCATAGCGCAGTAGCAGTTCCATGGGCGCTGCATAGTGAGCCCTGTCCTGGCTCAAGAGAAACTGAAAAGCGGAAAACACCTGGCCGTATTTGATGATGTAGGATTCAAAACCCGCGTGCAGGGCGAGGTAGGTCAAAGGAAACGAGGCTACGCTCCATAGCGCCCCCTGCATGGCCCCTACGCGCATGCCGGAGCCGAGCGCACAGGCCAGTTGAGCGCCCGCCAGTGCAAGCATGAACAAACCGGCGGCGACCCACAGAAACGCCATTGGCGTTCCGCCCCCGGCAAGAAGCTCGGTAAGATTGTCTGTTGCCGCTTGCCGAATTACCACGACATATACAACCGGCAACAATGCAATCGTCGCGACTGCCCACACCCAGAGAAAGCCGCCCGCTTTGGGCATCCAGGACCGCAAGGCGATAAATCCTGCCCCGAATGAAATCACAGACCAGAGCGCGAACAGGCCGATAAAACGCCCGATCGATTCCCATTCCCAAGGCCAGTCAAGAATGGGCGAGCCGACGATTTTATGAATCATTTCGAGAGGCACTGCCGTGCGCAACAGAACCCAGGCGACGATGCCGTGAAGCAGCAGGAATGGTAGCAGGTATGCGGGCCGGCGCGAGCCTGTTGTCATGTGCCTGGCTGCCCAGGCCGGGAAGCCAAATATCCATGCAATAGCACCCGCGAGGGCTAGCGCAGACAAAATGGGATGCCCTTGTGCGATCAGTTTGCGTACGTTGTAGGGTATAGCAGGGATATACGTTGCAGCCAGGAGCAGCAACGCCAGCGCCAGCACAAGTCCCCCTGCAAACAACCATGGACTATGGCGAGGTGCCGATATGACAGGCGCAGCGCGCATGGGGTGCATGGACAGGATTCGCCACGCGAGTGCACATCCCGCCCAACCCCCCGCCATCTCCAATACCCAGTCGGTCAGGTCGGCGAATTTTCCGGGCAGGAATAACTGGCCCACCTCCACTGAGCCGGCAACGACTCCCACCCCGGCCAAGGCGGCCATTTTCCAGAGAGAGGGCGGCCCGGAACGGAATTGGCCCGCAAGCAAAGCGAGCAGTATGCCCAGTGGAAAAAATAAACCCATCTTGTGCAATACTTCAGTTACTGCCCGATATTCAGTGCCGAAGTAATAGATGGCAAATGGCACCCGGGTTGTTGCCTCGGCAAGCCGGCTGCGTAAGAACGTACCGTCAGCCCGAAAATCGAAGGGATACCAGAATACGGCAAAAATCAGGGCCAGCCAGAGGAGTATCACGGCGATTAATCGGCCTGTGTTACCCGCTGCTTTTGCCTGTTCTGCGGCGGGTACCCCGGTTCGCCATCGAATCGCCAGCCAAATCCCGACCGCCGAGCCCAAACTGCCGGTGAGAATATCCGTTGTATCGGTGACGCGGGTGTACACGAAAATCTGGAGGAACTCGATCAAAGCCGCGGCGGCAGTGAGCCGGAGCCAGATTTGTTTGGTCTGGTATCTGGCGCTAAGGCTTGCCAGTACACCTGCCGGAATCCAAATCAACACATCCGTGAGCAAGCCGTAGAATCGTTGCGCAAGCTCGGCCTGCCCGTTAGCGAAAGGGATGAGGACAATTCGTCCTTCATGCCACTTGTGATAGATCTCCACCGGGCTGATGGTCAGATCCAGCGGCAGGAGATTGTAGCCGAACAACAGAAACAGGTAGCCGTAGAGCAGCCGTTGGGCGAGATCCATTGGCCCTTCGGCGGCTCGCCAGCCCAAATACCATCGGGTCACAGGCGCCCCGATTGCCCGCCAAAGAGAGATGCCGATAAAGGTACCGAGGGTTTCTGCGTAAATATCGTTCAGCGAAACGGTGCGGGGCGGGAAGAAAATCTGGGTAAATTCGATCGCCACGCTCAGGCCGGTGCAGGCAAGTAGTACGAATAGTGTTGCCACGGTACGCCAGCCTACGCTTTTTGCGTGCCACAGTGTGCCGAGCCACACAAAAGCCAAAGGCACGAACAGCAGAATGTTTGCCACCCAGTCGGCGCGAGATCCAATTCCCAGGTTAAGGGTGCGAATGTCACGAAAAATCGCCCAGGCTTCATCCCAGGAGTGTGGGTGGAAATGCAGTGGAACCAGGCTGCCGTAAATGACAAAGGCCGTATACGCGAATGCGAGTAGCAGCAGGAAGTGGCGCGCCCCAGTGCCATCCACCTCGTCAGGGTCGGGCCTGCGATGGGGCTGAGTAGGCCAGACCGAATGCGGCCTCCGGGCGCTTGGCATTTCAGGCACGGCGGTCATCCGGGTAAGGGAGGGGGCACATTTTCACGGTTTCCGGTTTCTGCCGAGCGGCCAGCCAGGGTTGCGGCCTTCGCCTGCGTAGGCGCCGGCGAACGGGTCTTTCCGACTGTTGCCGTTGAAATCACGATCCCAACCTTCATAGCCATGCAGCGAGCGGGTCTCCATTCGTATTTTCTTCAGCCGGCCCGGACGCGGATACAGGTCCAGCTTTTCCGGGGGATCAAAAGGCGCGTTGAGGTAGCTTCCCGCCACTTCGTAGTGTTCGGCCACGTTTGCCGATGATGAACCCACGGGAAGCGATAGCGGCGGCCCGCCAAACACCGCATTGCCCGCCACGAACTGGCCATACTCAGGGTCGCCTTCGCGTCTCAGAAGAACAATGCCATTTTTAGACGCAACAATTGTATTGTAGAACACGCTGATTGTTCGTGGCGTGTCGTTGTGAGGTTGAATCCGGACCGCGTCGCCCGCGTGATTCACGAACAGGTTGTTGTACAAGGCGATATTCCCCTCGCCCTGAAAGAGTGACTCGCCAGGGTTCTGGTAGAAGAAATTGCCATGGACAAGATAGAGGTCATTGGCACCGGGGCCGACCAGCGGAAAGTGCCCTACCAGCACGTTCGGCCTGGCCATGGGGCCATTCGATGCGCCCTGTTCCTTGCTGAACACATTGTCGCGAATGATGGTTGCGCTGCGTTCCTGCGGCATCCCCGGCGGTTCCGGGCGCCGGTTCTGGTGTTTGATCTGCAGGTTGTAACCGATCGTATCCAGAATCACGTTGTGCTCGATCAGTCCACCCACAAAAGGGGCGTTGCCATCAGAGTTGCCCAAATAGATGCCCGTGCCGGCGCCCACAATCCGGTTTTCCCGAATCACCCAGCCCCATGCCGGGCATTTGGTGGAGATGCCCACTGTCTGCTGGTTATTGCCATGGCCACGGATATCCAGATTCGCCAGGGTTATATGATGCGCCCACTGTGCGTGACCTTCGCATTTCACGCCGTCCACAGGCAGGCCCGCTCCATCGAGTGTCAGGTTCCGCACGGTTACATGGCTGGAGTTCACAATGCTGACGGTGTTGCGCCCCGCGTGCGCCAGGAGAATGGCCGGCAGCGCGCCGTCAGGACCGGCGACCACGATGGGAGCTTGCGCGGTCCCGTTCAGATTGTGAATGGGAAGCCCGCGTTCATAAATGCCCGGGGACAGAGTCAGCCGATCACCTGGCGCAAGCTCGCGAAGCCGGGCCACATAGGTATCTGGCGTTGCAGTGTATGCCGTGCCGCCTACCGCCGTGTTAGTCAGTAGTATGGTGGAAATCAAAGCAAGCAGTGGTTTGATCATCGACAGTCTGCCCGGCTAGCAAGTCGACCCGCAGGCCGGTGTATCAAGCAATTCCCATGGCGACACAATACGTCAAATTGCGCTATATCCAAACTGCGCGTCATGATCTGGAGAATGGCGTCAAAGCGTTCAATTCCATGCGACACGATTTCCACGCCAGAATATGTCAGCCCGCAGGCCGCCTTTCCGTCAGCAGTAGAAGACGGCTAAATCGCTTAGCTGTGGGCGGGAGCCGGGCGCGCTGCCGATGTTGCGGCGGATGCCGTTCGGGGTTCCAGGGGAAACACTGCGGACCGGTTTTATTCCTGCTATGGTTTATGGGTGAGGGTTGGTCAAGATTGAGACAGATGGCGCAAAAAGAAGAAACAATATTGGTCGTCTGTGGCGCGGGCGGCATGGGTTCCCACATGGTCAAAAGGCTGCTCGGTCGCGAATATGGGGTAACGACGCTGGACAACCTCTCCATCGGCCATCGGGACGCGGTGCCGGGCGCTGAATTCGTTCTTGGCAATCTGGCTGACCGCGCGCTTCTCGACAAGTCGTTTAGCGAACGCAAGATCGACGGGTGATGCACTTCGGTTTCTTTATCCAGGTGGGCGAGCCGGTGCAAAACCCCGCCAGGTATTATGAAAATAATGTCGTCAATGCGCTGAACCTGCTGGATCCGAGAGAATTGATGTCTGACCCCATTGACCCTCCCCAAGAATGAGGCAGAAAACAGTGGGTTATCTGTTCTGGATCAGAAAGCAAACCGTGAACATCTGCCGAATCTGTGACAGCATCGCCGACCATCCGCACTACCAACCCCAGGAGCGCATGTTTGGCTGGGGTGATACGTTCGACTATTTCAAATGCCAAGATTGCGGTTGCCTGCAAATCGTTTCGATACCGGTCGACCTCGCGCGTTTTTACCCGACGAACTACTATTCCCTGTCCAATGAACCCCTCGTTCGGCCCAGTCTGCCCAAGCGCTTGCTCAACCGCCAAAAAATGCGCTACCGGCTGACCGGCAAGGGCGCAATGTGGGAGCGCCTGACTTGGCGTTTGGGTGGCTTGCCTTATGGCGCAACCGAAGCCCTGCTCTATCTCAAACACATTCCCGGCATCCGGTACAACACCCGGTTTTTGGACGTGGGCTGCGGCGAGCATTCCGAATGGCTTGGCACACTCTCGCGTTGCGGCTTTACTTGTCTTAACGGGGCCGACCCCTATCTTTCCAATGCGGGTAAGCGCAATGGCATTCACTACCAGCAAGCCCCGCTTGATCAGGTGCCGGGCGAATTTGATGTGATCTCTTTCCATCATTCGCTGGAGCACATCCCCGACCAGCGCGCAACCTTGCAAAATGCCCACCGCCTGCTTGCTCGTGGCGGCACCTGCATTATTCGTATTCCTCTCGTGGATAGCCTGGTGTGGGAACGCTATGGCGTGCATTGGGTTGAGTTGGATGCCCCCCGTCACCTCTATCTGCATACCCAGGCCAGCCTGGCGCAGCTTGCAATCAAGACCGGATTCGATGTCGTGCGTACCCAACACGATTCCACCGAATTCGAATTTGCAGGAAGCGAACAATATCTCGCGGGTATCCCGCTCACTGCGCCCAATTCTTTTTGGATTAACCCACTCGACAACATCTTCACGGAAGAACAAATGAATCAATTTCGCGAACTGGCCGGCCAGGTCAACCTTGAAGGAAGGGGCGGGCGTGCCGCCTTCTATCTGCGCAAGCACGCCAACTCATGAGCCTAGGCCAAAGCATTCGCCACGGTGCCGCCTGGCTGTTCATCGGGAATATGGGTAGCCAGGCACTTACTTTTATTTTCGGCATCGTGCTGGCGCGTCTGCTCGCACCCGCAGATTTCGGCATGCTGGTGACCATCTCGGTTTTTACCGGGCTCGCCGGGTTCGTCTCGGGAGGCGGCATGGGGCAGGCACTGGTACGCGCCAAGGAGGCAACGAAACAGGATTATGACATCGCCTTCACCTTGCAGATCATCATCGGATGCCTGATCTACGCCAGCTTTTTCTTCTCCGCCCCATGGTTCGCCAGGTGGTACGATACGCCCTTGTATTCCGACCTGTTGCGCGTCTCAGCGCTGTCTTTCATCTTTCGCCCCTTTGTGAATCTGCCCAGCAATATCCTCTTCCGGAACATGCGCTTCAAGGCTCAAACCGGCGTCAGGATCACCACGCTGTTGCTCTCGAGTGCGGTCAGCATCGGCATGGCCTATACCGGCTATGGAGTTTGGAGCCTGATTATCGGCGGCATCGTCGGATCTGCCGCCAGTGTCCTCCTACTCGCGCCTCTGGCCAAGTGGCGACCTGGTTGGTCGCTGGATTTACGTCGGGGGCGGGATATTGCCCGCTACGGCTTCATGGTGTCAGCCAACGACATTGTGATCTACCTGCGAAGCCAATCCAGCAATTTCGTCCTTTCACGATCATTAGGCACCACATCAGTCGGACTCTACAACAAGGCCGATAGCCTCAGCCACATTCCGTTCATCGCCATCAGCGGCTCAGTCTATGACCCTCTCTTTCGTTCCATTGCCAAATCAGCCGACAATGCCGATTTGGTCAAGTATCTTTATCTGCGCAGCATCAAATTGATCTGTATCTATACCTTCCCGGCGTATGTCTTGCTGTATTGGCTAGCTGATGAAATCATCCACGTTTTGTACGGAGCGAAGTGGGCTGGCACAGCTGCACCGATGTCCATTCTCGTGATCGCTGGATTTTTCATGTCCATTAGCCACCCCGCTGGCGCAGTGCTGACCGCGCTCAATAAATTACGCCAGGAGCTATTTGTCTCACTAACATCCTTTGCCACTGTCATTGCTGCACTGGCTATCGGCATACGATACGGCATTACTGGCGTCGCCTGGGCAATGGTTGTGTCTTATGCCGCAGTATCCTTCCACATGAGCCTGACTGCCAGTAAAGCGGTCAACATCAGGCTTGCCGACATCCCTCGTGCCGCTCTGCCAGCCGCCTACCAAGGGTGCATCATATTTTTGGTGTTATACCTGCTGGATACTGGGAGCCACGGCATGATCAAAGCCCCCATACCAATAATACTCATTTACGGCATAACGGCCGCAACGACCTTCGTCCTATCAGGTGTTTTCTCGCCTTTCGAAGACCTGCGCCAAGAATCCAAGAAATGGGTAGGCGCTGTTATGACTATACTCAAAATCGGAAAAAACGGAGCCGTCAAGACTCACGAGTCGTGAATTGCGACCGCTTAGAACCGAGCGCGCAGCTTGGCAAGCCATATTTTCAGGTGCTATGAAATAAGTTCTGTTCCAAATGATTTATTTACGTTGCTTTCTTATGCTTGCGAAATGGGTGATCAACGAGGGTGTCTGAACCGCTATGAGCTGGCATATCGAATGGATTGAAGGTGGCGCAGATGCAGCGGACTCAGCACTTGCCACGCGCTGGGATGCGGCTTTCGAGGCATACGGTGATATTTGGCAGGGCAGACAATTCGCCTCTAGCTGGGAGCGCATCATTGCCGTCGCCGAGGGATGCAAACCATATCTCATTTACGCGATCGACAACGCCAATCACGAAATCTTGTATTTGCTTTATGCGAGAGAAGCGCGTCTATCCGGCCTGATGCGAACCGTTATTGAACCTGCTGGAGGCTTATTTGGTTTTGATTATCAAGACCCGTTGCCCCTCGGCGAAGCTATGCATGCAAAAGATTGGGATGCTTATTGGTCTGCATTGTACCAATCCGCCAAAGCAGTATTCCCAAAGTTAGGGCAGTTAGCTGCCTATCGATTATTTGAGACGCACGCGGGCACGATTGCAGACCCCGAAAAACCAGATTCAATCGCCCCCTACCTACCTTTTGAGCCCGGACAAACCCTGGAGCATGTCTTACAGAACTGTGGGTCGTCACATCGCGGAAATGTCCGCAGGAGACTCCGGCAGGCAGAGAATCTTGGGCCCGTGTCCCTGGAGATGATCACGGGTACCGAGGTGACCGGCGCCTTGGAGCAAATGTTCGTCACCTATGAAAATCAATGGGGCACGGATGGACGGCCTCATTGTTTTCAAAACCTTAACATGCAAATGTTTTTTAAAGACCTTGCTAACATCGCACAGCAACTCGGCAAACTGCACTTCAGCCGGCTCATGGTCGGAAATGAAATATGGCACTGGCATTTCGGCTTTGTTCATAGAGGCTCGTTGCTTTGGTTAAAGCCAACGTATGCGACCCAAGTGCAAAAGCATTCTCCCGGTCTTGTCCATCTTGCACTGCTAATAGAATATTGCCTGGACAACGATCTGCACGAAATCGATTTTGGTTATGGCTCTGAGCCTTATAAGTTTTTATGGACTAATCGCAGTCGCTCCCTATATTCGCGCAAGTTCATGGGCACCAATGCCTTGTTTATGCTTGCCACCCGCGTCAGCCACTATCGGCGCACTCTAAATCAATCAAGCTTGGCAAATTATGTAAAGTGGAAATGGAACAATTGGCGAAAAGACAATGATGCAAAATAAAATAATCTATTACCGTCGCGAAGTAGGCTCTTGTATCAACATCCTCGGGACGTTTCCCATTAATTTGCTCACTCCTGGACAAGGGACAAATGCACCTGAAACTTGGATGTCAGGAGATGCACATGGCGCAAGGGAATTGTTGTGTTAAAAGAGGGTTCGCACCATGCGCTGCGCGATCCTCTAGCAGGCGGAGGCCAGATCAATGCCCACTGTTTTCATTCTCGCCACTATTCTGCCGAGGCAAGCATGGCCGCGATAGTTGAACGAATCAAGCACGAATACTGGGGCAGTCGTGAACGTTTCATTGCATGGATGCGGCGCAACCGCCCAGAAGATGTGCTCCAGCGTTTTTCTCTGCGACTGCGAGCTTGGCGTCAACCCATTTTCGAAAGGGAGGGTATACAACTGCGCCGTACGCCATTCCTTTCTGTCCCCGTATTGGAATCCTTCGAGTCCGACAGTTATGAGAAACCTGAGGCGCGAATAGTTCAACATGCCCTGAAACCGAACGACATCGTTCTGGAACTGGGCACCGGCTTGGGTTTTATCTCCGCGCTGTGCGCCAAAAATGTGGGCAGCGAAAGAATCTATACTTTTGAAGCCAATCCGGCACTGGAGCCAATCATCCAGAAAAACTACATCCTCAATGATGTATCGCCTCATCTAGAAATCTGCCTGCTAGGCGAGGCAGACGGGGAAATTACGTTCTATCTGATGAAAAATTTCTGGAGTTCCTCCATAGTTAAACGGCATTCACGTGCAAGATCCATCCAGGTGCCGATGAGGAGCTTCAATGACGAAGTACAGCGCATCCGGCCGAGTTTCCTGATAATCGATATCGAGGGAGGCGAAAGCGACTTCATCCGTTACGCCCGCCTGGACGGCATCAGCAAGGTCTGTATCGAGCTGCATCCCCACGTCATCGGTGTGGCGGCCGTAGCCGAGGTGGTGGACTTCTTTGTCTCCCAGGGCTTCCACGAAGTGGCCGCGATTTCAGACGCCAACCATAAGTTGTACCAGCGTGAACCCGCCTCAATTGTTGCCAATAATGTGGATTGATCCCCTTTCGCGGCTCATCCACCGCCACGCCGGCCAGCACGGCCCGGTCATGCTGATGTACCACTCCGTCTCGCCGCGGAACGGCACTCCGGATTGGCCCTGGGCCGTTTCCATACAGCGCTTCCGGAGCCAACTCGATTTCCTCGCAGAGGCGGGTTGGGCCACCCCCACCATGGCAGAACTTGTCGCTGCACCGGAAAAATGGGCAGGCCGCACTGCCGTCATCACCTTCGATGACGGTTACGTGGACAACCTCGTCGCCTGGGAAGAACTGCAAAAACGCGGCATGCGTGCCACCTGGTTCATGGTCTCCGGTTCCATCGCCCGGGAACCAGCCTGGCCCGACGATGGCCGACCTGCCGGCCGCCTGCTGAATGCCGCCGAACTGCGTGCCATACAGGCTACCGGCATGGAGATCGGGTCGCATACGGCCAACCATGTCCGCCTGACGGAAGCGGACGACAACGTCCTGCGTGGCGAACTGAGCAACTCCAAGGAGGTCCTGGAAGACGTCCTGGGCAGCGAAATATCCAGTTTCGCTTATCCCTATGGCGCCTGGGATGCGCGCAGTGTAAACGCGGTGCGCGCCGCCGGCTATCGTGCCGCCTGCACCACCCGTACCGGCTGGGCGTTGCGTGATGGCGACGCTTGCCAATTGCGCCGCCTGACCATGTTCAATACGGACACGGTGGGTAGTCTGGCACGCAAGCTGTACTTCGGCAGCAATGACGTTTCCTGGCATACGCTGGCAAACCATACTCTGAAACGACTGCGCAATCGCGCACGACTATAAGGCCGGATCATGCAAGACAACATCCCCAAGCTCGCGATCCTGTTCTGGTACTACAAGGAACCGGACATCTGCCTGGAGCGCGTGCACCTGCTGCGCCGGCTTAATCCTGACATGCCAATATTCGGCCTGTATGGCGGGGAACCTGCAGAGTTCGGTGATTTTGAACGACGCCTCGCGCCTTGGCTTGATGACAACTGGGCATTTCACGTCAACCGCGACGGGGAATGGAAATGGCGTCACGGCGACAGGATGATCAGTCTCTGGCACCTCGAACATGGACAACGGCTGGATTGGGACACGCTCATCATCATGCAGTGGGATATGCTCGCCCTAGCGCCCGTGCAACACATTTTCAAACCGCTCTACCGCGATGAGATCTACCTCCCCGGCTTGCGTCCACTGGACGAGATCGAATCGCGCTTCTACTGGACCCGGCCCGACACGGAAGTCTATGACGACTACCTGCAATTCAAGGCCTGGCTCGTCCAGCATTACGGCTATAACGGCCCGCAGCAGGCCTGCCAGTTCTTCACCGCCGCCCTGCCGCGCAGCTTTCTGGACAGCTACGCCGTGATGCCGCGACCGGAACTTGGTTTTCTCGAATACAAGCTGCCCGCCTACGCGACGGTCTTCGGCACGCCAATACGCGACTTCCCTGACCTACGGGTGTCATGGTTCGGTGCCCACCCACCTGGACGTCGCTGTGTATTGACCACCGCAAAACTTGATATTCCCGCTGCGACCATCGCCGGCGAAGCCTTGACACCCGGCGGCGCTCGCCTTTTCCACCCCGTTTCCGCACATTTTCCGGCAAGCCAAAGCGGTTTGGGCCTCTGGCTCGCCCTGGAAGCATGTGCCGGTCTACTGCGGCGGGTCGCACGTCTGCTCGTCCGCAGACCATCAAGCAGGAGCTGAGTTCATGCATCTGTTCCGGCCACCTTCCCCTGCCTTCCCTGCGGCGCGTCGCAAGTGCGACATGGTGATCGTGTTTGCCGCATCAGACGGCGAGGGGCTCGGTATCGCGGATCTCTTGGACAGTTGCAGCACCTATCTGGCTTGCGACTATGAAGTGGTGGTCGCCGACGATGCGACCGAGGATGGCACTCATGAGCGTCTGCTCAAAGCCGGATGCTGGGTTATCCGCAATCCCGAACGGATGTATCTGTGGGGAAACGACCTCACTTTGCGGCGTGCGTTTCATGAAGCGCATCGGCTGTTCGAGAGCCCGATCTATCTCAAAATCGACCCGGACGCCTTAATCATCGGCCCCGGATTGGAAGGTGCCCTGAGCAGCGCTTTCAGAGCCAATCCGGAACAGGGCCTTCTGGGCACCTATCAGACGGACTGGAATGGCGAACAACGCGACTTGAGCCACTGGCGAGAGCGCATGTTGCGAGTGAGAAAGGATCTCGGCAAGCCTTATCAGTTGGCCATCCAGAATGGCTATCAAGTTGGAGATGGGGTGCAAGGCGGTGCCTATGCCTTATCCCGCGCGTGCCTGGACAGCATCATCAAGCGTGGCTGGTTCCTGGGTACCGATGGTTACCGTCCTTCAAGCGTGCGTGGGCGACATGTGGCCGAGGATAGTTTGATCGCCATGCTCACCTATGCGGCGGGATATAAGGCAGGTGAATTTGGTGGGCCAGGTCAACCCTTCGGCATCTGGGACGTCGGGCTGCCGATGCCACCGGAAGAATTGTTGCGACAAAACCGCATCGTCACACATGCCATGAAGTATCGGGATGAGGTCTCGCTGGCAGCCCGTGATTATTTCCGCGAACGCCGCACTGAATTCAGACTGGCTCGCAAACCATGATCGAGAAACTCGACATTCTCTTCCTGAACCCGGATCCCAGGCGTAGCGCGGGCTGCAATATTTCTCTCTTGGGGGTTGTCGCCGGTCTGGACAAGACGCGCTTTCGCGCACATCTGGCCGTGCCCGACAACAACGAATACCAGGATACGCTAGAGCGGCTCGGCGTGCAGGTCGTGGATTACCGGGCCAACAATTGGTGGTATCCCACACCCAGTCATTTCTACTACCATTTGGCCGGCTTACGCGAACGGGTCATGGCCTTGGTATCCGCAATTCGAGAGCGAGAAATCGACCTTGTCTATACCAATGCGGAATATACCTTCGAGGGCGGGCTGGCGGCTGCAATCGCAGGCATTCCCCATGTCTGGGCACAAAGGGTTCAATTCGCCGCAGATCTCGATGTGCTGAAGTGTTTCCCTCTATCGGAAGGGGCATTGGCCCAGCTGATGGCTGATCTGTCGGATGTGGTTATCGGCAATAGTGGAGTGGTGTTACGCAGTTTTCCAGCGGCAATCCCTCCGGACAAACTAGAGCTGATTGAGTCAGGCCTTGCCATCCCGCATTCGCTCGCCCCGCGGGCGGAAGCAAAAAGCATACTTGTGACCCTGGCGGGCATCCCGCCTGACAGCAGAATCGTGCTCACGGTCGGCCGCATCAGCCCGGAGAAGGACCTGGTTACCTTTGTCAGGACAGCGGCTCGCGTCGTGGAACAACCTGCCTACATGGATGTGCATTTTCTTCATGTCGGGAAAGCCGCCGTCCAACCATACCGCGATGAACTGACAAAATTGTGTCACGATCTGGGCATGGAAAATCGGGTCCATTTCCTCGGCAGCGTGGAGCTGGATCGCATCAACGAAATCTATCGCGGTGCGGATGCCTTCCTGCTTACCAGTACTAATTTCGAGGGGTTCGCCCGCACATGCGCCGAGGCGATGCTGGTTGAAGTGCCGGCGATTTCCACCCGTTGCGGCGGACCGGAAGATTACATACGGGACGGAGATACTGGCTTTCTGTGCGATGTAGGCGATGTGGAGACGCTGGCCCAGCGCGTCAGCTGGGTTCTGGACAATCCTGACGCTGGCAGAGAAATGGGGGTGCGTGCTCGCCCATGGATTGCAGAACACTACGACGAGCGGATTCTCAACGCCAAATGGATGGCATTGTTCGAGAAACTGGTTTCTCGCCCCCGGATGGCGGAATCCACCCGGACGCTACAGATTGAATTGCTGATCAATGTGCTGACCCATATCGGGCAAACGGGCGTCGATACTCACGACATGAACCTTCGGCTCACGCAAGCAGAAGGACTCAACCCGCTGGCACGGGGTACAAAGGCCATCCTGCGCAGACTCTCTATCTTTATGGGGAAGGGGTAGTTTATGCCGCCCAGCGTCTCCATCATCATGCCCTGCTACAATGCAGCGGCGTACCTGCCACAAAGCGTGGGCAGCGTGCTGTCGCAGACTTTTACCGATTGGGAATTAATCGCAGTGGACGACGGTTCCAGCGACGGCACGTTGGACTGGCTGCAAACCCGGACGGATCGGCGCGTGCGCGTCCATACCCAAGTCAATCAGGGCGTCAGCGCCACCCGTAATGCCGGTCTGAGGCAAGCGCGCGGCAAATACGTGGCGTTCCTGGATGCAGACGACACCTGGGCTCCGAGTTTCCTGGAAAAAATGTTGGCCGCCTTGGAAAAGCGGCCGGATGCCGTGCTGGCCTACTGCGGCTGGAAAAATATGGGACTGCCGGGGCTGCGCGGCGAGCCTTTCACGCCTCCCGATTACGAAACCCCGGCCAAACGCGAGACCTTGCTTGCCGGTTGTCGCTGGCCCATCCATGCTGCGCTGACCAAGCGCGAAGCCATCATCGCCGCAGGGGGGTTCGATCCGAACCTGAAAAATGCCGAGGACTATGCGCTCTGGCTGGAGGTCGCCGGTACCACAGCCATCGTTCGCGTCCCCGAAGTGCTGGCTCACTACCATTTTCACGGCGGTAACCAGGCCTCCGGCAACCTCGCCCGCGCGGCGCTGCAACTGCTCGACGCCCAGCAGGCTTATCTGGCCCGGCATCCGGATTTCGCCGCGCAACTGGGCCGCGTCCGCCGCCGTGATCTGCTCTATGGTAATTTGCTGAAACAGGGCTACGAGAACTACTGGAAACGCGACCTGCCGGCCGCGCGCACTATCTTCCGCCGCGTCATGCGTTCCGGGTACGGCCGTGCCAGGGACTGGTTCTATATGCTGCCCGCACTGCTGCCGATGCCAATACACGAATCGCTGCTCAAGATCCTGGACAACAGTTCGGGCAAAACCTCGCGAAACCCGGAGAACCGGGGATGAAACTGACTTTTGCCTTCTGCACCTACAACCGCTCCGACCGCCTGGAAAACCTGGTGGCCGCCATGCGCGCCCAGGATTGCCCGATCCCCTTTGAAATCCTGGCCGTCAACAACAACAGCAAGGACAACACCCTCGCTATTTTGGAAAACTTGGCCGCCCGGCCTGGCGTTTCCCTGCGCTTCGTCACCGAGACCGAGCAGGGTATCGTCCCGGCCCGCAACCGGGCTATCGAGGAGGCGCTGGAGAGCGATATTTTGGTGTTTATGGATGATGACGAACTCCCTCAGGCGGGCTTGCTGAATGCGGCCCATGACGCTATCGTCAACGAGGGAGCTGAATGCGTTGGCGGGCGCGTGGAGGTGGATTTTACTCCCCATGGCCGTCCCACTTGGCTAGAGGACGACTTGCTCGGTTTCCTGGCCGAGGTTAAACACGGCGATACGCCATTCTGGATTACCGATGACCGCACCCCCGTCTGGACAGCAAACATTGCCTACGACATGCGCCTGTTTCGTGACCATCCCGCTCTGCGCTTTGACAAACGCTACAACCGGGAAGGGTCTGGCATGGGAGGGGGCGAAGATGCCATCCTGTTCCGCACTCTGCTCGCACGCGGCACCAAAATCCGCTACCGCCCAGACATGGCCGTGTGGCATTTCATCGAACCCTGGAGGCTGAAACGCAGCTATTTTCTCAAGCTGCATTACCGCGCCGGCTTGCGCGTGGGCCGTCACGAATTACCTGCCTATCCGCGTATCCTGTTCGGAATCCCCCCCTTTCTTGTCACCCAGTGTGTGCAACAAAGCCTCAAAGTACTGGGTATGTATCTCACCGGGCAACCCGGCGCATTGCGGCAGGCGATGAATGCGACCCATGCCATGGGGTGTCTTGTTGGTTTCCGCTACCGGTCATGAGCCAACTGACTGTTCTGATCTGCACCCACAACCGGGCCGATTTACTGGAACGGGTGCTGGCTTCACTCAATGCGGCAAAACGGCCAGCCATTCCAGTGCAGATTCTTGTGGCAGCCAATGCCTGCACCGACGATACGCTGGCGCGCATGCAGGCATATCAATCGCAACAGGCCGACAAGGGCCGGCTGCCGCTGCGCGTGATTGATGTCCCCACGCCAGGCAAGTCGCATGCACTCAATCGCGCCATTCCCGAAATCGAAACCGAGCTTGTCGCTTTTGTCGATGATGACCATCGGGTCGATGAAAATTACCTGCTCGCTATCGAGCAGGCCGCACAGATCTGGCCGGATGCAGGGCTGTATTGCGGCCGCATCCTGCCCGACTGGGACGGCACTGAACCCGCCTGGGTGCATGACGAAGGGCCGTACCGGATTTATCCGCTGCCGGTGCCGCGTTATGACGGGGGAGACCATCCCAAACCCATAGACTTGAGCGGCCCTTTTCCGGGAGGCGGCAACCTGTTTTTGCGCCGCGAGGCGCTTGAGAAGGTGGGTGGCTTTTCGACAGAACTCGGTCCGAAAGGGCATGACCTTGGCGGTGGAGAAGACAGCGATTTTGTGTTGCGGGTACTTACGGCGGGAGTGAAGTTGCAATACGTCCCTGACGTCGTCCAGTACCATTACGTGGATTTGGAGCGCTTCAAGTTCCAGTACATCCTGCAAAAAAGTTATCAGCGCTCCCGCTCGGTAGCACGCGTGCATCATGGGGGTAGCGCCGTTCCCCGCTATATGTGGAGGAAGCTGGCCGACTACATGGGGGCCGCTGTGTTGTCTCTGAGCTGGCCGCGGACCCGCTTCTATCTGGTGCGGCTTGCCGCCACCTTGGGGGAAATCCGCGGCATGTCGCAGAAACCCACGGCTGTGCCCGGCGCGGAGGTGGGCGCCGATTTGGGCAGCATTGCCCCTGGTGTGGCTCCTGTTGCGGCGGCCATGGGAGTAGCGGCCATGGCGGCTCTGGCTGCGCTCCCGGCCTCGGCAATTTGGCAGGGTGTGCTAAGCTCCGCCGGCCTCGCGGCATTTTTCACATTGTTGCTGCTGGTTAAGTCGGTGACTGATTTTTCCCGCACGGGCCCAGAAATACGTGAGGAAATCCTAAGGCACTACTCCGGCTATTCTCTCCTTGCATTGCTGCGATTGGGGTCTTGGGGCTTCGCCTTGAGCGGTCTGATGGCGGGCGCGGGGGTGGCTATCTACGGGTGCCACAGTGTTTATTTTGGGCATCCGTTTTCTGCCCAATGGGCGACGGCATCGGCAGTGCTCGGTATTGTCGTTATTACCTGCCTACAGTTTGCCCGGCATCTGCTGTACCTGCCAGCCACCATCGCGGCTTCCTCCCACTACCGACTGAGCAGGTTCTACCCGCTCTGGCGCAGGCTTTCGCCTGCGAAGTTGCGGATT
This sequence comes from Sulfuricella sp., assembly GCF_035531155.1. NCBI lineage: Bacteria > Pseudomonadati > Pseudomonadota > Betaproteobacteria > Nitrosomonadales > Sulfuricellaceae > Sulfuricella > Sulfuricella sp. Next base: position 117,814 of record NZ_DATKTK010000069.1, on the reverse strand, counting down.
GCCCAGGTGATGCTGGTGTTGCTGGGCAGTGCCGCCGCCCTGGCTTGTGTTGCACGAATGTTGGAACAAGAACGCTGGTTGGCTCTGGCAGGTTTAATCATTCTGGGCACAGCGGTTACAGTCGGCACACGGAAGATGGCTCCCCGGCGGGAGGCGGTTCCAACCCATCCGGGGTCTGATGGAGAAGTCCCGGACCGCCCGAATGTCATCATGATAGGATCGGACACGCTGCGCGCCGACCGGCTTGGGGCAGCGGGCTACTACCGTTCACTCACACCCCACATCGATGCGCTCGCAAAGCGCGGGGTGCAGTTTACCAGCTGCTACGTCCCTTGTGCCCGCACGGCCCCCAGTTTGCTTTCCCTGCTGACGGGCACTTGGCCGCATCGTCACGGTATCCGCGACAACTTTGTCGGCGATGACGAACTATCGCTGCCGGTGCAGTGCCTGCCTGCTATTCTGGCAGAGGCCGGGTATCAGACGGCGGTGGTGGGTGATTGGTCGGCAGGCGACATGGGCAAGTTTAACCTGGGTTTTCAGCGGCTTGATCTGCCTAAAGATCAGTGGAATATAAAATATCTCATTCGCCAGGGCCCGAAAGACTTGCGCTTATTCCTGTCCCTGTTTACCCATAATCGGTTTGGGAAGCGCTTCCTGCCGGAACTGTATTATTTGGCGGGGGTGCCCCTTACCCGTGAAGTGGGGCGGGATGCTTGCGCCCAAATTACTGATCTTTCAACCGGAAATAGCCCGTTCTTTCTCAATGTTTTCATGGCCACCACCCATCCCCCCTTCGGTTCCGAATATCCTTACTACACGCTTTTTTCAGATCCAGAATATAGCGGAGAATCCAAGTTTGTAATGGCGCGGCTGACGGACCCCTTTGAGATCATCCGGCGCCAGGGTGACAGCAGGAAAGAGTTCGATCTGGATCAGATCCTGAATCTCTACGATGGTTGTGTTAAATGCTTCGATGACGAGGTGGCCCGGATTCTGGCTCATATCGAGGCGTGCGGGCTCAAGCAAAACACCATCGTGGTCATTTATAGCGACCATGGCATGGAGTTCTTTGAACACGAAACTTGGGGCCAGGGAAACAGTGTGGTCGGCGACTTTAGTCCCAAGGTGCCGCTGGTCATTGTTGATCCGCGTCGGCCGGGGGGTGGCATCGTGGAGAAGACCGTGCGGTCCGTTGACGTGGCGCCGACCCTGCTGGATCTGACGGGCATCGCGAAGCCGCCTGGCATGGACGGTGAGTCGCTTGAACCTTTCCTCGACGGGAAGGACTCTGTACCTGATCTCCCTGCTTTTGCTGAAACGGGTATGTGGCTTACGGATTTGCCGGGCATGCCGGAAGGGCACCTGCGATATCCGAGCTTGTTTGATCTGCTGGAAGTGCCTGACACCACCTCCGGGACTATGACCATCAAGCCGGAATATAAGGCTCGCATTATGGATGCCAAGGATCGCATGATCCGCAGAGGTCGCTGGAAACTCACCTACCAGCCGCTCATCAATGGCCATATCCTGCAACTCTTCGACGTCGTGGCAGACCCCATGTGCAAACAAAATCTGATCGATCAGCATGCGGAGATAGCCGCCACGCTTTGGCAGGACTTGCGTCAGTGGATCGACAGCATGTCTGACACACAACCCAATCTTTGAATTTTTGACAAAGGGGAATCCAAATGCCGTTCAAATCAGCCATCAAGCGAACCCTGCGCGCCTTGGGCTACAAAATCGAGAAAATCGATCCGCTAGAGGAGAGCATACCTGCCGACTACAACCACTCACCCTTTCTGCCACGCATTTATCGAGGCGCACTGGATCGCTACTTTTACTTCAAGGACATGGTAGACAAGGTGCAAAAAGTGGAGGGGGATATCGTCGAATGCGGCGTTTCGATCGGGCATGGGGCTTTGCTGTTTACCTTGTTCAGTGACTATATCGGAACACCACGGACATACTATGGCTTCGATTCCTTCGAGGGTTTTCCCGATCCGGTCGAGAAAGACGAAACCACACCCATCAAGGGCAAGGGGTTTTGGGCCAACCCGCCCGACACCGTGCTCAAAGTGTTGCGCGACGGACGTTTGGGCGAAGAGGTCATCCGCGAACGCATACGCCTTATAAAGGGCTGGTTCGACAAGACTCTGCCCAATTACGAAGGCCGTATCGCCTTGCTGCATCTCGACTGCGATCTTTACGAGTCCTACAAACTCTCTTTGGAAACCCTCTACGACAAGGTTCAGCCGGGCGGCATCATCATGTTCGACGAATATGGCGATGCACGCTGGCCGGGTGCCACCAAAGCCATTGATGAATTTTTCCAAAACAAGCCTGAAGCGGTTCAGCAGCATCCAAAATGCACCTGGAAATACCACGTCGTCAAACAGTGAGCCTTTACTGATGTTCCTCAGCCACTACAGACACGATTTTATTCTTGGCATCCAGTGGTGTTCAGACACCATTCCCCTGAATCCCCTTCTTGCGAGACGGTACACCGACTTGGCTATCCCTTCGGTGTTAAGGATACGTGTCGCACAACCGAGAGTCCTAAGTAAATGAGCAAGAAACCTGTTGTTTGCTTCTTCACCATGAGCGCCGGAGACTGGGGGGGCGCCAGCCGGGTACTGTTTACCAATCTGCGCCTGATGGATCGTGACAGGCTGACACCCTTGCTGCTGTTGCCATGCCCCGGCCCCATTGAGGATGAATTAACACAACGCAATTTACGTTATCTTGTATGGGGCCCCTTCACCGAGCCGGGCAAACCCATGGCCTATCTGCGCAGCTTTTTCCGGGCCTGGCGCTTTTTTCGGCGTGAGCATGTGGCGGTAATTCACGTCAACAGTTCCAACTTCTGGCGCCCGGCTGAACTGCTGGCAGCTCGATTATTGGGCATTCCCATCCTCGCCCATTATCATGTAATCAACGACCAGCCGGCCCCAGCCATGGCTTGGTGCCAAGCAGCCATAGCCGTATCGCGCTACACTGCTGAGCAATCGTTGCCGACAAAACTGTACAAACCCGTGATCTACAACCCAATCAGCTTGGATCGCTTTGATGCCGGGCACAGCCTGCGGGAAGAACTTGGCCTATCCGAGAGCGATACCGTGGTGGCTTTTCTGGGGCAGATTCGTGATATCAAGGGTGTGCAGGATTTCATCGCTATGGCCCGCCGAATTCCGAATCCAGACACACGTTTTCTGATTGCCGGCGAGTGCCGCGACCCAAAGAAATTTTTCGGCTCCTATTCAGAGCAGGATTTGAAAGACCTGGCAGGTGGCGATGCCCGTATCCGCTACGTCGGCTACGTGAAGGAAGTGGAAAACATCTATCACACGGCAGATATTGTGGTGGTGCCGTCGCGCTGGCAGGAGCCGCTGGGGCTTATCAACCTGGAAGCGGGTGCCTGCCGCAAGCCGGTGGTGGCTACACGCGTGGGCGGCATCCCCGAGGTGGTGGAAGATGGCGTGAACGGCTATCTGGTAGAAGCCGCAGCCGTAGAAGCGCTGGCTGACAGGGTGTCCCGGCTAGTGGCCGACCCGGTCCTGCGTGCGCAACTGGGTGAAGCCGGCCGTATCCGAGTGGAGCATGACTTCACTACACGACCAGTGCGGGAGTTTGAAGATTTATTGCTGGGCTATGCCTGGTAGTCAGTCAGCAAGGATCGCAAGGCTAGGTAAGTCGGGCTTCAGCCCGAAATGTCGGCATGAATGCCGACCTGCAGTTTCACGTTTCAACGTGACTGACTGCCAGTGTAATTGAATGCAGCAAATGAACCGGAAGGACCAAGAGGGGTTGCCGGGGGCTAAGAGAGAGGCGGATTCATTTACGAAAAGTTTGCCGGATCAATAGGGAATCTCGGTGCTCTGGATTACTTTCCGGCAGGTGCGACCTCATCGTCGGTACAGAAACGACACCACGGGTTGGATGGACTGCCAATTTTTTCAGGAGGCTTCTCGCTGGGAGATGCTGGTTCCGGTTTGGAAGTTTCGGGGGCGGTAACGTCTGCCGCTCCCACCGCTTTTTTTTCTGTTTCCACTGGCGCAGGTGGTTGGGTTTGCGGCTGAGTTGTCTCAGCCACCGGGGGGCTTCCCTCGGGAAGCGGGCCTTTGCCGCCGAGCTTCCGGTAAAGTCGCGCGAGACTGGGCGACGATGGCACCTGTTTCAATCCATCTTCCAACAGGCTGAGGGCTTTGGCCGGGCTGCCGATTCCCTTGTAATAATCGCTCAAGGCCAAGTAGGCGGGCACATAGTCCGGTTTGATCTGGATCGCTTTTTGGAAATTTTGCGCCGCTTCAGCCGATTTTCCTGCGCGGAGAAGGACCTTTCCCAGCCGCAAATGAATTTCTGGGCGCATGAAAAAACCGGGAGTTGCAGCGGCAAGCACGTAGTTAAAATTATTGGCTGCCAACTGCAACCGATAGGATCGCGCAACTTTATCATTCCAGTCGCTATCCGCACGGTTAGCGTAGTTAAGTCCCCAGCAATAATGATGCATATGAACATAATCTACACCCAGCATATCGTAGATGGCTTGTTCTTCTGGGTGGTTTTTATCCTCACCGTATACTTGTTTTAAATAGCAATAACGAGGAAGTTTGGCCATCTCGGCAGGGGTAATATAATATGACTCTACGGCCGAAGCGATGGATGGGTACAATAAAGAAAAAGCGAAAATGTATATAATTTTCCGGTATGAAATCATGATAATCCTCACGGAGTGGTAACTAATAAATTTTGCTGTGCAAATGTTATGTCGCGGGCTAGCTGTGGGTAGCATTGAGTGCCAGGGTTTTTGCCGCAACACTATCCCAACTGAATTCCTTCACGGCGCGGGTTAGCCCGTTTTTTCCAAGCTGTGCGGCAAGAATCGTATCTCCCAGCAGACGGACTAATGCCGCGTGGATTTTTTGTCCATCAGTACCATCTAGACGCAGCCCGGTTTCTTCATCGAGTACTGCTGCACCCGTTCCGCCGGCGATACCCGCCAGGGAAGGCTTGCCGCACGCAGCGGCTTCCAGAAACACCATGCCAAATCCCTCCGTATCACCATGGATTTCACGGTTGGGCATGGCGAATATGTCACAAGCATTGTACCAGCGCGGCAGGTCATCGGCGCTGACGTGCCCCAACAAATGTACGCGCTCAGCCACGCCGTGTGCACGCGCGAGATTGAGCAAATACTCCTGATCTTCGCCGATGCCGATTACCGCATACTGTACGTTTAGCCCGGTATGGATCAACGCAGGTAGGGCCTGGATTATCCGGTCGAAACCTTTGCGCCGCGACAGCCGCCCTACCGACAAGATCAGCTTGCCATCACTGGTTACATTGACTGACTGGCGCAGGTCTGCACATGCCAGGCCGGGGCGGAAGCGCGCTACGTCTACACCAGGATAGATGAGTGCGATGCGGGTCGGATTTACATCCATTTTGATGAGTTCATTGCGGGTGAATTCGCTGTTGGCGATAACCCGGTCAGCATGGCGCAGCGCGAAACGCATGGCTTTGTATTTGCCGCCGCGCCCCCAGGTGGTGAGCTCTTCACCGTGGGCGTAGATCACTACCGGGTGGAATGTCAGACGCGCCACCGCCCAGGCGCTCAGGCCTTCTGGCAGAGCGCGCCCTGCGTGGATCGCGTCAAAACGGTGTGTGAGCGCCAACCACAAGGATTTGGCAAACAGATTGACGTACATGCCCAGCGATTCAGGCCGTAGCCATGCCACGCGGCGCATGTTGATGCGGTGCACGCTGTTGGGATGGCTGGCATCTACCTCCGCGGCACCGGGCACATCGGCAGTCACAATGTGGGTTTCCTTGCCCGACAGGCGCCGGTACACCTCGGCAAACCAAACGGCGGTACCGCCCTTGGTGGGCAGGAATAATTCGGTGAGCACCAGGTAACGCGGCATGTTCAGCCTTTAAGAATGGACAACAAATTGCGCACGCTGGCGAAACCCGGCGCTTCCAAGAGTGATGGCAATACCGCCCGCACGGCGCCCACGCGGTTGCCTGTTTTACTGAGCGCATAGCCCATATTCAGGCGTGCCTGGCGCAGTCGCGTGGTGTACCCACGGCGCACCACGGCGGGCAGGCTGGCGGCCTGTTCGCCCAGGGCGATCAGGGTGCGGACGTTTTCAAACTGCGCGCGCACCGGATCCACGCGGGTGGCGCTGGTCGGGTGAATAAGATAAACCGCCAGCGGCGCGCAAACGACGCCAACGCGACGGCTACATGCTACCAGACGGGTGAGCAAGTGCACGTCCTCGCACACTTTGAAGCCCGGCGGATACCCACCCAGCGCCAGAAACGTGGTCAGCGGCACACTCAGCGTGTGGGTATCGCCAAAATGATCGGCCACAAAAGCCTCGAATTCGCGTCCTTGCATCACCACCTCGCGTGCCCCCGCCGCTTTTAGCAGCATACGTTGCCCGGACTGTCTGGCAGCCATCGACGTGCCGATCAGCTTGCCCGCCGGGTCGCGATATTCGTAATCTCCGGTCAGAAAATCCAGTTCCGAATCACGCGCAATCCAGTCGGCATGCCATTTCAAGCGGTTGGGATAATACCAGTCGTCGGCATCGAGAAAAGCCAACCAGTCGCCGCTGGCTGCCTGTGCCCCGGCGTTACGCGCGGCCGATACGCCTGCATTGAGCTGATACAGATAGCGAACTTTATCGCCATACGCAGCCGCTACCGCGGCTGTGGCATCGCAGGAGCCGTCGTCCACGACAATGATCTCGTGCGCTGGCCAGGTCTGCGCCAGCACCGAATCCAGTGCGCGCGCCAGTGTCGCCGCCGCATTGTAAGCGGGGATGATGACGGAAAATCGCGGGTTACTCATGCCGCCCATTTTCCCAGCAACCGCAACGGCAATACCAGTCCGGTGAGGCGTGCCAGCTTGGCAAAGCGTGGCAGTGCATGGATGCGCGCCAGCCACGCGCGCAGACGCGGGTGCAGGCGGGTTTCGGTCAATTCCGTATCCTTGCGCGCCATCGCCTCGGCGATTTCCTGGGTGGACAGGAAGCGCAGCGCGGGATAAGCAGCGCAGGCTTTACCCAACAAGTTATCCAACTCTCGCAAGGCAGCGTTGGCAGATTCTCCGAGAAAATTGAAGCGGTGGGTTTCCAGCAGCGTCGGACGAGCGCAGTTGGTTTGCCGCGCCAGCGCAACCAGTCCTTGTTCAGCGCGGTGGCCGAGCGCAGGCTCGAAATACTGGTCGCGCACCACGTATAGCACGTTGCCCTGGCCGCGTTCGCCGTTCAGTATGCGCCGTCCATCACCCGCCGGGCGGCCTTGCGCATCGAGGTATTCGTGACGCGTGCCGGGGGTGATGATGCAGCGCACGCCATGCGCCGACCAGGCGCGTTCGACCGCATCGTTCCACACAAAGGTAGTGGGCACGGCAACCTGCGCCGTCATGCCGAAAATGCGCTGGAACGCACCGGTTTCAGCGGCAGCGGCTTCGTTGATTTCCGGGATTGAGAGCGGCCGCGAGGGCAACACGGTAGCATCAGTCCAGCGGCTTTGCAGCCGCGAGGGCAAGTCTTCGGTGTGCGGCAGGGCGTCGCCCGCCAGCCATGCTGCCACCCGCTTGTCGGTTTGGGTGGCGGCCATGACGGCAGCGGGCCAGTAGTGTTCCATGCCATGCAACTGGGGGGAGAACACGCCCTCAACAATGCCCGCGCGCAACGCGGCCAGCACTGGCGCCAGGCGCGCGTCGTCCAATGCGATACGCAGATACTCGCGGCCAGCAGCAGCGCGTATCGCCTCGGTGTCGGCGATGGCCAGTACAATGCCCAGCGTCATCACCGGGTGCCGCCCGGTGTGATCGCAGTGGTGGTTGAGCAGCGTACGCAGAGCATCCAGCGCTGCTGCCTGGGGCAGCGCGCCCGCGCCCCAGTCGTCGCTTTCGATCACCAGCACCGGGTAGCGCCATACCGTCTCAAGCCACAGGGCGATCAGCCGCCTGGCATACAACGCCAGCAGCAGCGCCCAGACCAGCGGCAGCAGCCACAGCAGCGTCATCATGTTCAGTGCGTGTACCCCATCGCCCACGCCACTGCGGCCACTTTCGGCAGCACGCGCTCGATGCGGTCCCGGTTGCGCCCGTCTTTCCATTTATCCAGTCGAATTTCGGAGAAGGCGTTATAAGGTGTAGACAAGACGTTTGCGCAGTGTTGTTCGAGATCGTGCGTAAACGCCAGACCACACTGCTCGAAAGCTTGTCGAAACCCGGTAACCGGGTCACGTACCAGGTCTTCGTAAAACACCTCAGTCCACTGTTGGGAGGGAATCCGTTCTTTGGCCGCAAGGATTGCCCCGTTGATGGCGCGGTATTGAAAAGCGCAGACCTCCTCAATGGATTTGTCGAGATAATCGCGCCAGCCATTGGACAGAAAAAAACACCATTGTGTGTAGCGCCCGTTGTCTACTGCGACTTTTTCCTTCAGTTCGCTGGACCAGGTGGCGAATTCTTCGGGTTTGCCCCAGCCCTCGATCAGGGAATTGATGTTGTCCCCCGGGCTGCGTTTCACAAAAACGAAATGGGCATCAGGAAACAAGGCGTGCAAATAGGGCACGCACAGGCCGCTCTGGTTGTTTTTATCTACAAAGCGCGTTTTTCCGGTGTGGGCATAGAAGTAGCGGGTGGCTGTGTCACGGTTCTGTTGGCTTGCATCTAGAGCATCCAAGGCATGGGTGTCCCAGTGCTTGTTGCCCAAGGGGTGCAGGCCCACCCAGAAATCATGGGTTTCGCGCTGCAGCGTTCCGAGTTCAGCAGATTCTGAAAACGTCTTGTATGCCAGCGTCGTTCCCGCCCGGCTACACCCGATGATGAAAACGGGCCGGTTGGCTTGCATGCGGCGGGCAGCCCACCATGCGCCGCGTAACGCATGAAGGGCATTGCGGCCATGATAGCGTAGCGTTTTATCGACTTTTAGCCAGAAATCACTCAATGTCAGCCTCGTGAAAAAACTCAACCATTCTCGACCTGCTGCACGCGGCGCTTGAATGAGGCATTCCTTCCGACCGGATGTGGCGCCAGTTGACCTTGTTGGGCCTGTTCTTTGAGCAAAATGACCTTGCTGATAATGATCAAGCAGAGCATGTGGTAATAAAGATCAAAATTCGCCAAGCCAAGAAATGCGCCCGCCGAAGCAAATCCCACCATACTTACCTGTGTCATGGCGGCAAGATCTGCGGCCCATTTTTTGTCTTCATCCCGTTTTGCGGTTTTGATTATCCAGGCGCCAGCCCGCCATGTGGCAATGCCAAGCGCCAGGAACAAGGCCAACCCGACAAATCCATGTTCTCCCAGCATTTGAAAATAAATACTGTGCGCAGCATGGACGTTTTCGGGATCCGGTGCGTAGATTCTGAAGGTATCCCATTGAAAGGTTTCGAATCCGCCGCCTACGAGGGGCCGGTCACTGGCCAGGTTGAAGGCCATTTTCCATGCATTGATGCGGCCTTGTGCCGAATCATCCTGTTCGTAAGTTTTGATGGTGGACATTCGTTCAAACCACTGCTCCGGCATGATAGCCAGAATCACCATAGCCGAAACGGCTATGACCGACCCCGTGAAAAACTTGTTGCGGCTCTTTAGCCATAGAAAGCCCCCCATCACGGCCGCGCCAAGCATCGCCCCGCGGGACTGACTTCCGATCACCGCGATAGCACTCAATATCATTGCGGCTGTCAAGCCGAGACGTATCCATTTGCTCTTTGTTGTAAGCTGCAAATAGCGTAGAAGGGGAATGGTCATGATCAGCGCCAGGCCGATTTCGTTATCCCCGCCAATGAAGGATTGCAACGGACCCCTGACGGCGTAAATCCCGCCATGGATGATGGTAAAAATCCCTCCCTTCACGCCATAGAACGCTAACGACAGGGCGATCACCCAGACTAATGTCTGCAGTCGTTCACGAGTCGTAATAAGGATGAGGGTGAGAAAAATCATCAGCTGGATTTTTGCGATTTTTTCCATTTGGGTCCAGGCGAGTTCCTGATGGAATGCAAAAACAGTTGTGACCAACATCCATAGGATCAATGCAAGCAGTAACAGGGTTTCCCGGGTCTGGGGTAACGGTTTGGGTTCCCTGGAAAACAGCATCCCGGCGAGCGTGGTAAGCGCAATGATGTACGCAAAGGGAAAACTAAACGCGAACCCCCAGCTCAGTCGGTGCGGATTCATGTAACTCATCCATGACCAAACATAAATTCCGATATAGGGGTTCGCCAGGATGAAAGGCAAACAAACGAATACGACAAAAGTGACGAAGATATCCCTGATCGGCATGGTTATGCTCCTGACATTTCCGGAACGGGTGCTAGTGCCGGGTTGACGCGACTCACAACATAACGGTATTTGCCCGACGCTTCTTTCGGAATGATGTCGACTCGTTCGATTTCCACCTGAACCGCTTGTCCCAATCGCTGCTTGACTCCTGCGACGATTATTCCTGTCGATTCCTCATGAAATCCCGCATCCGTGGCCATCAGGATGCGAGTGCGCTGCAGGCTTTCCTGGACAATTTTAAACTGGCGCACCCCGGGCAAGTCGCGCAAAACATAAACCAGCGCCAGGCCGTGCATCACCGTTCCGTCCTGCGCAACCAGGAAGTCCGTGGCTCTTCCCTGAATCTCCTTGAGCAGCGGCAGCCCTCGGCCACAAGGGCAAGGTCGATCGTCCAGCACCCCTACATCGCCTGTACGATAGCGGACAAATGGGAAATCTTTCGTTGCCAGATGCGTCGTGACAATTTCTCCGGCCTGGCCATGAGGCACCGGATTGCCGGCATCGTCCACGATTTCCACAATGATGTCTTCGGCCGTGATATGCATCCCGCCAGAAGGACATGTGTGGGCGATGAAGCCCGCATCCCGTCCCCCGTAGCCGTTTGCAACCCGGCAGCCGAAGACCCGGGAGATTTGTTCACGCTGATGGTCGTAGAGTTTTTCCGAGGTCACGAATGCGACACGGATATCGAGGCCATCCATGCGCTGGCTGCGGGTTTCGGCATGATGGGCTATATGGGCTAGTGCTGAAGGATAGCCGAAGAGCATTTTGGGGCGCATTGCGCGAATTTCTGCAACAAAGCTGTCGAGCTTTGCTTCGGACATTTCAAATGCAGGCAACAGCTTTGTGCGCAACAGGCTATCGCGAATCTGGCGCACCCTGTCCTGGGTGCCCAATTCAATGGGCGAGCCCCACACAACGATTTCCGGGTCACCGATGTCGACATCCCACCAGCGGGTTGCCCGCCATTTAGCTGCCACATCGTGACTGACCCGTTCATTGCCAAGAAAGAAAATGAGCGGCTCGCCACTCGATCCACCCGTGTTGAAGCGGGAAAGGCCCTGCGCAACCTCGGATTTCAGCGGGTCTTTATTGGCGCGGATGATTTCCTTGGTCAGAAATGGCAGCCGGGCAAGATCGGAAATGCCGCGGACGGTTGAAGGATCGAATGCCCTTTCGCGGAACAGGTTCCGATAATAAGGCACGTGCTTGCCAACCTTGGAAAGGAATTCCCGCAGCCGCTCAACCCGTAATATTTCCAAACGTTCCGGAGATAACCACTGGGTGCGCTCCATTTCCTTGCGAATCTGCACCGTATCATGATGCTTCAACTTTTCGTGCAGGGGAAACAAGCAAGCGGACACCATTCGGGTATAGAAATCTAGCGGCACGTTTCCGATTCCTTTTGTTGTGAGCGAGGAGACCTTATTGGCCTGCCGGTATTGTTGTGTCGAGCAATATCCTGGAATGCTTCTACCAGTATAGCAACACGGGAACCCCATGCATTTTCGCCGGCATGGGCGATAATTTTGGGGCTATCCCACTTGCGTTCAAGGGCTGACGCGAGTGCTTGCTCCAGAGCCGTTTGGTCACCAAATGGAACTATTGTGCCCAGTTCCGGTTTGCCAACGACTTCCGCGTTGCCGCCTACGTCAGTCGTGATTACCGGCAGGCCGCAGGCCATCGCTTCGAGAAAAACGTTGGCCCAGCCTTCATTTCGGGTAGAAAGCACAAACACGTCCGCTGCGGAAAGGGGTTCCTTCAATGCCTCCGATTTTATTGGGCCAGTGAAAATTACCTGTTTATCCAGACCCAACATAGAAACTTGGGCGCGTAATTGCGCTTCCATGTCCCCTTCCGGGCCGGGGCCGCCCACGATCAGATAATGCAGCGCTGGAAAATCCTCAAGTAGTGCAGGGAGGCAGTCAATGACGCGATGGAACCCTTTTCTTTCGACCAGGCCGCCTATTGAAATGAGTATGGGCGCATCAGGAGGTAAGCCAAGTTTGATACGGGCGGTAGTTTTGTCGATGGCATGGAATTTCTTGCTATCCACACCATTTCCCACCACTTGCGCTTTGGATTCGGGAATGCCCAGAGAAAGGGCTACCTGGCGCAGGGAGTCGGATACCGAGAAAACTTTTGCCGCGGATTGCAGGGCCAAGGCCATGCGTTTCCGGAATGCGGCTTTTTTGGCAAGGCGTGATTCAGTGCCTCGCAGCGTGACGGTAAATGGAAGCCCGAGCCACCTGCCCAATAAACTCGCCGCGTATCCCTCAGGATAGGCAAAGTGGCTGTCTATGATGTCGCAATGCTGTTCATGATGAAGTCGGCGCATTAAGGTAAACGTGCTCAGCGCGAGAAAAAATCCATCCAGTGATTTGAATATGCCGGGTATCGAGAAAAAACGCGGGTGCAGCACTTCGATTCCATCCTGAATTTCTCTGTAGGGCGGTGCAGGACGAAAATGGGGCCGAAAGAAGCGGATGCATCCCTGAAATGGAAACCAGGGTGTGGGTGCAACCACCATGAGCGGCAGCGCCTTGGCAACCCGGAACATGCGCTCGCGAATAAAAACGCCGGACCCAGGTTGCGCAGCATTGGGAAACAGGGTGGTAAAGACCACGATGTGGGGCCTGTCAGGCATGGTCTGCGCCTTGTCCAGTAAGCCGACTATATAGGGCGACGTAATTTGACACGGATTTTGGCCAGTTGCGCTCAGTTTCTACAAAGTGCCGGGCGGCATTGCGCAGACCGGGCCATCTTGATTCTTCGGCAAGAAGTTGCAACACTGCGCTGGCCAGGGCCAGAGGGTCTTCCGCTTTGAACAGAATGCCGGTTTTACCATCCTGGATGAGTTCCTTGTGGCCACCCACATCGGAGGCGACCAGCAGCCTGCCCTGAGCCATGGCCTCCAGGGGCTTCAAGGGGGTAACCAATTCGGTCAGTCGCATGGAATGGCGTGGATAAGCCAGGATATCCACCAGATCATAATAACGTTGCACCTGGTCGTGGGGCACACGGCCGGTGAAGACGACTTTGCCCTGAATGCCCAGCTCGGCTGCGAGACGTTTAAGGTTGTCATCCTGTGGGCCGCCCCCAACCAGCAACAGACGTGCATCGGGTACGGCCTTGAGAATAGTGGGAAAGGCCTGTAACAGCAGGTCCAGGCCCTCGTAGGCGTAGAATGAGCCGATGAAGCCGATGATTCGGTGGCCAATCAGCCCTAGCTGCTGTTTGAGGGTTGCATCGCCGGTGCCGCCTACGGAAAATCTTTCAATATCCACCGCATTCGGAATGACGGTGACTTTTTGCTCAGGGATGCCGCGCGCCACAATGTCGCGGCGCAAGCCTTCGCAGATCGTGGTAACTGCATCGACACGTTTGAAAGCGTGGGTTTCCAGTCCTCGGGTAAGACGGTAGCGCATCCCCCATTCCTTGCTGGTGCCGTGATCCACCGCGGCGTCTTCCCAAAATGCCCGGACCTCATAGACGACGGGGATGCCATGCTTGCTTCCGACACGCAACGCCGCAATGGCATTTAAAGCGGGTGAGTGGGCATGCAAAATATCCGGGCGAATAAGCGGCACTATCTCGGCTAGCCGCGTGGCAAGGGTATTGATGATGCTGATCTGGTTGAAAAGAGGCAAAGTGGAGAGCCCCCCCTTTGCAGGCGGGGTTCGATAGAAATGCAAGCCGTCCACGTCCTCTTCGAGCACCTTGCAATTTTCCTGTTTGGCGCTGGTGATGTGATGCGTTTCCCATCCCAAGGCACGTTGTTCACGCAGGATAGCCAGCGTCCGGAAGGTGTAGCCGCTGTGAAGTGGGATGGAATGATCCAGGATGTGAAGGATGCGCATCATTCACCTTGTTGTTGAGTTGTTTTGTCGCAAACCAGCCAAAAACCTAGCCAGGATAAATCCTCATCTGAAATGGTGCGAATTGGCGTGGCCAGATAAGGGCGTACTTCCTCGATGTCGCGCTGATCGGCCAAAACAGTCGGTTTCAGTAATATCGTTCGCAAGCCGTTTTCCAACAGGGCTTCACGGTAGCGGTTTACCCGCCACCGGTTGGGCATGCCCTTGTGCCCGTACATCCACGACCACCAGTGAGTCGGCCAAGTCAGAAAATCCAGCGGATTGCTGCGGTGCAGGCCGTGACTCTTGAGATCCACCTGATGGATCGCTACGCCAGTATCGCAAAGTGCGTTGTGCATGTCGGTGAAGGTGGCGTGGAGGTCGTTGACATGTTCCAACACCGCTCTGGAGATGACGAGGTCGGCAGTATCTCTGAGGCCGGACAGGCCGCTCGGTTTAACCAGGTAGCGGATGCGTTGTTCACGTAAGCCTGAGGCCGGATACCCCTGTCGCCGAAAGCAGGAAGCAGCGCGCTCTTTTGCTTCTTCGTCCAGGCCCTCCATCAGATGACAAAGCACCTCGGCATTTATCGCTGAGATTGACACCATGGGGAAGCGGTCGACGCACACTACACTGTCGGCGCCATGCGCGATCATCAGTAATGCAACACCGGGAACGTTTCCCGGCCCGTATTCAAGGATGCGCTTGCCCGCAAGGTAACTCTCAATTTGTTCTGGTTCTATTCCAAGCATCTGGAAATATTCGTCAAAACAACTTCTGAAATAATCCGCAATCTGCCTCGCCGATTCTTGCGAGGCACCCCTGCCAGTCTGTCCCGTGAGCCTGATATATAGCCTGGGTGCGAAGTGGGCGATCTGATCCGTTAGTATGGCGTGGATGATGCGTTTGGCGTCTGCAAGGGGATGTTGCCCATACATGGCTATGTGCTCCTTGCTTCTCTGTGCGCAGCCATCTCGCAGGATGGGGCCTGCACATGAAACACGTTTCGAAGAAATGCTTCAAACATCAGAATTGTCCACAGTGATGCGCTATAGTCCCGCAAACCGGATTGATGCTGATCCACCATTTCCCGCAGGAAAGCCATGTCAAAGATTCCGGTGGAGGCCAGCGTCTCGCCCAAAATGGCATTCCGCACCCGTTGCCTGAGCGGCCCGCGGAACCAGCTTGCGAGGGGAACAGAAAACCCCATTTTGGGCCGGTAAAGGATGTCGTCCGGAAGGTAGGATTCCAGCGCCTTCTTGAAAATGTACTTGCCCTCTTGCCCATGCAGCTTGTAGGAGGAAGGCAAGCCCGACATCCACTCCACCAGCTTGTGGTCCAAAATTGGGACCCTCACCTCCAGGGCGTGAGCCATGCTGGCCCGGTCCACCTTGGTGAGGATATCCCCTGCCAGATAGGTCTTGATGTCCAGATATTGCACGCGGGAAAGCGGGTCATCGGTGGGCGCGCGGTCTGCATGGCGGCGCATTACATCAACGGCGCGGTGTCCTTGCAGGCGTAGTTTGAAAGGGTTGCTGAAAAGCTTGTCCCTTAACTTGTCGCCCATGACGGACACGCTGTGGAAGTAACCCTCGACCGGGTCGCGTGCGAGCGCCTCAAAGGTGGATTGGGCACGAAGTACTTTCGGTGCCCAGTCGGCCTTGGGATATAGCGAGCCGAGCAAGCCGAACAAAGGCTTGCGTATGCCCAGTGGCAGCAGGGCGCGCATGCGTTCTTCGTACAGGTGGTAGCGATAGCGCCGGTAACCGGCGAGATTCTCGTCCCCCCCGTCTCCCGAGAGCGCCACCGTTACGCGCTTCTTCGCCAGTTCGCATACCCGATAGGTGGGTATGGCGGAGCTGTCGGCAAACGGTTCATCGTAGAGCCCTGCCAATGTGTCGATCAGATCGTAGTCGTCTGATTCCACCTGCTCCACGTAGTGGCGGGTATGGTATCGATCCGCCACTTTTTGCGCGAAGGCGGCCTCGTTGAAAGCGGGGTCACCAAAAGAAATGGAACAGGTGTTTACGGGTTCGTTCGTCAACCCCGCCATCATGGCGACGATGGCGCTCGAGTCCACGCCTCCGGAGAGAAAAGCACCCAGCGGCACTTCGGCCACCAGCCGGATGCGCACCGCTTCACGCAAACGGGCGACGAGTTCTTCCTGTGCTTCCTGCTCTGAGATGGGCCCGTGGGGGGTAAAGGGCACATCCCAGTATTCCTGGGGAAGAGGCATGGCCTGCCCCCGCCTGAGCGTCAGGGTATGTGCGGGGGGCAGCTTTCTGGCGCCATTAAAAATGGTGCGCGGTTCCGGTACGTAGCCATAGGCAAAGTATTCTTCCACTGCGCAATCATCTATCTCGCGCGGGAAATCGGGGTAAGCCAGCAACGATTTGAGTTCCGATCCGAACAGGAACGTGCCGTCTGGCAATGTGCCGTAATAGAGTGGTTTTATGCCCAGGCGGTCGCGGGCGAGAAACAATGTTTCCTTGTTGCGGTCCCAAAGGGCAAAGGCAAACATGCCGCGGAAACGTTCCACGCAGGCTTCGCCCCATTCTTCCCATGCATGGACGATGACTTCGGTGTCGCAGTGGGTGCGGAAGGTATGGCCAAGTTGCTGCAATTCCGGCATCAGGTCTACGTAATTGTAGATTTCACCGTTGAAGGCAACTACTACGCTGCCATCTTCGTTGAACAGGGGTTGATGGCCACTCGACAAATCGATGATGGAAAGGCGCCGGTGACCCAAACCTACGCCGGGCTCGGTATGCAGCCCACCTTCATCTGGCCCGCGGTGAAGCTGGGTCTGGTTCATGCGCGCCAGCACTTGCGGGTCGATTTCGCGCTGCGCTCTCAAATCAAAAATGCCAACGATGCCGCACATGACGTAACCTCGTTATTTGCATTTAATGGGTTGCTGCATTTTCATCGGCAGGCCGAGCTTCTCATAGACCGAGAGATATCCCCGTACCATGGCCTGCATGCTGAAATGCGCTTCGACCCTTTTCCGGCTGGTCTGCCCTTGTGCTTTGAGCAGGCTTTCATTTCGAAAATACTTCAGCAAAGTTTGCGCCAGATATTCGGGATCCGATACGGGCACCAGTGTGCCGGTATGCGCTTCTTCCACCAGTTCCGGATTTCCCCCGACCCGTGTCGCAACAATCGGCAATCCGCAGGACATCGCTTCCAGAATAGTGTTTGAAATGCCTTCCCCCAACGAGGGCAGCACAAACAAATCCATATTGCGCATGAGTTCTGCCACATCCGTGCGTTCGCCGGGAAGCCATGCGAGTTGCATTGCGTTGGCTTCCTTGAGCAGGTTCAGGCAAGTTTCGCGAGAGACCCCTTCGCCAATAATCACCAGCCGTGCACGTTGGCGAGCAGAGGGTTCAATTTCCAGCAATCTGATGAATGCGCGCACCAGATTGGGATAATCTTTCACCTCTGCCATCCTGCCTACACTGCCTATCACCAAGGCGGCCTCCGCCGCGAATCCGGCTGGGCCTATATCGCGCGCCCCATCCCGTGGGTGGAAACGGGTGCTGTCAACACCGTTGTAAATCTGGCTCACTCGTTGCGGGGCGACTCCGACAGTGTGTATCAGCCATTGCTCCAGATCCCTGCTTACGGCGATATAGTGCCCCACCAAAGGGCGCGCCAATTTGCGCAGCAAATTGTATTTACGATTTTTACCATGCAAATCGAACACATCGCGGCCATGTTCCCCATGGATTCTGGCGCGAATGCCGGCAGCCGCTGCGACAAACTGGCCCTCAATCGCAGACAGGTTGCGGGTGTGCACAATGTCCGGGGAAAGCGCCCGCAACAACCGCCATAAATGGAAATACCATGAGACATCCCGACCGGCAGGTTTGGCTAAGGCATAAAAATCTACATCGTTTCGCCGGATGCGCCCCCTGAAATCAGTATAGTCATCCAGGCAGATCACCACATGCCGGAAACTTTCCTTCGGCATGTGGTTGATCAGATTGACCATGCCATTTTCCATGCCCCCGACCCTGAAATGATGGACGATATGGGCGATCAGAGGGGGTTCACGCTTTGCCATGATGTTGCCGCTTATTGGCGTGATACATGGGCGATGCTTTCCTGGATGGCTGGAAGCATGTCCTGAATAAATGCCTTCAGCGCCAAAGCCGCTGATTCCGGGGTGTCTTCATAGGGCGAATCGATAATGATTGCTGCACCATCGTCTTGCTGCCCAAGCATCCGGGCCTTTGCCAGAAGCAGTTTTGCCAGATAGGGGTTGACGGTATAAGTGCCCGCCAGGCTGTTCCAGCTCCAGACCAGCAAGCGCTTGTTGGGTGCACGCAGCAAAGTCTGCTGGATGGTTTCATTTCTGCTGCGCAGAGAAATCACGCGATGTGCTTCACCTACGTTGCTCCATATCGGATGCTTTTGAGTGACCATGTAGTTTTGGGAAGTGATCAGTGCGGCACCCTGGCGTTGAGTCCGGTAGTAGCCCACATACAGGCTGACGGCCATGCCGTCCTTCTGGTAAGTCTGCAGGGTGTGTGCATCGGGCCCAATGTAATGAGGTTGCCAGTCGGAAAGGGTCGCATTTTGCTTGACCCACCCGTTCATTGAATCGGGCAATTCGATCAATAGTCCCCTGGTTTTGACCGGGCGGCTATCCAGATATGCTGCGTAGGCAGGCCACAGGGCGGCAACGGTGATGATTACAATGCTCGCTACGACAAACGTGCGGCTCGGCATGGATGTGCTAGCCGCACCCATCGTCGATCTGACCTCGCCGGGCTGGTGATCTTCCTGATCCTCTCGCCAGAGGGCGCCAATCCAGAAAAGCAGCAGCATGACGACACCGAAAAACATCCAGCCATAAATGAGATGGTCAACGCCCAGTGCCAGCTTCATGTCGCTCAAATGGGCGATCATCACGATCATGTAGGCGCGCATCCCGTTTGCGATCACCGGGACAATCAACGACAGGGCGGCAAAAATCAGTCTGCGTTTCGTGCTGCGGTAGGTCAAATAGGCATACAGGCTGCCCAAGGTGAACGAGGCGATGAGATAGCGAAGTCCGCTGCAGCCTTCCACTACTGACCACTGTCCGCTGGGTATCGCGAAAAAGGTGCCCTCGCGATAAACCGGAATGCCGGTTAATTGCAGAGCAGCTACGACAAAGTCGGCAGTGAAATTCATCATGTGGGGAATCAGGAACTCTCCGGCCGGGACTGCAAAAAACAGGAAGCCGAGGGGGAATGCGATTGCACGTGCAACCGGCGCCCCGAGAAGTGTCCATACTGCCACCGGGATCATGGCTACCAGGCAGTACTGGGCGAAGACCAGCACGCTTCCGGCATCAGAAAAAAGCCAGCCGAACCCCAATCCTGCCATGACCAGCAAGCCGCGGGAATCCGGGCGAGGCGTGATTTCGGCGAGTGACTTGCGCTTCGTCCATATGAGATAGATGCTGATGGGGAATATCAGAAAACCGTGCGCAAACGTCTCGGATCGTTGCCAGATGGCAACGGTGGACAACACGGTTTGCTGGTATATGGCAAGAATGACCGTAAGGGTGGCGAGCGTCAGGATTGTTGCCGTCCTCCATGGCAACAATACAGGCCCGGCAATGTGGGCAGCAGAGGCGGTGGTTATCGCTTGGGGGTCAGTTCCTTTCATGGTTGTTTTTCCTTGAGGGAGGTGGTGCGGTTTGTTTCCTGTGATGCCCATGTTGCTGGCGTTTCTGCGAGTAATGCATCCACCTGCGCCAAACTGCTATCCCAGTCGTAATCAGCCAGAATTCTAGCCCGCGCAGCTTTACCCATCTGGTCGCACGTCGTTTCTGCCAGCAGCGTCAGGATCTTCCGTCCAAATCCCCGGGCGTTGGTGGCAACATGCAACTCATGGCCTTGAACAGCCTGAATTCCCTCTGCTGCTTGGGGAGATGCAACCACGGTTTTTGCCATGGCCATGGCTTCCAGCACTTTGTTCTGCAATCCTCTCGCCATACGCAATGGCGCCACCGCAAGCCGAGCGTGAGCAAGGTATGGCCGGATATCCGCTACTGTGCCGGTTACCGTGACCCCGGGCAATCGTGCCAATTCACGAACCACTGCAGTCGGGCGGGAACCGACGATGCAAAAACGGGTTCGGGGAAATGCTGCATGCACGGCGGGAAAAATTTCTTGGGCAAACCAGCGCACGGCGTCCACATTCGGCCAGTAGTCCATGGCACCCGTGAATACCAGGGGGTGTTCACCTTCCGGGTAAGGATTGGGATATTCGCGCTCAGGCGAAAAGTAGTCGGTGTCTACGCCGTTGCCGAAATAGCCTGTTTTGTTTGCACTTTCAGGGGCAAATTGCTTGAACAGCTCCGCCTCCTCGCGGGAAACGAACAACGATGCGTCGAATTCCTTTGCTACCTCACGCTCATAGCGCCGCAACAGTTTTCCTTCTCGCCGGTAGAGCCACGACAGCGGCCAGCGTTTGCTTTCGGCATACTGGTTCCATTTGTCGGAGTCGACATCGACAAAATCGATGACGCGGCGCATTCCATCGGCCTGTCTTACGTACTGGGCCATGGCCGATGAAAAAACCAGGACGCGCTTGACTGGATGGTTGGCAAGTAGATCGTTAACCCAATGTTGCAATCCGGGATTACGGTAATAAGGCAGTGTCAGCGCTTGGCCGGTTAGCAGACCAGACAGGCTGCGCAAACGCGCAGCGAATGGGTTGAGCCTGGCGAAGTGGCTTTCCCCGCAAAACGATTTAGTGGTATCCACGTGCCGCCAGTCAGCCTCGTCATCCACAAAAGTACCTAGATGCACCCGGTAGTGCCGGCTCAAATGGCTGAGCAAATGGAAGGAACGTATCTTGTCACCCTTGTTGGGCGGATAGGGTAGGCGGTGGGTAAGATACAGCAATTCTTCAGGCATTATCCTAACCCAGATTCTTCACAATATGGGGACCGATCAGGTTGGCCAGCGACAGCGGAAGCTTTTGCCATGCCTTGATAAAAAACTGATATTTAGGATTAAGCGGGTTGTGATCCGGTACCGCTCTGGCCCGGTGCAGTTGGTATTCGTAGTAGAGCGGCTGTGGTTCGAAGCCCCAGTTCTTCTTGAAGTCGAATGGCCCGGTGCCGCGCTTGCTGCGGCCATAGTCGAACACCTTGATGCCGCGCTCGCAGGCGCGCCGCATCAGCTCCCAGTACTTGAAATCGTTGGCTGCAACATCGCGTGCTGCCAACGTGTCACCGGCGTAGTAGGGGAGTACCTCGTCGCGGAAATAAAAGCTCAACACACTGCTCAAGACCTGCCCGTCCTTGACCACCGACAGCACTTCGCAATCGTTGCCGAATATTTCTTGCAGCAGCGCGAAATAGCGTTTGGGCAGCGCGGGTGTGCCATGACGGTGGACATTGTCCGCGAACACGGAAAAAAACCGCTCCACGCCGTCATCGATTTCGCTGGCAAGCTCGGCCTGGATGCCCTTGCGCACCATTGCGCGCTGTTTGCGCGGAATGGCGAGCATGTTGGCTTCCACGTCCGGAGCTATGGTCTTGCGGAAGGTGACGTACAGGTCCTTGCCCGGCCATTCGGTGTGAAAAGGCACCATGTTGCGGTATTCAAGGAAGTCCACGTTGAGACTTGCGGCCAGCATTTGCGCCGCCTCGTCCAGCGCCTGGCGTGCCGGCTCCGTGCTGGCGATGATGCCGCCGTATGCGCAAAACGGCAGTGAAGATAATGAATGCCCGAATAGTCTGCTGTCGATTTCTGCCAGCGGCAGCACGCCCTGGATGGCGCCGTTCTCCTCGGCCAGCAGGAAGTGGGTGTGGTGGCCGAAGGCGCGCTCTATCACTTCTTTCCAGCCGGCGCGGTGGAAAAATGTGGCTGCGGGGCAGCCGAAAACGAACTGATCCCAGCGTGCGGTGTCGCCCGGCGTCATCACGCGCACCTGCAGTGCGGTTGGGGTCGCCGCGCTTCCGTTCATGTTTCTGCTTTCATGAACACGCGATCCATGCGGTCCCAGTGAAAATCCCGTAACAGCGCCTGAATGCGGGATTCCATGCGTGTCAGATTGACGTAATGGCGGAAGTGCGTTTTTGACGAGATGCCCAGTTGGCGAGGCTGGTCTGGATCAAGCTCCCACGGGTGGAAGTAGAAAATGCAGGGCTTGCCTTCCTGACGGTTGACACGGCGTATGAGCCAGCGCGACGCTTTATAGGGTAGTAGTCTGAAATAACCGCCGCCGGCCGCCGGCAGGTTGCGGCCCAGCAGCGCCACAGTGGTGGGGGGGAGTTCCAGCACGCCGCCCTCGCCGCGCGGGTAGTGGGCAAAGCGCGGCGCCTCGGGCATGCCGTAATGGTCGTGCCGGATCGGATAAATGCTGGAGCTGTATTGATAACCCGCCTCCAGCAGCACGTCGTGCGCCCACAGATTGTCAGCGCCGATGGAAAAGCTCGGGGCGCGATAGCCGATAACCGGGCTGCCGGAGATGTCCTCCAGCAGTTTCTTGGCGTGTGCGATGTCCTTGCCGAAGTCGTGCCGGCTTTGCTCATTGACGCGGTGATGACCATAGCCGTGGCTGGCGAGTTCATGGCCGTTGTCTACGATGCGCCGCACCAAGGCGGGGTAGCGCTCGGCGATCCAGCCCAGAGTGAAGAAGGTGGCGTGCGCGCGACCTTCATTCAGCAATGCCAGTGCGATGTCGATGTTGCGCTCCACCCGGCACGGCAAGCTGTCCCAGTGCTCGCGCAGGATGTGGGGAGCAAAGGCCGAGACCTGGAAGTAATCTTCCACGTCGATGGTCATCGCATTGCGGATCAACGCTGGAGCCGTCGGGGACTTCCCGGAAGGTTTCTGCATGACGGTCAGCTCCGCGAACCATTCTCCAGCCATCCGCGAATTGCCTCCGCGATGCGTGTCGAGGCTTGGCCATCCCAGAATTCAGGGACCCTGCCTGCCTTGCCGCCGCTGTGCAGGATATCCTCGAAAGCTGCCAGTATCCTTTCCGGGTCCTGGCCGGCGATGGTGTTGGTTCCCTGTTCCACCGTGATCGGCCTTTCCGTGTTGTTCCTCAGCGTGATGCACGGGACGCCAAGGGCCGTGGTTTCCTCCTGGATGCCGCCCGAGTCGGTCAGCATGGCACGGGCATCCTTCATCAATCCCAGCATTTCCAGATAACCCATGGGCGGTAGCAGCAGCAGTTCGGGAACGTCCAGCACCTCTTCCAGGCCAGACCTTTCGATCATGGTGCGAGTGCGCGGATGCATCGGGAAGATGACCGGCAACCTGCGGCTGATTTTCAGGACGGTCTCCAGCAGGGTGCGCAGGATGGCGGGATCGTCCACGTTGGAGGGTCGGTGCAGGGTGAGGACGGCATAGCCGGCATCGCCGCCCAGGAAATCCTCTCGGCCAGCGTCTTTCAGGATTTGGGACAGAGGGACGGCCCTTTCCAGGTTGCGGCGCAGGGTGTCGATCATGACGTTGCCGACAAAGTGGATGCGCGATTCGGCTATCCCCTCCCGCAACAGGTTTGCGCGTCCGCTAACTTCGGTGATAAAGAGCAGGTCGGATATCTGGTCGGTCAATATCCGGTTGATTTCCTCCGGCATGGCACGGTCGAAGCTGCGCAGGCCAGCCTCGACGTGAATCACGGGGACCCCCTTCTTTGCCGCCACCAAGGCGCAGGCCAGGGTGGAGTTCACGTCGCCGACCACCAGTACAGCGGAAGGCGGCTTGGCATCCAGCACTGGCTCGAAGCGGCGCATGACCTCTGCGGTTTGAATTGCGTGACTCCCGGAACCCACCCCCAGATTGATATCCGGTTGCGGGATGCCGAGCGCCTCGAAATACTGGTGGTTCATGGCTGCGTCATAATGCTGGCCGGTGTGAACCAGACTCAAGGCCGGCAGTGGCCTGAGATCCCCCAGTGCGGCCATGATCGGGGCCATTTTCATGAAGTTCGGGCGCGCACCCACGACGCAAAGGATGCTGCCCAGAGTTTGGACTCCTGACGTGGGTATTTGCATTGACTATCTTCTTTTCGAAAGTTCCTTATTTACTCTGGGCAAGGAGAGAATCTGTTTGAGCAGTTCCAGCACCGAGATGACGGAGTTCTCCATTTTGGCAAGCCTTTCATCCATGTTTTCCAGGCGGATGCGGGTTTCCGCTTTGTCCGGCACGGTGGCGGAAGTGATTTGGGCGTCGGCTCCCGAGACGGGAAGATCAAACTCCTGCTGAATATCGCGAATGACTTCGTTGATCTCTGAGCTGCCAAAATCGTGCAGTTCTTCCAGGCAGCCCATCAGCAACAGGCGGTCACACAGGGTATTGATCTTTCTGGGAATGCCGGTCGTGTAGTCGTAAATGGCAGCAAAGGCGTCCTCACCGAAGGAAGGGTCGCCGCGCCAGCCAACAGTGCTCAGCCGGTGCTCGATATACGACCTGGTTTCCGAGGCATCCATCGGCCCCAGATGATAAGTGGCTATCACCCTTTGCCGCAATTGTTCCATCTCACTGCCATTTAGGGTTTTCCTGAACTCAGGTTGACCGAGCAGGAAGGTTTGCAGCAAGGATTTGTCGACGGTCTGGAAGTTGGAAAGCATCCTCAATTCTTCCACCGCGCTGGGAGCAAGGTTCTGCGCCTCGTCCACCACCAGGAGGGCACGTTTCCCCTGGCGGTCGCACAGCCGAAGGAACCCCTCGAGATCAGTCAGAAGGTCGGCCTTGCTCGCGTCCTTGAAGGGGAGGCCGAAGGCGGCCGCAGCCATGCGCAGAGTGTCATCCGAACCGAGGTGGGTGCTCACCAGTTGCGCCGCCAATATCTTTTCCGTTTCCATCTTGCGGAAAAGGTTGCGCACCAGGGTGGTCTTGCCCGCCCCGACTTCGCCGGTGATGACGATGAAGCCCTCCCCTTGGGCCAGACCGTATTCCAGGTAGGCCATGGCGCGCTTATGGCCTTTGCTGCCGAAGAAGAAATTCGGGTCGGGCTTCAGCTGGAATGGCTTGGCGCTTAAGCCGTAGAACGATTCATACATGCCGAGAGCCCGCTAGAATCTCATGAATAGGGAGGCGATCAGGGCGTTCTCCCTATAATCGCCGCCGTCCTGGCTGGAGTCCCGCTGCAGCCGCCGCAATTCAACCGAGCCGCTGAGCTTGGGCTGGAACTGTCTGGTCAGGCTGAGCCGGATGGTCTTGTCATTGTCTGTTCTGCCCAGAGAGGGGTAGGTGTTTCTTGCATACACAGCGTTAATGTTGGCGCTGGTGCGTGGGTCTATCCGCCAGTTCCAGAAAGCGGTGCCGCCCACCTGTTTGGTTCTGTCGGTCAGCGCCAGGATGGAACTGCCAAACAAGGCGCTGTCTTGGGCTTGTGCGGTCTGCGCGTCGCGCGACACGCTGAACAGGCTGAGTACGAGCGTGTTTTTTGTACCCGTCACCGCAACAGATGCCTGCAGGCGTTTTTGCAGAAAGAAGCGGTTGGTAAAGTAATTTACGGATTGCGCTAGGGCCGGGGGAAGCGCGTTGCCCTGTATGAAGGCGTCAACAGTTTGCTGCCGGATGACTGGATCGGGTATCGTGGCGGCCCATAACTGGTTCAAGAAACTAGCGGTGTCTATCGTGACGGGGATCAGGAACTGGGATTGGGTAGAGGTAATGTCCTCGCTGTAATTCAGGCTCCAAGCGGTCAGGCGAGTGCGATGGCTGGCCGCGAGCGAATAGGTGTCACCAAAGAATCTTCGCCCCGCGCTGGCATCGATGCTTGTCCTTGCGCTGGGCGCCCAGGAAAAGCCGGCGGACCAGAAGGAACCTTCGGGCTTTGCCCCGACCGAGATATAGTTATTTTTTTCGTAGCCTCCGGTGGCTGTCAGTCTGAATTTCGGGGTGACCGAGTAGCGAAGACTGCCGGAAAGGACTTCCGTGTCGATGTCTTGGATGCTGGTGTTGGCGGTATTTCCATAGCTGGTTTTTCCATTGCTGTAGTTCAAGCCCCAGCCCAAAGTTCTAAAGGCCGATCCGCTATTCAGGCCGAGCTGGATGCGGTCCGTCTGGGTATTCAACAACCCGCTGCCGCCAGTGCTGACTTCGTCATGAGCATAGCGAATCTCGGTTGAGGCATAGTTGCTGAAGCTATGGCGCAGATAGGGGCTGACGGTATAGGTCCTTACCTCGGTGCGGTTTCCGGTGATATTGGTGTTGTCAGCCGCCTGCGGACCCAACAGGGAAATGTTTTGCTGGCTGATCGCGGCTCGCCCATCCAGAAATAACAAGTTGTCAACCAGTTCCGCATTGGCGTCGGCGTTCAATATGTGATTCATCGTGTCTCGGCTGCTATCCTCCGCGTACACAAGATTCTGCATTACGTAATTGGCGTTGAGCTTCAACCGGGGGCTGGTGCCCATCAAGGATATGCCGGGATTGATCTGGGTAATGAATTCGCTCTTCTCATGCCCTGGTGGCGCCAATGCCACATTGTCGGTATAGGTCTCTATCAGGGCGAGACTGGGGGTAAATTTCCATTCTGCAGCGCCTGCATGAGAGTACACAAGCAGCATTGCCGTGGTGATGGAGCAGATTGCAGGAAACGAAAGCCTATGGCAGGTGCCGCATTCAGGCGCTTTAGCCATAGTGACCATAATACTCCCCGCCGGTGAATGCCCTGGCCTTGTTGTAAATCAGATTAACGACATCGCATGTTTCAATTTGCCGGAGCGCTTCCTTGATCGCTTGCTGGGTTGTGCTTTCAGCCGCCACCACCAGGACAATCTGCCCCATTTGGCTTGCCAGCACATGCGCCTCGCTGGCAAGCAGCAAAGGAGGGGAGTCGAATATGACAATGCGGTCGGGGTAACGACGTGCAATTTCCCTGAGCAGGTCGCTCATGGCCTGGCTCGCCAGCAGTTCGGTTGCACGCTTGTGCCTGCTTCCGGCTGGAAGGATGGCGAGATTTTCGACATTGGTTCTGATCAGGACGTCAGCCAGATCAAGCTTGTCGTCGAGAAGCACATCCATCAAGCCGCGCCCGGTCTCCAATCCGAGGTAATCGGGTATCGCGGGCCGGGCCACATCGGCATCCACCAGAAGAACCGTGTGATCCATTTCCATCGCGATGCTCATCGCCAGGTTGGCGGCGCAGAAGGTTTTTCCTTCCCCGGCAAGGGCGCTGGTGACCATGATCAGATTGGCGTTGTTGACCGGCTCGGCGCCCTGGTTGAAGGCATTCTTGATCAATGGGCGCTTGATCAAGCGGAATTCCTCGGCGATTTGTGTTCTTTCCCCATCAGGAATGATCATGCCCAACCGGCGTAATTTCGCCAGATTGATCATGCCCTGTTTTGACACCTGTCCTCCTGACGAAAGAGTCGGGTCGATCCCGGCTTCGCCCTCTCCGCCCCCACTGGCGACCGTTTGGTCTGGATGTTTTGGCATCTCCGGCGCCATTTCCACTGAAGAGGATGCTCCCCCCCTTTCGATCTGGTCGAGCTTGCCTGCTGCCTTTTCAATAATGCTCACGCCGCCTCCCGATGGGTGCTTCGCCGTGGCCTCATGCGGGGGGGGCTTTTCCCCTTTTTCGATCTGGTCGAGCTTGCCTGCTGCTTTTTCAATAATGCTCACGCCGCCTCCCGATGGTGTCCATTCCCTAGTCGCCAATCCTGTTGTTTTGGACGCTTTGTGCTGAATCTCCGGACTAGTCCTGTGGCTAGAATGGTTGAATTCAAAACGGCGGCATGTTTTTGAGTGCCTTCGCCAACAACGCGCCATATAAACCCAACAAAAATAGCAAAGAGAGGCCGAAGGCATAAACTCCCTTTTTTCGCTTGATCATTTCCTGGTCCGTCCAAATCATGCTCACCGTGCCCAATACCGGGAAGCCGCTTATCTCCCGCAGGGCGCCCTGGCTCTGGAAGGTGGGCCGGATTTGGCTCATCAGGAACGCAGTCCCGATTCCGGCCAGCAAGGCGCCCAGAAACGCCAGGGAGACCAGTCTAAAACGGTTCGGAGAGGTGGGGATTTGCGGAACCATCGGCGGATCAATGATCTTGAATGTCATCATCTCAGTTGTAGTGGCCATTTCGCCAGACATTTTTGCGCTTTCCCGGCGTTCAAGCAGTTTTTCGTAGTTGCCCTTGTTGACCAGATAGTCGCGGTTAAGCTGGGTAAATTCCGCTTCCACCTGGGGTATTGCATTGATCTGGGCCTTCAGGTGATTATAGCGGGCAGAATATTCTGCCACGCGAGCCCTCATGGAAGCCGTCCTGGCTTCGGCCTCCGCTAGCGCAACATTGAGCTGTTGCAGCATGGGGCTATAATTTTTCCCGGGGTCGGCGCTGTGCTTTCTCAGCTTGGCCTCTTCCTTCTTGCGTTCCTCAAGCTGAGCAATCAGACGCTTGGCAGCAACGATGTCCGGGTGCTGTTCGGTAAAGTTCAGGCGAAGTGCATCCAGATTCTTGTTCAGGGCCTGGATGCGAGCGTCTATTTCCGGATTCGAGACCGCTTCCGGGTTTGAAGCCGCGGCAGCCGGGTCCTGACCTGCCATCAGGACGGGTTCTTCGTCAGTCATCTGGTTCTTGATGGCATCGCGCGCATTCTCGGCTTCCCGCAACTCCAGTCTTGCCTGATTGAGACTCTCCGAGGTTTCAGCCAGCTTCGCAAAATAATCCCCGCCTTCACGGGGCAGCAGCCCAACGTTCTTCCGCTTGAACTCCTTCAGAGCATTTTCGGTGGCGACCAGCTTCTCCTCATAATCCTTGATCTGCTGTTCGATGAAGTGAACTGCCGACGCCGAGTCCTGCTTCTTGTCCCCGAGGCTGCCCTCGACAAAGATGGTCAAAAATGACTGGACCACGTCTTTCGCGAGTTTGGGGTTTTCGTTGCTGTACAAAATGGTATAGAGGTTATCCCGGCCGGCCGTAGCTATCTTGATCTCGTCCATCAGCCCCTTGATCTGCTGCTCCCGATCCTTCGCCGTGCTTGTCTTGATGTCCAGATCAACCATGCGCAGGACCCTTTCCACGTTCGGGCGACTGAACAGGGTACGGCTCATGATTGAGACTTGCTGTTCCAGGTTGGGCGTGGTTGTCATTCCCGACATCAACGGCTTCAAGATGCTCTGGGTATCCACGTAAATCCTTGCCGAGGCCTCATAACGGTCAGGTAACTTGTACACCGTAATCCACCCGGCCAAGGCAACGATCCAGGCGGCTATTACCGCATACCAGCGATATTTCCATATCCCCTTCAAATGGGAAAGCAACTGGGCCATCAGTTCTTGCATCTTGAACTCTCCTTGTTTTTACCCCGGCTATTCAGCAAAAGCAAAACATCTGTCCGTGGCCTTTGTGCCGTCATCAGGCCTGGAAGCCCGATGGCGGAATTTCATTCATTTCCGCCCAATCCATTAGCATTTTTTAATTATCTCTGCCCTGGCGAGCGAGGCGCGCTAAAAGAGAAGGCCAGGAAAATGGGGGCCGGGGAGTTAAAAAAAGCTTTCAGGTATAACCAGAACATCTCCCGGACGCATGGGAACATTGGCTGACATGTCGCCGTCCTTGATCAGGTCGTTCAGCCGGACGGCGAACTGCTGCTGTGTTCCGCTGATGCTGCGTATGATGCTGGCCTGGTTGCCGGCTGCAAAATCAGTGATTCCTCCCACTGCAATCAGAACATCCATCAGACTCATGTCCTTGCGGTAAGGTAGTGCCTGCGGTCTTGCTGCCTGGCCGATGACCCGGATTTGCTCGTCATATGGCCCGACAAATCCGGTAACTATGACCGTTACAACCGGCTCCTGGATGTATTTGGCCAGGGCTTTCTCGATGTCTCGCGCCAGTTGGCTTGAGGTCTTGCCGCTGGCCGGCAGGTCCTCCACCAGCGGGGTCGTGATTTTGCCATCCGGACGGACCGGCACTGTCATTGAGACTTCCGGGTTGCGCCACACGATGATATTCACGCTGTCCCCGGGGCCGACCAGGTAGTCATGCGCGGGGGGAGGGATGTCTGTTGCGGAGATGGGCTGATGTGCAGTGCCGGCGCAACCGCCAAGGGTAAGAATGGAAAATGCGAAAGCAAAGCAAGCCAGCCATCTCGCAGTATTGGTGTGTTGTGGAGAGTTCATTTGGATTACCTTTTGTAAGGAGGCCTGATACCTGCTTGGAATACCAAATTACAACTTCAGACTAGATAACGCCTCCAGCATTGTCAAGTTATCTGAACAGCATGCAGAGCCCCTTTGCCCCCATGCAATGATGGCGTGGCATTTTCTATGCCCGGATATTTCATAAATTCGCGTGATGATCGCGCAGGTTTTGGTTTTGTATGGGGATGTTAGTTACGGCATAACCTGAAGGTTAGCCTTCACTGAAACTTCGTTTTGTGAAAGAGGGGCTAGTTATGCATACGCCCGACTGTCTCGCCGTGGTCGGCGCGTAGCGGCGAGAGCCCGGCGGGGACACTCCATGCGGGTGAACAAAACTCAAAATGAAACAAAAGACTAGCGAGGGCGCGTGCAATTTTACGAAATATCCGGGCTAGAATCGCTCTTCAGGTTTCTTCCACTGTGAACAGGCGCCGGTACTCCCGGATGGCGTAGCGGTCAGTCATGCCGGCGATGTAGTCGGCAATGGCGCGAGGCTTGTCCTGTTGGGCTTTTTCCTGGTATTGCGGCGGCAGGAGGCGAGCGTCGTCGAGAAAAGCCTGGAACAGTTCGCGGATGATGCGCCGCGCCTTGCTGCTCATGCGCATGACGCGGTAGTGGCGATAAAGCTGGGCGTGCAGGAAGCGCTTCAATTCCTGTTGCTCCTCCCGTATCGTTGGGCTGAAGGCGATCAGGGGCGGTGCTTCACGCACGTCGCCAATGGATCTGGGGGCGGCGGCAGTGATGTTTTCCGTGCTTTGGCTGATCAGGTCCAGTGCCAGGGTATTGATCATGCGGCGCACAGTTTCATGGATCAGGCGCCGGTCGGCCAGGTCGGGATAAAGTTCGCGCACTATTTTGAGGTGGCGGGCGAAAAGGCTGACCTCGGCCAACTGTTCCAAAGTGATCAGGCCGGAGCGCAGGCCGTCGTCGACATCGTGATTGTTGTAGGCGATCTCGTCGGCGAGATTGGTCACCTGGGCTTCCAGTGATGGGCGTTTGTCGTGCAGGAAGCGTTCGCCCACCTGGCCCAGGGCTTCGGCGTTGTGGGGAGAGCAGTGCTTGAGGATGCCCTCGCGGGTTTCGAAGGTCAGATTAAGGCCGTCGAATTCAGCATAGCGCTCCTCCAGCATATCCACTACGCGCAGGGACTGGAGGTTGTGCTCGAAGCCGTCGTAGTCCTTCATGCAGCCGTTGAGTTCATCCTGACCGGCGTGGCCGAAAGGCGTATGACCGAGATCGTGGGCCAGCGCGATAGCTTCCACCAGATCCTCGTCGAGGCGCAGATTGCGGGCGATGGTTCGTCCGATTTGCGCCACTTCCAGGCTGTGTGTCAGTCGCGTGCGAAACAGGTCGCCTTCGTGATTGACGAACACCTGGGTCTTGTATTCGAGCCGGCGAAAGGCGGTGGAGTGAATGATGCGGTCACGGTCGCGCTGAAATTCGCTGCGCCCGCCGGGCACCGATTCAGGGAAGCGGCGGCCTCGCGAGGTTTCCGACAAGGCCGCGTAGGGGGCGAGGCCCTCAGGCATGGCGGGTGGTTTCAAGCAGGGTTTCCCGCAACACCTGTTCCGTGACATCGGCGGTGATCACCGCTGTGCCTATCGTTTTTAGCAGCACGAAGCGCATTTTGCCGTTTTCCACTTTCTTGTCTATCGCCATGTGCTCCAGATAGGCATCCACCCCGAGATCGGGTGCGCTGACGGGCAGCCTGGCGCGTTCGAACAGCGTACGGATGCGGCACACCTCGGCTTCGCTGATCCAGCCCAGTCGCTGTGACAAGGTTGCCGCGAGCATAGTGCCGGCGGCAACGGCCTCGCCGTGGAGCCAGTTACCGTAACCCATACCGGCTTCTATGGCGTGACCGAAAGTATGCCCCAGATTGAGCAGGGCGCGGACGCCGCCTTCGTGTTCATCGGCGATGACCACTTCCGCCTTGTTCTCGCAGGAGCGCTTGATGGCATAAGCCAGCGCCTCAGGGTCGCGCGCCAGCAGCTTGTCAATGTTTTGCTCCAGCCACTCGAAAAAAGGCAGGTCGCGGATCAGGCCGTATTTGATCACTTCGGCCAGGCCGGCGGAGAGTTGGCGGTCGGCCAGGGTGCTCAGGGTGGAAGTGTCGGCCAGTACCAGCTTGGGCTGGTAGAAGGCGCCGATCATGTTTTTCCCCAGCGGGTGGTTGATCCCGGTTTTCCCGCCCACCGAGGAATCCACCTGTGCCAGCAATGTGGTTGGAATCTGGATGAAAGGTACACCACGCAGGTAGGTGGCGGCGGCAAAGCCGGTGAGATCGCCGATGACGCCCCCACCCAAGGCGATCAGGGTGGTCTTACGCTCGCAATGTCGCGTCAGGAGGGCGTCGTAGATCAGGTTTAGCGTATCCGAGTTTTTGTATTCCTCCCCATCGGGCAGGATGATAGTCACGATATCCACACCTTCCGCCGCCAGCGGTTTACTCAATGCATCCAGATACAGCGGCGCTACCGTAGTGTTGGTGACGATGGCAACCTGCTTGCGGGCCAGATGAGGCAGAATCAATTCGGGGCGCGTCAGCAGGGCGGTGCCGATGTGAATCGGGTAAGCGCGCTCGTTCAAGTCTACGGTAAGGGTTTGCATGGGTTGTGGTAACGGCTTAAGTTGAAACAATAATGTCAAAATAACCACCGATCCAGTTCCTTCCCCCTTTTAGGGGGAAGGCTAGGATGGGGGTGAGAGGGTGATTTTATTGATACAGCATCTTTATCGAGACTTTTTACCCCCATCCCAACCTTCCCCCTGCGAGGGGGAAGGGGCAATGGTGAGAGGCGCTTGTTTTGATTCGAGCTGTTTCAGCTGTTCTTCGATCTGGTGAACCAGTGCATGGACGCTTTGTGCTCCCGAGTCCACAATGATGTCCGCGATTTCACAGTACAAGGGGTCGCGCTGCGTAAAAAGCTCTTTTAGTTTTGCCAGAGGTTCGGCGGTTTGCAGCAGGGGACGGTTTTTGTCGTGACGGGTGCGTTGCCACAGGTCCTCCACCTTTGCGCGCAGGTAGATCACCGTGCCGTTGCGGCGGAGGTTGTCCCGGTTTCGGCGGCTCAATATCGCGCCGCCCCCGGTCGCCAGCACGATGTTTTTTTGTCCGGTAAGCTCCTCGATAACCGCCGCTTCACGGGTACGGAAACCCGCTTCTCCTTCCAACTCGAAAATCAGGGGAATATTGACCCCGGTGCGCTTTTCGATTTCATGGTCGGAGTCGACAAAGGGCCTGTTGAGGTGCCTGGCGATCAGCTTGCCTACGGTGGTTTTGCCTGCGCCCATCAGCCCGATTAAAAAAATATTGCCTGTCACTCGTTCCCTTTAAGGGTTGTCATCGTGACAGGCATTT
This sequence comes from Sulfuricella sp., assembly GCF_035531155.1. NCBI lineage: Bacteria > Pseudomonadati > Pseudomonadota > Betaproteobacteria > Nitrosomonadales > Sulfuricellaceae > Sulfuricella > Sulfuricella sp. Next base: position 84,165 of record NZ_DATKTK010000069.1, on the reverse strand, counting down.
TAGCGGAAAAAAGGGAGCTTGGTGCAGCTAACGTTCCAACAAGCCCATTCGAGGCCCTATCTCAGGTTGAGGCTTTCCTTGAGAATCTTGGGGGTGACAAAAACCAGTAGTTCTCTCTTGTCATTACGTTTGTCGGTGTTTCTGAACATAAAGCCGAGAACTGGAATATCGCCGAGCAGTGGCACCTTAGTCACCGTGCTGGCTTCCTCCTGGTTGAAGATGCCGCCGATTACCACTGTCCCGCCATTCTCCACCAGCACCTGAGTGGTAATCTGCTTGGTATTGATAGCCGGGCCTGCGACGGTGTTTTCACCTCGGCTGTCCTTGCTGACCTTCAGGTCCATGATGATATTGTCGTCAGGCGTGATTTGCGGCTTCACTTTCAGGCTCAGCACGGCCTTCTTGAATGTCGTGGTGGACATGTTGGCGGTGGTTACCACGTAGGGGATGTCGGTGCCATCCTCGATGAGAGCCTCTGACTGGTCGGACGTGAGCACGCGCGGGTTGGAAATGATCTTCCCCTTGCCATCCGCTTGCAGCGCTGACAGTTCAAGATTCAGAAAGCGGGTCGCATTCGATTTAAACAGGAGCAGGGACAAGACCCCGGCTGTGCCAGCGGCGCTTTTTGCGGGCAGGCTGACATTCATGGAGTCGTTGGGCCAGGCAGGAGTTGTTGAACTTTGACCGGTGTGGAACCCAGTGTCATTCAGATTGCCCCCGATGACTGCGCGTGCATCCCCGGTTAGCGGAAAGCCTTGCCCCCCCATATCGTGAAAGCCGAGGCGAGCCCCCAGTGCTCGGCTGAAAGTGTCGTTTGCCTCAACAATGCGCGCTTCAATCATTACTTGCCTGACCGCAATATCGATCCGGTTGATCAATTTCCGGACTTCTTCCAGCTTGGCCGGGGTGTCCTGGACAAAGAGCATGTTGGTACGCGGATCCCAGACGGCGCTGCCGCGTTTAGAAAGGATTTTCTGTTTGTCGTCTGTAAGGATCTTCTGGAAGGACTCGGCCTTAGTGTATTTAAGCTGGAAGGTTTCCGTCCGCACCGGTTCCAGTTCAGAAATCTGTTGCCTTGCTTCCAGATCCAGTTTTTCTTTGGTAGCAAGCTCCTCGCTGGGGGCAATCATGATGACATTGCCGGATTTGCGCATGCTTAATCCCGATTGCTTAAGGGTAATATCCAGGGCCTGGTCCCAGGGAACGTCCTTCAGGCGAAGGGTGGTGGAGCTTCTGACGGAATCGCTGATAACGACATTCATTCCGGCAAAATCTGCAAGGACCGCAAGCAACGTGCGGGTTTCAATATTTTGGAAGTCGAGGGAAAGCTTCTCACCGCTGTAGCCGGTCTTTGTTCCTTGCACCAGTTTGCTAGGATCTTCAATAATCGGTTTGATGTCCAGAATGAACTGGCGGTCGGTTTGATATGCGGAGTGTTCCCACAGCCCCTTGGGTTCGATCACAATGCGGGCATTGTTACCATGAGCAAAGGTACTGACTGTTTGCACCGGCGTGCCGAAATCCACAACATCGAGCTTGCGCTCCAAGTTGCGTGGGAGGGTGGCATTGATAAATTCCACTACGATGGATTTGCCTTCGGTGCGGATATCAATACCGGTATTTGCATCGGAAAGGTCGACAACGACCCGGCCTTCACCGCCTTTGCCGCGGCGGAAGTCGACGTCCTGCAGAGAATGTTTTTGTGTGCCGGGGAGAGCTTCGGCAAATTTCGCGCTCATATTTGAGGTCACTCCGGTGGCTTCGGTACCCTGCAGAGTGATCAAAAGGGTGTTTCCGGCAATCTTGGTTTCATAGCCGGCGGGCCTAGCCAGATTGAAGACCAGCCGGGTGCGGCTACCTGACTGAACAATATTCAGGTTACGCAATACGCCTTCACCGACATCGATATTGCTTTTCCCCAATGCGTTGGCCGTATCCGGAAGATCCAGCGCAATTCGCGGCGGATTGTTGACGGCAAACCCGGCAGGCGGATTTTTCAGGGCGTGCTTCAGCTTCAGGGTGATCAATAATTTGCCACTTTGAAGGGCAGAATAATCCACGCTTTCGATGCTGTTTTGCGGCATCTGGGTAGTTTCCGGATTGGCGCCACGAGGCTCGACAGCCGCGTGGCTGCTGGCAAGGAACAGCGTGATCAGGCAGGCGGCCTGGAGAGAAAAACGAAATGTCGATTTAATAGTGTTCATGGCGGCCTCTTTTACTTTTGTTTTACTTTTGGCCTGGCGCGCTGGCCAGATTAATGCGGGTGTTTTGCTCGACCCAATTCCCGGTGCTGTCCTGAACGATTTCTGTCATGACAATTTCGTTCTCCGTAATTTTAGTGATCATGCCGAAATTTTGCCCCATGTGCTCACCAATTTTGACCCTGTGCAGAGTGCCGTCAGAGGTTCTTATCAAGCCATATCTGACCTTGTTTTGTTCCAGAAAGCCGACCATCTTCAGGTTCTCAAGCGGATATTTTTCTAGTTCTTCTTTGTTGCGCTTGAGATCAGGCTGGAGTCCGCCGCCTTGACCTGGTTGTAATTTGCGTGGCTTGAAAGGGTCAGGCAAGTCGAAAGCAGTGTAGGCGAAAGATTCATAAGGCTTGATTTCCGGCAAGGGTTCAATCTTGCCACGCAATCCTTCCCCGGACTCGTTGATGAATCGCTTCAAATCATCCAAGCCATCCCCGCTGCAGGCCGAAAGGCCAAGACTGGCTAGAATTAAAAAAAGGTGGGTGGGCCTCACTTCTTGGCCTCCTTGGCAGATTTTCTCTGCGCAGCTTTCTGCGCTGCGAGTTCGTTTTCATCAAGGTAGCGGTAGGTTTTTGCAACGGCGCTCATGGTCAATGTCTGGCCGCTGGGGGTGATATTGATTTCATTTAGGGTGACGATGCGCGGTAGGCGTGAAACATCGCTGGCAAAGGCTCCGAGGTCATGATAATTGCCGGTTACGCGTATGGAAATGGGTCGCTCAGCGTAAAACCCGGATAAGGTTTCATTATCTGCGGGTCGAAACAGTTCAAATTCCAGTCCGCGTCCCAGGCCGGCTTGGTTGATGTCCGTCAGGAGCGCATCCATTTCAGCCTTGTTGGGCAGTTGTTTGATCAGCGCGCCGAAAGCCTGTTCCAGATCTTTGAGCTGTCGGCGGTATGTATCCAGATTGACAGCCTGTTTTTTCTTCGAGATAAAGGTTTCGCGTAGTTGCGATTCTTTTTCTTTGGCGATATCCAGGTCGGCAAGCTGGTTTTGCCAGTCGAACCAGTATCCGGCGAAAAGGATTAGTATGAACAGTCCGCATAGCGCAAGCGCTTTCGGAACTATTGGCCAGTTGCCAATGTCTTTCGGATGGAGTTTTTTGAAATCGTCCAGATTCATGCTTTTTTATCCTTGGGCTTGGCGCTGCCCTCCACCTTGTCCTTGTCGGCGGCGGCCGCTGGCGGGACAAGTTTGACGTTCAAGGAAAATTCGCTGGCACGCAGGTTGTTTATTGTGGCGGCTTTGACCTCGATCAAATTTGGGGTCTGCAGCCAGGGGGAGGCTTCCAGGCTGCGCATCAATGTGGCTACTCTTGCGTTGGATTGCGCATACCCTTGCAGGCTAATGTTATTGCCACTTTGTTTGACTGCTTTGAGATACACCCCGTCAGGTAATTGGCGTACTAGTTGGTCAAGCAGATAGACGACTGACGAGCGATTGCTCTGCAGGGTTTCCACCACTTGCTTGCGAGCCAGCATGGCTTGCGTTTGTTCTTTCAGGACTTTGATTTCTGCAATCTGGTCATCGAGTTTCTTGATTTCCGTTTCCAGAAAGTTATTTCGTGCCCCCTGATTTTCTATCTGGGTGCCCAGTATGGTATGAACCATAAATACAATCAGCAAGCCCAGTACCGAAGCGGCGCCTGCCATAAAGGCAAGCTCGCGCTGGCGTGCGGCTCGTTTTTGCTCGCGATGGGGTAACAGGTTGATGCGGATCATTGATCGAACCTTCGCATGGCAAGGCCGCAGGCAATCAGTAATATCGGTGCGTCCTGCGCCAATTGGCGGGGTTTGACGCGCGAAGAGATCGCCATGTTGGCAAAAGGATTGGCAACGGAGGTGCGGACCTGGGTGCGTTGCGAAACGGCTTCGTCCGCGCCAGGGGTCATGGCGCATCCACCCGCCAGCAGAATATGGTCAACCCGGTTGAACTGGGTTGAAGAGAAGAAAAACTGCAGTGCTTTCGCCACTTCCAGCGCGAGCGAGTCTAAAAAGGGTTGAAGTACTTCGGTCCCATAGTTTTCCGGCAGGCCGCCGTTGCGTTTCGCAATTTCGGCTTCTTCCGCCGACAGGCTATAACGGCGCTGGATTTCCTGGGTCAGCTGATTTCCGCCGAAAGTTTGCTCGCGCATGTAAACCGACTGGTTGTTGAGCAGCACGTTGACATGCATCATGGCGGAGCCGATGTCGATGAGGGCAATGGTCTGATCCTGTCCGGCATTAGGCAGTTGCGGGGCGATCAGCTCATAGGCGGTTTGGGTCGCGTAAGATTCCACATCCATGACCAGCGCTTTTAGTCCGGCTGCTTCGATAGCGGCGACCCTATCCTCAACTTTTTCCTTGCGTGATGCCGCGATTAAAACCTCGGCTTCCTCCGGATTGTTTGGAACGGGGCCCAACACTTGAAAATCCAGGTTGACCTCGTCCAGAGCGAAAGGAATATACTGGTTGGCTTCGCTTTCCACCTGCATCTCGAGTTCATTTTCACTCAGTCCGGCAGCAACAATGATTTTTTTGGTGATGACGGCCGCCGCAGGTAAAGCCAGAGAAACGTTTTTGGTCCGCGTTCCCATTTGGCGCCAGGCGTGTTTAATGGCTTCCGAAACCGCTTCGAGGTTTGCGATGTTGCCGTCTGCAACCGCATCTTTTGCCAGGGGCTCGATCGCATAGCGCTCGATACGGTACAAGCCTTTACCGGCATCGCTGAGTTCGACCATCTTGATGGATGAAGTGCTGATATCAACGCCGATGAGAGGCGGAGATTTTGCCTGCAGGAAATCGAGATTCAAATTGAAGTCGAGCTGCAACGAATTTCCTTTTCAATATTGGCCGGTTATGTGCGTATGCGTATAATTTACATTAAATGCTAGCAACAAGTGCTGAGCGTGTAAAGTATTTTTTTGGCGTTTCTTTTGTCGAGCCAGTGCGCCTATAATCCTCCCCTTAAGTAATTTATGTCAATTGGCTCTGATATTAAATTAAAGTTAGAAAGCGTTTGATGAACTCACGTTGGTGGCGATATCCGCTGTTGGCCTTCTCGGCCTTAGGCCTTATTTTTTCTGCTGCGATCATGCTGGCGGGAATTCTGGCCTACCCTGACCTCCCTTCGCTGGAGGTGCTGACCGATTACCGGCCCAAAATCCCGCTGCGCGTTTATACCGCGGAGGGCGCGTTGATTGGCGAGTTTGGCGAGGAGCGGCGTGCGCTGATCAAGATTGGGGACGTGCCCAAGCCGATGCGGCTAGCGATTCTGGCTGCAGAGGACGACAGGTTCTATAGTCATGGCGGGGTGGATTACATGGGGGTGGTGCGCGCAGCCCTGGCGAATCTGACCGCTGGCGGCGCCCGGGAAGGCGCGAGCACGATTACGATGCAGGTGGCGCGAAATTTTTTCCTGTCCGGAGAGAAAACGCTGACTCGCAAATTCAGCGAGGCGCTGCTTGCGCTGAAAATCGAACACTATTTATCCAAGGACCAAATCCTCGAACTTTATGTTAACCAGATTTATCTGGGGCAGCGCGCCTATGGTTTCGCCGCTGCTGCCCAGACCTACTTCGGGCGCCCGCTTGAACGATTGACCGTGGCAGAGGTTGCGATGCTGGCGGGACTCCCCAAGGCGCCCTCGCGCTACAACCCTGTGGTTAACCCGAAGCGGGCAAAAATTCGGCAGCAGTATGTCCTGCGCCGCATGCATGATCTCAAATACATTACCGATACGGAATATCAGGCCGCTCTGGCGCAGCCTCTGGCGGTGAAGCGTGAAGTGCATAATACAGAGGTCAAGGCGGATTATGCGGCGGAAATGGTCAGGCAGGCGATGTTCGAGCGCTATCAGGAGGCGATTTACAGCAGCGGTATGAAAGTTTACACCACGCTGCGCAAGGCGGACCAGGAGGCCGCCTATCAGGCGTTGCGCCAGGGCGTGCTGGATTATGACCGCCGCCATGGCTACCGTGGGCCGGAGGGTTTTGTTGAGCTGCCGGTTAGAACGGCAAATCTTGATGAACTGCTGGAAGACGCTTTGGCGGATGCGGATGAAAGTAACGGCCTGGTGCCGGCGATCGTTCTGGAGGCGGGTTTGAAGCGGGTAAAGTGCTACATCAAGGGGGGTGAAACTGTCCAGATTAGCAACGAAGGCCTGAAATTCGTGCTTAAAACCCTGAGTGACAATGCCAGCCCGAAAACACGGCTGCGCCGAGGGGCGCTGATTCGCGTCCAGAAGGATGACAAGGTGGGGTGGCAGATTTTACAACTGCCGCAAGTCGAATCGGCGCTGGTCTCGGTGGTGCCTCAGGACGGTGCGATTCACGCTCTGGTCGGAGGGTTCGATTTCAACCGCAGTAAATTCAACCACGTCACACAGGCGTGGCGTCAGCCGGGTTCGAGCTTCAAGCCGTTTATCTACTCGGCGGCGCTGGAAAAAGGCTTGACCGCCGCAACCGTCATCAATGATGCCCCCATCGTTGTGGATGCTGCCCAAACCGGTGGCCAGGTCTGGGAGCCGAAAAATTTCGAGGGTGATTATGCCGGCCCGATTCGATTGCGCACCGCCCTGACCAAGTCGAAGAACCTGGTTTCTATCCGGGTGTTGCAGTCTATCGGCCCATCGTATGCACAGGATTACATCGCCCGTTTCGGCTTTTCGCCAGAGAAGCACCCGCCCTACCTGACTATGGCACTAGGGGCGGGATCGGTAACCCCTATGCAAATGGCCGCGGCTTACTCGGTGTTTGCCAACGGGGGCTACCGTACGCAGCCTTATTTGATCGACCGGATTGTCGATGCACGCGGGACTCTGCTGGTGCAGGCCAAACCCAAGCGTGCTGGCGATGATGCTGAGCGCGCGATCGATGCGCGTAATGCGTTTATCATGACTTCCATGATGCGCGATGTGGTACGTTTTGGTACCGGTGCGCGCGCCATGCAACTGAAGCGTCAGGATCTCGCCGGAAAGACCGGAACCACCAATGATCAGGTGGATGCCTGGTTCACGGGTTTCAGCCCGGGCCTGGTGGCAATTGCCTGGATCGGCTTTGATCAGCCTCGTTCCATGGGCGGAGCCGAAACAGGTGCGCAGGCGGCGTTGCCGATCTGGATGGGTTATATGGGCAAGGCGCTGAAAGGCGTGCCGGAAACAGATCTGGTGGTGCCGGAAGGTGTGGCGACAGTCAAGATCAACCCACAAAGCGGACGCCGTGTTCCCGCAGGGAGTGAGGGAATTTTAGAATATTTTTATCAGGAAAATATTCCGGCCGAGCAAACCGGCTTATTCGAAGGCTTCTTTGGCGGTGGCGGAAAGTCTGCAGAAGAGGTTAAGGATCAATTGTTCTGAATTGCCAAGACCGGATGACCCTACCTAAAGACTTGGGAGAAAAGCCCGCCCAGCTGTATCGGGAGAGAGAAAAAGCGGCGAATCTCCGAATGCGTGAGCGAATTGCGCACCAAGCGGCTCGCATTCTTGCGGAGGACGGTCTTCAGAATTATGCCTTGGCCAAGCACAAGGCCGCTCGCCAGATAGGTGCGCCGGACACCCACAACCTGCCTGATAATGACGAAGTGGAGCGAGCCTTAAGGGATTATCAGGCTCTTTACCAGCGGGATGAGCAAAGTGTGCGTTTGCGTCAGTTGCGGCAGCAGGCATTGAAGGCGATGCGCCTGCTGGAGCCGTTCCATCCTTATCTTACCGGTTCGGTTTTGAATGGCACGGCGACCCGCCACTCGGACATTAACCTGCAGTTGTTCACGGATAGCGCCAAGGAGGTGGAATTGTTTCTACTGGCCAGGCAGATGTCCTATAAAAGCGGCGAAAAACATCTCCATTTCGGGGGTGAAGAGCGCTCCCTTCCTGTCTTTACCTTGCGGGAGGGCCCCGCAGAAATTAATGTTACGGTTTTTGCCACGAAGGACATACGCCAAATTCCGCACGGCCATGCTGAAAAAAATGCGCGCGCGCATGCCAGGCAGGTCGAGGCATTGCTTGAAGAGGGATAATGCCCTTATACTTTCAAGTGCACTTTTGCCTGCTGCGCATAGTAAAAGGATTTTGCGTTTTTGTTTTTCTAAAAGCTTAGAGCTAAAATTTTATGACACCTTCATTGCCTTCCTGCCCGCACTCTTGCCATATAAATTTATGGGCAATCCTTGCGGGGTGTCAAAATGACATTCTTTCTGCAGTTTCTAGTGGGGCGACATGGTGAATCCCACCCCAAATTCGTCCCGGGGCTTATCGGTTGCCGACGAAGACGACGCCAGCAGTTTTACGGTTAGCTGGAAGAAAGAGATTGTCTACATACTTCGCGCAGCGATGGAAAAGACCGAGCTGGTAAGCGCTTATTTTAATCGCGGCGAAAGTTTCATACTGACATCCATCATCGCCATAGACCCGGACGAGGAGCTTGTTTTTCTGGATTTGGGCGCTAACGAAGTGTTCAACAAAAAAATTCTCGATAGTGAAAAAATTATTTTCGTTACGGCCCATGACAAGGTCAAGGTTCAGTTTGTCGGCCGCTGGATAGAAAAGGCCCGGCGCGAAGGCCGGGATGTGTTCAGGATCGAGCTTCCCAAGTCATTGATCAAGCTGCAGCGGCGGGAATATTATCGGGTGACGACGCCTATAGCCAACCCGTTGAAATGTATCATCTTAATGGAAGGCCAGCGCAAGGTTGAAATGGTGGTTGCAGACATCAGCATCGGCGGAGTGAGCGTGGTTCTCCCGCCGGCAGATGCTGTCGTTGAACCGGGAATGATATTCAATGGATGCAGCCTGGTTTTGCCCGAGATCGGCAATATTGTGGCGACCCTGGAAATACGGAACGTGTTCGAAGTGACTTTAAGAAACGGGTTGAAAACCAGGCGGGCAGGCTGTCAGTTCGTCAACTTGTCGGCCAATATGCAGTCCATGATTCAGCGTTACATTATCAAAGTGGAGCGGGAGAGAAGGGCCATGGAACTGGACCGGCAATAATTCGTAGGGTGATGGGTGATGAAAACCTTTCGACCATCACTCCATTTAGCTTTCCTTGAGCCAGTTCGCCGCATCCAGTGCAAAGTAGGTCAGGATCCCGTCCGCGCCGGCGCGCTTGAATCCCAGCAAGGCCTCCAGCACGCAGGCCTTCTCATCTAGCCAGCCATTCTGGGCGGCCGCTTTGAGCATGGCATATTCGCCGCTAACCTGGTAAACAAAAGTGGGTGCCTGGTAGGTGTCCTTGATGCGTCGAACGATGTCGAGATAGGGCATGCCGGGCTTGATCATCACCATATCGGCCCCTTCTTCGAGGTCCAGTCCGATTTCCCACAGGGCTTCATCGCTGTTGGCCGGATCCATCTGGTAGGTATATTTGTTGCCCGTCCCCAGATTGGCGGCGGAGCCGACCGCGTCGCGGAACGGCCCGTAAAAGCTCGAGGCGTATTTGGCGGAATAAGCCAGAATCCGGGTATGGATATGATTATGAGCATCGAGCGCGTTGCGTATCGCGCCGATGCGTCCATCCATCATATCCGATGGGGCGACCACATCGGCGCCGGCCTCGGCGTGAGTGAGCGCCTGCTTTGCCAATACAGCCACGGTCTCGTCATTCAAAACGTAGCCGTTGCCGTCGATCAGCCCGTCCTGGCCATGGCTGGTGTAGGGGTCGAGCGCAATGTCGGTGATAATGCCTAACTCCGGAAAACGCTGTTTCAGGGCGCGCACCACGCGGGGTACCAGGCCTTCTGGATTATGTGCTTCAGCCGCATCCAGACTTTTGAGGGGCAGATCGATCACCGGGAAAATCGCCAGAGCCGGGATGCCGAGCTTGACGCATTCTTCCGCCTGATGAAGAAGCTTGTCCAGGGTTTGCCGGATCACCCCAGGCATGGAGGCAACCTTCTCGCTGCGGCTATTGCCGTCCAGGACAAACACCGGGTAAATAAGGTCGGCCGGCGTCAGCAGGGTTTCGCGCATCATACGACGGGAAAACTCGTCGTGCCGCATGCGTCGCATGCGTTTATGAGGATATTTGCCCAAAGCGTGCATACCAGTCCTATTCTTAGGATGGAGTCCGCGGATCGCGCGGACTCACTATGTGTTGCATCGAAAATGCTGAAATCTATGTCAACCCGGATGTTTCATAAATTCGCGCGCCCTCGCTGGTCTTTTGCTTCGTAGGGAAATTTTGTTCAGTCGGGCGTATGAATAACTACGCCACTCTTTCACAAAATCCCCCTACAAAACAAAATCCTGCGCGATCATCACGCGAATCTATGAAACACCCGGGTTAAGCGCGGAACTTTATTCAAGCCATTCCACTCTGAGCAAGTGGACGATAACCCTTTCGTCCCCCGCTTTTCCTCCCTGAGCGGGTGCCTTAATCCCCTTTAAGGCGTTTTGTCCCCCCGGGTTTACTCCCCTTTACCCGGGGGTTTTTTTTCCCCAAAGATTATCAATGTCGCCAGATTGCGTCAATGCGCAACAACGGCCCCCGCATCCTCCTGGGAGGCGGACAGCCATTTTCCTATCATCGCTTCCGCTTCGTCGAGGCCGGTCCGTTTCAAGCTGGAAAAAAGTTGAACCGTGCAGTTTGGGTAAGTGCGCTCGAGTTCCGCCCGAACGGCGCGCAGAGTGGTCGTGGCTTGCTGCTTGCTGAGCTTGTCCGCCTTGGTGAGCAGGACATGCACCGGTTTGCAGGTGGGGATAAACCAGTTGAGCATTTGGTGATCCAGCGGGGTGAGCGGGTGGCGGGCATCCATAATCAGCACCAGCCCGTATAGAGATTCCCGCTCCATCAGGTAGCGGCTCAGCACGCTCTGCCAATGCACGCGCATGGCCTCGGGCACCTTGGCGTAGCCGTAGCCGGGAAGGTCGACCAGAAAGCGGTCGTTACCGAGGCTGAAAAAATTGATCAACTGGGTGCGCCCCGGCGTTTTGCTGACAAATGCGAGGCGGTTGCGGTTGGCCAGAGTGTTGATTGCGCTGGATTTCCCCGAGTTGGAGCGGCCCGCAAAGGCAATCTCGATGCCGCTGGGCGGCGGCAGGTCGGTGAGCTTGTCCGCCGAGATAAAAAACTGTGCTTCTTGAAATAATGCCATGTTGTTCCTTTTTCAGTCTGGCATGATAAGGCAAATTTGATATAGAATGCCAAGTTATTTTTAGTAAATCCATACAACGGTTTTTAAGGAGCAAGCAATGAAACAAGCCATGGTGATGGCAGCGGTTGTCGGGTTGATGGCCGCATCAGGGGTAAACGCGGAAACGGTAGCCAAGGCTGACCCGGCGAAGGCTCAGCAGATCGTCAATACAGTCTGCATTGCGTGTCATGGTGCGGATGGCAATAGCCCGGTTGCGGCCAATCCGAAACTGGCATCCCAGCATCCTGATTACCTTAACAAGCAGCTGGCTAACTTCAAATCGGGCGAACGCAAGAATCCAATCATGACGGGGATGGTCGCGGCCCTTACTCCGGAAGACATGAAGAACCTGGCGGCCTATTTTGGCGGGCAAAAGCAGGCGCCGGCCGCCGCCAAGGACAAGGCGCTGGCAACGCAAGGTGAAAAAATCTATCGTGGTGGTGTGGCTGCGATGGGCGTGCCGGCCTGTAGCGGCTGCCACGGCCCTGCTGGTTCCGGCATCCCGACGATGTTCCCTCGCTTGGCCGGCCAGCATGGCGAATATATCGAAACCCAGCTGAAGAATTTCCGCACCGGCGAGCGCGCCAACGACCCTGGCAATATGATGCAGATGGTCGCCATGAAAATGTCCGACAAGGACATGAAAGCCGTGGCGGAATATATTACCGGGCTGCACTAAATTGATTCTCTGATCAAAATCAGACGGCAATAAGAGAAAGGGTGGCGCAAGTCACCCTTTTTTGTCAGTTGAGAATACCCATGCAAGCAATGCGCACACCGTTTTCCAGAGCCGTTTATGAGCTGTTGAGTTCAATGCGGTTCGCCATCAGCCTGCTGACCGTGCTGGCGATTGCCTCGGTCATCGGCACGGTGTTGAAGCAGAATGAGCCCTATTCGAATTACCTGATCGAGCTGGGCCCCTTCTGGTTCAAAGCCTTCGCGGTGCTGGGGCTGTACGACGTCTATCATGCCAGCTGGTTCCTCGGCATCCTGACCTTTCTGGTGCTTTCCGTCAGCGCCTGCATCTACCGGCAGGTGCCGCGCATGCTGCACGAAATCCGCTCCTTCCGGGAGCATGCCGCCGAATCTTCACTGCGCGGTTTCGTCCATCAGGCTACGTTCCCGGCGGAAATGGCGCCCGCCGCAATGCGGCAGCGCTTGACCGGGTATTTGTCCGGCCAGGGCTACCGTTTCAAGCTCGGTGTCGAAGACGCACAGTCCGTGCTGATCGCCGCCAAGGCCGGCAGCTACAATCGCCTGGGCTACATCCTGACCCACGGCGCCATCGTGATTATTTGCCTCGGCGGCCTGATCGACGGAAACATCCCGCTCAAGGTGCAAGAGCTGCTGGGCTACAAGAAAATCGAAACCCGCGATCTGCCGGTTGACCGGGTTCCCGCGCTCAGCCGCCTTTCCCCGGCCAATCTCTCGTTTCGCGGCAGCATTTCGATTCCGGAAGGGGGGGCGGCGGACGTCGTTTACCTGAATGTTGCCGACGGCTATCTGGTGCAGGATTTGCCCTTCCGCATCCGCCTCAAGAAATTCCGTATCGAACACTACGCTACCGGCCAGCCGAAATCCTTCGAAAGCGACATCGTCATTGCCGACCGGGATTCCGATAAGGCGTTCGAGGGCACCGTGTCGGTGAATCACCCCATCATCTACAAAGGCGTCGCCATCTATCAGGCGAGCTTCGGCGATGGCGGCTCGAAGCTTTCCATGAATGGCTGGAACCTGTTTGCGCCGACCGCCACCCCCTTTCCCTTCAACGGCGTGGTGAGTCAGAGCTCCAGTCTTGCCAACGGCGAGGCGCAGTATTCCGTCGAAATTACCGAGTTCAAGGTGTTCAATGTCCAGGACACCGGCGAAGAGCCGGCGCCTGAAGGGAGGTCGCCGGATTTCTGGCAGAAGGCCTCTCGCGTGCTCGGCGAGGCGGCCTCTTCGGCGCCCAGGAAGCGGGTGCACAACGTCGGACCCAGCTACCAGTACAAAATTCGCGATGCCCAGGGCCAAGCCCGGGAGTACCACAACTACATGCAGCCGCTGGCGATCGACGGTGTCCGCTATCTGGTGAGCGGGGTGCGTAGTGCGCCCAACGAGCCGTTCCGTTACCTGCGCTTCCCGGTGGATGAAAATGACGGGATCGAGGGGTATATGCGTTTGCGCGCAATGCTGTTCGACCCGTCGCTTTACCCACAAATCGCGCGCCGGTTTGCGGCGGAGGCGATGCGGGAGGAGGCGGGCAACGAGGCGTTGCGTGCGAAGCTGACGGAGAGCACGGTGAAAGTGGTGGACCTATTCGCCCATGGTGGTTTCGATGCGCTCGCCAAACTCATCGAGAGCTCGGTGGCGAAGGCCGAGCAGGAAAAGGCGGCCGCAACCTATCTCAAGGTGCTGGAGCACGCCCTGCTCGGGGCCTATCAGATGTCGCGCGAGCGGGCTGGACTTAAGCCCGCACCGGTCAACGCGCAAACGCTGCAATTCGTGCGCGACAGCCTGAATGCGATCAATGACAGTTACGCCTATGGCGGGCCCGTCTACCTGCAACTGACCGGCTATGAGGAAGTACAGGCCAGCGGCCTGCAATTGACCCGTTCACCCGGCAAAAACATCGTCTATACCGGCTCGGTGCTGCTGATCCTGGGCGTATTCGCGATGTTCTATATCCGGGAACGCCGCATCTGGCTGCTGGTCAAACCGGAGCATCAGGGGCAACCGGGTGAAGTGCTGTTTGCCATGTCGAGCAACCGCAAGACCCTGGATTTCGAGAATGAATTCAACCGGCACAAGCAAAACCTGGCCGAGTTGCTGAAAGGATAACGATGGAAGCGATACAAGGGGGTTATCGGCGCCCCGCTTTTTTCCGTGGCCTGAGCGGGTTCGACTGGGTTTATTCCGCGGCCCTGGTGGCAGGCAGCGTCTATGCCTACAGCCTGTACGGCAGCGATATGGACGCCTACGAGCAAGGCATCCTGTTCCTGACGGCCGCCTCGTTCATCGGCCTGGGCTGGTTCTGGAAGCCGATACGCGTTCTGTTGCCCGTGGTCGCGGCGCTCTCCCTGTTCGGCGTCAGCCAGTATCACGGCGAACTGGCCCGCGCCGGCCAGTCGTTCTGGCTGAAATACCTGTTCGCCAGCCAGTCCGCCATCATGTGGATGAGCGCGCTGTTCGTCATGGCCACGGCAGGCTACTGGCTCGGCCTGGCGACGCGCTCCGACTTCGCCAACCGCGTTTCCGCCGGCATTACCTGGAGCGCCGCAGCGATGGGGCTGATCGGCCTGATGGTGCGCTGGTACGAGTCCTACCTGATCGGCGCCGATGTCGGCCACATCCCGCTCAGCAACCTGTATGAAGTGTTCATTCTGTTTTCCATCATCACCGCGCTGCTTTACCTGTACTACGAGCAGTACTATCAGAACCGCCAGCTCGGCGCTTTCGTGCTGCCGGTCATCAGCGCCGCGGTCGCCTTCCTGCTGTGGTACACCTTTGGCCGCGAAGCGCATCACATTCAGCCCTTGGTGCCGGCTCTGCAATCCTACTGGATGAAAATCCATGTGCCCGCCAACTTCGTCGGCTACGGGGCATTCGCCTTGGCTGCCATGGTGGGGGTGGCTTACCTGCTGGTGCACAAAGGCCTGCTGGCGAGCCGCCTGCCGGCGCTGGAAGTGCTCGACGATGTGATGTACAAGGCGATCGCGATCGGTTTCGCTTTCTTCACCATCGCCACCATTCTCGGCGCGATGTGGGCGGCGGAAGCCTGGGGCGGCTACTGGTCGTGGGACCCGAAGGAAACCTGGGCGCTGATCGTCTGGCTGAATTACGCTGCCTGGCTCCATATGCGGCTGGTGAAAGGCTTGCGCGGCGCGCTGCTGGCATGGTGGGCAGTGGTGGGGCTGGTGGTCACGGCGTTTGCGTTTCTCGGCGTAAACATGTTTCTTTCCGGCTTGCATTCCTACGGGACATTATAGGAAACAAAAGTAACTTGGTTGACATATGTCAACATGCTTTGTCTGCACGCACGTTAAAGTACGTGCATTGAATCTACATATTTAATCGTTTGCCTTGGAAATCAAGCAAACCGCGAATATGCGGCAGGCCGGAGTGCCATGTATCAAGGAGATGAAGCGTGAAGCAATTCGTGGTGATGACAGCAATGCTGGCGGGGGCGGCAGTCTCCTGCGTCGCGGCAGCGGCCCCCCTCAAGGGTGACCCGGAAAAGGGCAAGCAGATCGCCTCCCAAGTCTGCCTGGCCTGCCATGGCGTCGATGGCAACGGCACCGAGCCGACCAACCCTGAATTTCCCAAGCTGGCGGGCAAGCAGCCCGAGTACCTCCTCAAGCAGCTCAAGGATTTCAAGGCGGGCAAGCGCAAAAACGAGATCATGGCTGGCATGGTGGCGAACCTGACGCCCGATGACATGGCCAACCTTTCTCTCTATTATGCAGGCCAGAAAGCCAAGCCCGGCGTGGTCAAGAACCCTGCCCTGGTGGCCCAGGGGAAAAAGATTTACATGGACGGCAACCCGGATGCCGGCGTGCCGGCCTGTGCCGGCTGCCACGAGCCGGATGCCTCCGGTTATGGTTTTTTCCCCCACCTCGCCGGACAGCATACCGAGTACACTTTTTTGCAGCTGAAGCGTTTCAATACCGGCGAGCGCGATAACGACAAGGGGCTGGCGATGCAGTCCGTCACGGCTAAAATGACGGAGCAGGAAATGAAGGCCGTGGCGGAATATCTTGCTGGCGTCCAATTAAAATAGGCTGGAACACCCCCTTCGGGTCGTATAGGACAAGAGCCCGTGCGGAATGGTATACAAGGAAATCAATAATGAAAAAACTTTGCTTCCTCGCGCTGGCTTTGACTGTGGCACAGTCAGTCCCTGCTCTGGCCGGCGTGCCCCAGCAGCCCAAGGCGCCGGGGATCGAATCCAAGGACTATATCTGGAATGAACCGGCCGGCGAAAAGGCCGAAATTCTCAAATTGAAGGGTGATACCGAGCGCGGCCGCAATGCCTACCGTGTTTGCCAGGGCTGCCACAAGCCGAACGGCGCCGGGCTGCCGGACGGCACCTATCCGCAGCTGGCGGGCCAGCACGCCACCGTGCTGATCAAGCAGATGGCCGACGTGCGCGATGGCCGCAGAGAAAACCCGAAGATGTTCCCGTTCGCCGGCAAGCATATCATCGACGTGCAGGAAATCGCCGACGTCGCCATTTACCTGCAGAACATGAAAATTCCGCACGACAACGGCAAGGGTCCGGGCACCAGCCTGGCGCGCGGCAAGGAGCTGTACAAGAACGACTGCCAAGTTTGCCACGGCGAAAACGGCGAGGGCAACGAGAAGAAGTTTTACCCTGTCCTGGCGGGGCAGCATTACAAGTACATGCTGCGCCAGATCGCGAATATCCGCGACGGCAAGCGCAGGAACGCCAACCCCAAGATGGTGAAGGTGGTGCAGAATTACACCGATGCGGACATGGAAGCGGTGGTGGATTATATGTCCCGGCTGTCCATGCCGGAGCGCAGCGCCGCCAGGCAGTGATTTATTCCCGGAATTAGCGCCGCCGCCTCGGGGTGGTGGCTGTGAAAGGCTGGCCTCGGAGTGCGGCAAACAGCTGCAGGATGGGGTTGATCACGGGTTCCAGCTTTTTGCGCATCAAGGTGCCGGAGGCGGTGGTAAGCGCCAGCACCGGTGTCGCTACTTCTGCGCCCATGCCGGCCAGTGCAACCATCGCCCGTATTTCTTCTGCCAACTCCGGCACCGTGTTGAGCAGTTCCCGTATTTTCACCAGCTGTTCGTGACCGGCGCAGAGTGCTTCGGCATGGGCAAGGGCAGCCTCGACCGAGCTTTCATGGTGGCCGAACTCCGGCCGCACCGCTGAGAAATAGGCTGCCACCGCGTTCAACAGGGCGACGACTACATCCTGGTTTTCCGGGCGACGCAACACTTCCTCGCTAGTCTGGAGGAAGGCTTGCCCCGACCCGGATAGCAGTCGTTCCAGCTGGCGGGCGTAAGTATTGCCCTGCTCGATTAGCGGTGTCAGTTTTGCCCGCTGGGCCTCCCAATCGGAGCGTGGCGTGCGCTGTTCCGGCAGATCGTCCGGCATTCGCTCGAGAAAGCCGATGTAGTAGGCATTGTCGTAGGCCGCCTTCTTCCACAGGCGCTGTCGGGCAGCAGCATCGGTCAACCCGGGCTGGAGCACGATCCGCACGGTGTCGATGATGATATGGGGTTCGTTTTCGAAGGGCAGATGTTCGATCAGGTAATCCGCCAGAATTTTGCCCATTTGCCCTTGTACGACGCATTCCCTCTCCAGCATGCGCCGGGCGTTGTCGGCGGTCGGCATGGCCCACCAGGCGCAACGCGCCAGTTCGTCGGTGAGGCCGTTGGAATAGGCGACTGACACTACCGCCTCGGGTTCGCCGAGCAGCAGCAGGCGGTCCAGTCCCTTGTCGCGCGCCTGCCCCATGCGCGTCCAGCGCTGGATATAGACCGGATAGCCGCCCGGCGAGCCGATGGCGTGGCCCGCGAGCAGTTCGCGCACCCGGCGCAGGTACTGGTCGCTGCGCCCGACCGGATGCAATTTGACCGCAGCTTCGCCGCGCGGGGACAGGCCGAGCACCGTCATGTTGGCTTCATCGATGCGGATGGCCTGGATTTCTCCGGCGAGCAGTACGTTGAGACGCAGGGCGTCTTCGGGTGTCAGTTCGGACATAGATAAACCTTAAAAACTCAATTGAACCGCAGAGGCGCGGAGGCGCAGAGGAACCATGTTTTTACTGAAAACTGCTGCTTCACCCGACTGGTGATGATGCTTTAAGCCTTAACATATGGTTTTTTCTCTGCGCCTCTGCGCCTCCGCGGTAAAGTTTTTCAATTCAACTGAATGCGTTGTCCCCATGGCACCGGCGCCTTGCCTTTGACCAGCCAGATGACGGGGTAATGAGGTTCTGATCGGGGGAAGTCGCCCTCGGCGTCGGTAAAATACAGCAACATGTCGGGCGTTCGCCCCTGTTGCTCGACCCATTCGAATACCGGCCGGAAGTCGGTGCCACCCCCACCCTGAAATTCCCTGGGCAGCTTGAATTCCTCCCAGGGTTCGAAGACCCACGGACCTCCTTCGGCCAGGGCGGTGTCGCAGGCATGCAGGGTGACCCGGGCACGCAACTGGCCTTTGAGCGTGTCGATCTCGGCCAGAAACTCGTTCAACTCCTCGCTGTTGACCGAGCCGCTGGTGTCGAGCACGACCACGATATCAGCCTGGGTGCTCCTCAGGGAGGGCAGGATCATCTGCCCCTCGCGGCGCGAAGGACGCATATAGCTGTAATCATCCCGGGCAACCTGGGTCATGTAGCGGGCCAGCAGCATGCGCCAGGGCAGCTTTGGCTGCATCAGTTCGCCCACCATGCGCGCCAGCAGTCCGCCCAGTTTGCCGGCCTGCTGCGCCTGCTGGGCAGCTCCTGCTAGGCGCTGCTGCCACTGTGAGGCAAGGCCTTCACGTTCCGCCGCAGTCAGCGGCTTGGGTTGAGGGGCGCCGCCAGATTGGTCGTCCTTCTGTTGGCCCTGCGAACTGCCGCCGGACTGGGACTGGTTCTGCTGATCGGATTGCTGACCCTGGCCGCCTTCGCGCTGCTCGTCCCCCTTTTGCTGGCCGCTGCTGGTCGGGTCTATGTCCTCGCCGTCATAGATGTGTTGATCCATCGGTTCATCGGTGTTGTTCTCGGCTATGCAGGGGTAGATCTCTTCGGCGGTCATGCCCTCGTAAAGATCCAGAACCAGGGCGCCGGGCGGTGCCTTGAGGCCATCCTTGATCAGCAGGGGATTGATGGCGAAGTCGCAGGCGACATCCCAGCGCTGCTTGATGCGATGCTGGCGCCGCGCGAAGTGGGACAGCGCGCAGTGCAGCGCTTCGTGCGCCAGTACGAACTGGGTCTCGTCCAGGCTCAGTGCTGCGATGTATTCCGGGTTATAGTAGAAGTTGCGGGCATCCGTGGCGGTAGTGCGGCACCACTTCGGGTTGGCGGCGACCATCGGCAGGCGCAGGGCGAGGGCGCCGAGAAAGGGTTTGTCCAGGATCAGCCGGGTGCGGGCGGCAGCCAGCTTGGTTTCGATTTCTGCCATGAATGGTTAACCACGAGGGAAAAGCAATAACCACGAATTACACGAATAAAGGCCACGAATTAACACGAATGAACCGATGTTGAGGGGTGTTTCATTCGTGTTAATTCGTGAACATTCGTGTAATTCGTGGTGAATGGTTTTTTTCAAAATCACATCTCGTACAGCATCAAATCGGCCACCGCGTTCGCCCACTTGGCGAACTGCGGCACGGCGAACAAAGGCTGGCCGATGGCGCGGTGCATGTCTGACACCAGCATGATGCCCATTTCCTTGAGCGGAAAACGGCTGGCGTAGTCGAGGATGTGGCCATGAATAGCGCGGGCATCGGCGCTGCCCTTGGCGCGAATGGCGCGCCCCACCAGGGCCGAGGCGACGGCGTATTGCAGGTCCACTTCGCGCGGCACGGCGACTTCCTCGCCACGCAGGATCGCATCCAGGTCCGGCATGCGGTCGAGGTTCTCGATGAAGGCGTTGAGTTCGAGTCCGGCTGCCGGTCCGACGCAAGCTTGCAGAGTGGGCAGCAATAGCTCGGGGTGGTCACCGAATTTTTGCAGGGCGCGGTGGGCAAATTCCCAGGAACGCGGGCTGGGGAAGGCAACCGGGTTGTGCGCCGGGTTGAAATCGAACAGCAATTCGGGACGGAAGCGCAGAAAACCGATCAGGCGTTCATCGATGTGGTTGGCGTAGGCCCAGGCGACCCAGTCGTCGAGATTGGCCTCGACCTCGAAATGGGAAAAACGGTTGGCCAGCGGCGCCGGCATGGTATAGGTGACGCCGCGATCGCCCTGGCGGTTGCCGGCGGCGAAGATGGCCCAGCCTTCCGGGATCTGGTAGGCACCCAGGCGGCGGTCGAGAATCAGTTGATAGGCAGCGGCGGAAACGCTGGGCGGTGCCGAGGTGATTTCATCCAGAAACAGGATGCCTTGCAGGCCGTGCCTTTTGGCATCGGGCAGCATCGAGGGGATGGCCCATTCAACGCGATCATCGATTCTAAACGGGATGCCGCGCAGGTCGGAGGGCTCCATTTGCGACAGGCGGATGTCGATCATCGGCACCCCGTGGCGTGCAGCAACCTGGGCGATGATCTGGGATTTGCCCACGCCCGGTGGCCCCCATAGCATGACGGGGGTGTGATGCCCTTCCCGGGCGCTCAGAAATTCGCGATCCAGGATGGTGGAAAGTTGGGCCGGACGCATGGTGCATTCCTCAATTTAGACTAAGTTTAATTGTATCGGAGTTCGAGGGTAAAATACTATAGTCAGATAGGCTATGTGTGGCGTGCAGAGTTTGAATTCAAGGGGGTTATGTCACAATCCGGCTAACCCTCTGCCTGATTCCATACCCTACTCTGGAGCAGGGTTGTTCAGCTCGGCAAGTGCCTCTAAGCCGGTCTCCGGCTCGGGCTGGAGGGCAGACTTTCAACCCTTGCCGTGAATTTCCCGCATCATGGTGTGGGTGGCGTTTGCCGCCTGGTGTCTGGCGATGGCCGCTGCTGCACCGATTTATAAGCAGAGCGGCCATGCATAGAGGCGATCAGAAAGCCTGAACTGTCACCGCCGGGACATTTCCCCAAAAACTTCGTCTGCGGCCTGCAAGGTTTTCCCGATTTCCACGTCGGTGTGAGCAGCGGAAACGAATCCTGCCTCGAATGCGGAAGGTGCAAGGTAGATGCCTTTTCCCAGCATGGCGTGGAAGAAATGGTTGAAGGCGGTCTTGTCGCATTCCATCACTTCGGCATAGCTGGTCGGGGGCGTGGCGCGGAAGTAGACGCCGAACATGCCACCAACGGACTGAGCCGAAAAAGTCACCCCATGCTTATTGGCCGCTGCGGTCAAGCCATCGATCAGCTTGCGGGTTGCTGCGGCCAGTTTGTCGTAGAAGCCCTGTGCCTGCACCAGCCTGAGCGTAGTCAGCCCGGCCGCCACCGCCACCGGGTTGCCGGACAGGGTGCCGGCCTGGTAGACGGGGCCGAGCGGAGCGAGCTTCTGCATGATGTCACGACGGCCGCCGAACGCCCCGACTGGCATGCCGCCACCGATCACCTTGCCGAGCGTGGTCAGGTCGGGAACGATGCCGAACAGTCCCTGGGCGCACTTCGGCCCGACGCGGAAGCCGGTCATCACTTCGTCGAAGATCAGCACGCTACCATGTTGGGTGCACAGTTCGCGCAGCGCCTTGAGGAACTCGGGCTTGGGCGCGACCAGGTTCATGTTGCCGGCAACCGGCTCGACGATCACCGCAGCAATTTCGTTGCCGATTTTCCTGAAGGTTTCCGCCAGTGCTGCGCTGTCGTTGTAGGCCAGTACCAGGGTATGCGCCGCGGTTTCTGCCGGCACCCCGCTGGAGCTGGGTTGGCCGAAGGTGAGTGCGCCAGAGCCGGCCTTGACCAGCAGCGAGTCGGCGTGGCCGTGGTAACAGCCTTCGAACTTGATGATCTTGGAGCGGCCGGTGTGGCCCCGCGCCAGGCGGATGGCGCTCATGGTGGCCTCGGTGCCGGAGCTGACCAGGCGCACCTGATCCATGCTGGGCAGCAGTGAGCACAAAGTCTCGGCCATTTCCAGCTCAAGCGCGGTGGGCGCGCCGAAACTCAAGCCATTGGCGGCGGTTTCCTGCACCGCCTTGACCACCTCGGGGTGGGCGTGGCCGAGGATCATCGGTCCCCAGGAACCGACGTAATCGATATACGCCTGGCCGTCTTCGTCCCAGACGGTGGCGCCTGCGCCGCGCTTGAAAAACAGCGGGGTGCCGCCGACCGAACCGAAAGCCCGCACCGGAGAATTGACGCCGCCGGGGATGAACTGGAGTGATTTCTCGAAAAGCTGCTGGTTGCGTGAGGTCATGGTCATTACCTTAGTGCAATGTATGGGGGATTGATTTTTCGAATAACACGGCAAAGCGGCTGGCGGTTGCCCCGATATCGTCGCTGTCGAATAGCGCGGAGATTACCGCCACGGCGTCGGCGCCGGCTTCGATCAGGGAGGTGACGTTATCCGCGCTGATGCCGCCGATGGCGACGACAGGGATGTTCAGGCTGCGCTTCGCTTCGTGCAACAGAGTTAACGATGCGGCAGCCGCGCCGGGTTTGGTCGGCGACGGGAAGAAACTGCCGAAGGCGACATAATTCGCGCCATGGGCTTCGGCATCGAGTGCCCGTTGCAAGTCGTTATAGCAAGACACGCCGATGATTTTATCCGGGCCGAGGATCAGCCGGGCTTCACGCACGCCGCCGTCGTCCTTGCCCAGATGCACTCCGTCCGCACCGGTCAGGTCGGTGAGGCGAATGTCGTCATTGATGATCAGCGGCACATGGAACTGCCTGCACAGCGCCAGCAATTCGCTGGCCTGCTCGTGGTGCAATGCGACATCGCCCCCCTTGCTGCGGTATTGCACCAGGTGAGCACCGCCTGACAAGGCTTGCCTGACCTGGCGCACCAGACTTTCGGTGTCGGCGCATTCCGGGGTGATGGCATAAAGGCCGCTAACCGCGGGCGGCATCTTCTTCCTCGCGTGCCCAGAAAAGACGGTCGGGAATGTGTTGCCCCATGCCCGGGCGGAAACCGGCTTTCAAGGCTTGCCAGGTGAATTCCTGTGCTTCCTTCACCGCTTCCGGAATATCCAGGCCGTGGGCGATCGAGGCGGCGATCGCCGAAGCCAGGGTGCAACCCGAACCGTGGTAGCTGCCTGGCAGGCGCGGCCAGCTGTCGCTGCGCAACACGCCGCTTTCGCCGTAGAGCGTGTTCACCACCTGGGGGGTATTTTCATGGGTGCCGGTGATCAGCACGAATTCGCAGCCCATCTCGATGATGCGCCGGGCGCATTCGGCGAGATCGGGTTCGGCGTCGCCCTCGTCGTCATCGAGCTGTGCGATACGCCTTGCTTCCAGGCTGTTGGGCGTGAGCAAGGTGGTCTGGGGGATGAGCATTTCCTGCAAGGCAGTGAGTATGTCGTCGCCAGCCAGCTCGTCTCCCCGGCCGGAGGCGATCACCGGATCCAGGATCAGCGGTATATCCGGGTAATCAGCGACCACCTCGGCGATGGCGGCAACATTTTCCACGCTACCGATCAGGCCAACCTTGAATACCCCCACCGGCATGTCTTCCAGTACGCAGCGCGCCTGGTCGGCAACCCATTCGGCATCCATGGCCATCACGTCCTCCACGCCCAGAGTGTCTTGCACCGTGATGGCGGTGACCACCGACAGGGGATGGCATCCCATGCTGGATAAGGTCAGGATGTCAGCCTGCAGGCCGGCGCCGCCACTCGGATCGGAAGCGGCAAAAGTCAGGACGATCGGGGGTGTTTCACGAGTGTTTGCCATGAGTACGGACGTTGTCATGCCGGAAAAAATCGGGTGGTGCCTACGAGGGTAGGGGTTGATCGAAAGACAGTATCTTAACCTAAATTGATGGGGAGATTCCCGGCATTTTGCCGAAGGAGTTATGACAAGGCGCTTTGCCTGAAAAGAATTTATTATACAATGGTCGAAAATAGTGTCTATCAAGATAGCCTCAAAGGCTGATACCATTCCGGGACAGGGTGGATTTGCCTGTAAAGAAAAGCCTGGAGGATACGAGTGAGCGGAGAAACACAAACCATTGCGGGCGCCAAGGTGATGGTGATTGATGACAGCAACACCATACGCCGCAGCGCCGAGATTTTTCTGGTGAAGGCCGGGTGTGAGGTTATCCTCGCAGAAGATGGGTTTGACGCTCTATCCAAGATTGCCGATCATCAACCCGATGTCATTTTCGTTGACATCATGATGCCGCGCCTGGATGGCTACCAGACTTGTGCGCTGATCAAGAAAAACCCAAAATTCAAAGCCACTCCCGTTATCATGCTATCCAGCAAAGATGGTTTGTTCGACCGCGCTCGCGGCAGGATGGTGGGATCCGATGAATATTTGACCAAACCTTTTACCAAGGAAAGTCTGCTTAAAACCGTGGGTCAGTACATGGCCCAACGCAGTGTCAGCTAGAGAGGGAGCAAATGGCTATCAATAAGATTATGGTCGTGGACGATTCACCTACCGAAAGATTTTTCCTTGGTGGCTTGCTGAGTAAACAGGGGTATCAGGTGGTTACCGCCGAAAGTGGCGAGGAGGCAATCACCAAAGCCAAGCAGGAAAAGCCCGACTTGATCATCATGGATGTGGTGATGCCGGGCCTGAATGGCTTCCAGGCGACACGGGCAATCTCCAAGGATGATGAAACCAAGGATATTCCTGTCATCATGTGTACCACCAAGGGGCAGGAAACCGATAAGGTATGGGGAATGCGGCAGGGCGCCAAGGATTACATCGTCAAACCGGTGAATCAGGACGAGCTGCTGAAAAAAATTACGGCGCTCGGTTGATCTCCATGTCTCCGTACGTTGCTTGGGAGCCTGTTGGATTTATGGGGATCGAAGCGAAAACTCGGCTGGGTGAGGACAGATTTTGCTGGTTTTGCAGGTCAATAGTCGTTCTATTGACCAAAAAAGCGGCGAAATATGGACCGCCCAGGCGGGTTTGCAGCCGATTCATCATGAGTCCGACAGGCTCCTACGGCTTACAAGGGTAGCAGATGGCAAGAAAAATCAGCCTGCGAGAATTTCAGGAGAGCGTGATGGCCAAGCTGCAGAGCTTGGCATCTAGCGATACGGCCAGCCCCTCCAAGCTGGGTGTCCAGATTGGCTCGCAATTCTGGCTGGTCAATCTTTCCGATATCAGCGAGGCGTTGCCTATTCCAAAGTTGACGTCCGTTCCCCTGGCGCAGGCATGGTTTTGCGGCGTGGCGAATTTTCGCGGCAATCTCTATGGCATCGTTGATTTTTCCCATTTTCTCGGTGGCGTGCCAACGCAATTCGGCGTGGATTGCCGCCTGCTTCTGGTTCATCAGAAATTTTCTGTCAATTGCGGAATCGTCGTCAGTCGCATGCTGGGATTGCGCAATCCCGAGAAAATGCAACGGGTGGAAATACAAGGGGAGGCTCCGCCCTGGGTTGCTGCCGAATACCATGATGAAACCGGACAGCGGTGGCAGGAACTGAACATGCAGGTGTTGACCAGGCACGCCCAGTTCTTGAACGTGGGCCTGTCATAAGGGTTGTTCGGCGGCGCTATGAATGATCATTCTGTGAGTGGCAAATAAAACTAGGGATGGAGATTTAAGCATGGGATTCAAGTTGCCAAGTTTCAATCTTTTCAAGGGAAAGCCCGGACAGGCTGCTCCGACCGGACCAACCACGAAGTCGGGGCTGAATACTGCCCTGGTGCTGAAAGGGCTCCAGAAGATGGCCGGTGATTCGGGGCAGCCACTGCCGCTTATCGGCGAAAAACCTTTGAAACAGCAGTTGAAGATACTGGGTGGCGCGTGGGCCATTGCTGTGCTTTTCTCCTTTTCTCCGCTGATCTGGTACGGCGCGAACCTGTATATCCTGAAACAGCATACGAGCATTTCGACAGAAATGCAGATGTTGTCACAACGGATAGCGAAGGGTGCACAGCAAGCGGCGCAGGGTAGCCCAATCGCTTTTGCCCAGTTGAAAGAAGCCGAGCATCAATTTTCCGCCCACATTAAAACCCTGTTGCAGGGCGGCGCCGGCGTACCCGCCTCGCCGGCCGTCGTTCAGCCGGCGCTGAAAGAGATCAATACGCTATGGAGCAAGATGCGCAAGGATGTCGGGCAGATTGCTTCCCAGGAAAAAAACCTGATCAACCTGAGCAATAACGTTGCCGGGGTTAACACCAGCAACACGGCCTTGCTCGAACTTACCGAGCTGCTGGCCGGCCAGCTGATTCAGTCAGGCGCGGGCGTGCGGGAGGTTTCCGCCGCCCGACAGTTGGGGATGCTGACCCAGCGGGTTGCGAAAAATGCCAACGTTCTGTTGCTGTCGGGAAGCGATGCCGATCTCGACGAACCCTTTCTGCAAGGCAGAAGCCTCGCCATCTTCCGCAATATCATGGCCGGCCTGGAAAACGGGAGCGGCGGCATGTTGCTGAGCCCGGTCAAAGACCCGGATGCGCGCGAAATGCTGGGTGATATCGACGCAACCTTCAAGGATTTCGCCAAGCATGTCGATCAGACACTGCAAAACGTCCAGGGACTGGCGGCGGCCAAGGAGGCCCAGCGCTTCCTGTTCAAGGACGGCGACAAGATGCTGGACTTCTCCAAAAAGCTGACTGAGAGTTACAACAGGAATGCCAGCAGTGGCTTGCTGGAAGCGTTGCTGACCGTCATTTTCGGTAGTCTTGCATTATCGTTCGCCGTGCTGTTCGCCAAGGTGTTGCTGGATGACGCCAAGCGGAAGGCGGCCATCAGCGAGCAGGAAAACAAACGGAACCAGGAGGCGATTCTGCGGCTGCTCAATGAAATGGGCGATCTGGCGGAAGGCGACCTGACAGTGAGGGCGCGAGTGACCGAGGATATCACCGGCGCTATTGCCGACTCGATCAACTACGCGATCGACGAGTTGCGCTCGCTGGTGGTGGGGGTAAACAAGGCAACAGAACAAGTGGCACGGGCTTCACAGGAGGCGCAGGGCACCTCCGAGCATCTGCTGCAGGCTTCGGAAAAGCAGTCGCGTGAAATTGAGGAAACCAGTACGGCGGTGTTGCAGATGGCAGACTCCATTAACGAGGTGTCGGCCAACGCCGCCGAGTCGGCGAAAGTGGCGCAGCAATCCCTGCAGGCTGCGGACAAGGGTGCCGTGGCGGTGCAGAACTCGATTGCCGGCATGAACGAGATTCGCGGCCAGATTCAGGAAACAGCGAAACGGATCAAGCGGCTGGGTGAAAGCTCCCAGGAGATTAGCGAGATCGTGGAACTGATTTCCGACATTACCGAACAAACCAACATTCTGGCGCTGAACGCGGCGATTCAGGCTGCTTCCGCCGGTGAGGCGGGACGCGGCTTCACGGTGGTGGCGGAAGAGGTGCAGCGGTTGGCGGAGCGTTCGGGCGAGGCAACCAAGCAGATCGGCGCGATCGTGAAGACCATTCAGACCGATACCCACGATGCGGTGGCAGCCATGGAGCAGAGTACCCAGGGTGTGGTGGAAGGCGCCAAGTTGTCGGATGCGGCGGGCCAGGCCCTGTCCGAGATCGAGCGGGTTACGCGCAGCCTGGCGGATCTGATCGACACCATTTCCAGGGCGACCCAGGCACAGGCGGAGGCCGTTGGCAAAGTGGCAACGAACATGCAGGATATTCAGGACATTACCAACCAGACCACGGACGGTACCAGGCAGACCGCCGCTTCCGTGGGTCAGTTGACCGAACTGGCTACCGAGCTGAAAGGCTCGGTGGCGGGCTTCAAACTTGCATAGGTAACCGAAGAGTATGGCCACCGAGTTGGACATCGGCCCACTGACCTGGGTCAAAGGCGAAATCGACCAGGCGCTGGACCAAGCCAGGCAGAACCTGGCGGGTTTCTTTGGCAACCCCGGCGATCTTTCCCCGCTACGCTATTGCCTGACCCACCTGCATCAGGTGAACGGGGCCATCATGATGGTCGGCCTGGATGGGGCCGCGCGAGTTAGCAGTGAAATCGAAAAACTGGTGGCCGCTCTGGAGAAGCAGGAGGTTGCTTCCTCCGCCGCCAATAGCGAAGTCGTTAACCAGGCCATTGCTGCGCTCTCCAAATATCTCTCCGGTCTGCTTGATGGCGAGCCGGATGTGCCGCTCAGGCTCTACCCCGTCTATAAAAGTTTGCGCCAGGCACGTAATGCCTCGGGTTTCGCCGAAAGCGACTTGTTTTTCCCGGATTTGTCCGCGCGCGCACCGAAGGACGCCAATGCGAAGCCAGTCAGCGAGGCCGAACTGCAAGTGCTGGCCAAGGCTGAGCGCGCGCGCTTTCAGAGGGGGTTGCTTAAATTTCTTCGCACGCCGGACGACCCGGCGGGGATGGAGGAGATGCGCGTGGCATTGCTGGCCATCGAGCGAGCTCAGAGCTTGCCGGCGCAACGCACCTTCTGGTGGTCCGCGGGGGCGCTGATAGAAGGTTTGCTCAACAAGGGGTTGAGTCCCGACGCCGAAGCCAAGCGGTTGCTGGGCAAGATTGATCAGCAGATTCGCAAGCTTGTCGAATCCTCGCCCAAGGTGGCGGAACACCTGCTGCGCGATTTGCTATACCGGGTGGCATGCAGCCAGCCGGTGAGCGAGCGGATCAAGCAGGTCAAGCATGTGTTCGATCTGGATAGCTGTTTGCCGCAGGCGGCCACTGCTGTCGAGGTCGACTCGGCTCGGCTCCAACCCCTGCTTCGGGAACTGAAGGAGTTGCTGGCGCCGGTCAAGGAGTTGTGGTTGAAATTCACCACGGGCCATAAAGAAAGCCTGAAGAATTTGCAGGAGCCCTTGAGCCGGCTGGTGGAAAAAAGCCGGGCGCTGGATAACCGCCCTTTGCATGGCCTGCTCGCGCAGACGCAAGCGCTCGCAGTAGTTCATCCGGAGCAGGATGGTGCCGGGGAAATGCTAGCGATAGAAGTGGCCACGGCTCTGCTGCTGGCGGAGAATGTGCTGGAAAACTTTGTCCAGTTCAACGATGAATTGGCAAAGCAGCTGGAAATTCAGACCCAGCGTATGTCGGCCGTTTTAAATGGCCGTCCGGAAGAAATTGATGCAGCGGGAATCCCCCACCTTGGCGACATCAGCCGCAAAGCCCAGAGAAAACTCCTGTTGGCTCAGGTAGCGCATGAAATTCAGGCCAATCTGCGGCGGATTGAGGAAGTGCTGGATGCGTTCTTCAGGGATACGACCAAGCGGGAGGGCATTCCCTCTCTCGAATCTGCCCTGAAGCAGATTTCCGGTGCCCTGACCATCCTCGACCTTGGAAAGGCGGACAAGCTGCTTGGCATCTGCCATTCCAGTATCCAGCGCTTTGCCGATCCGGCTTACGAGCCGAGCCCAGAGGAGCTGGAGGGGGTGGCTGAAGGCTTGAGCAGCCTGGGTTTCTACATCGAAGAAGTCCAGCATGGTCGCGCGGATGCGGAAAATATTATTAGCCGGACCCTGTCTCGTCTGACGGGCGAGCCGGAGGAAAAAACGGCTGTTCCGCAAGAAGAGGTCGAGGAAACACTTGCGGAAGAAAGCATCGAAGCCAGTCTGGATTCACAAAAACATCTGGCGCAGGAAAACTTCCAGGAGTGGCAGGCTAACCCCGAAGATTTGGCGGCGCGTCAGAAGTTGGAAAAATCGCTGTCCGGTCTGGCTCAGGACGCCGAACTGGTGGCCGATTCGGAGCTGAAGGAACAAGCCACAACCGCGAGGCGTCTGCTCGATGAAGAGCCGGAAGCGCCCGCTGCCGGACTGGCGGGCGCGGTTGCCGCCTTGGCCGAGACCAAGGTGCCCGTGGCGCCCTCGCAAGAAACCGAACGATTGCTGAAGGCCTCCGCGGAAGCGATCGACGCCGAATTGCTCGAGACTTACCTGGAAGAGGCGGCCGAGGTATTGGCCACCGTCAGCGAGAATCTGCAGGCCAGCCATGAGCAGCCTGGCGATCGCGAGGCGCTAACCACGATCCGGCGCGGCTTTCACACCCTTAAAGGCAGTGGACGCATGGTCGGCCTGACAGATCTGGGGGAGGTCGCATGGGTGGTCGAGCAGGTGATAAACAAATGGCTGCAGGATGAGAGGGCCGCCACTCCCGCCCTGCTGAATTTTATCGAGCAGGCGTGCGCAGCGTTCGAGCAATGGGTGGGGCAACTGCAAAGCAAAGGCGCGGTGGCTGTCGAGGCCGATGCCCTGATCGCTGCGGCGGAGCAGTTAAGGAGCGGTGAGGAAATGGCCGAGGTTGCGCCGCAGGCCAGTGCAACCCCCGCTCCCATCGAGGAGGAACTCGCGCCCGCGGAGGAGTCTGCTGAGGAAATCGAAGAAATCAGCCTGCCCAGCTTCGAAGTCATTGAGGAGGTGGCTGCTGAAATCGGTGCGCCTGGCATGGAAGAGCCGCTCGCCTTCGAGCTACCGCTTGAAGAGGCGGTGGCGGATGGCGTCGAGCCGGTCGAGGAAATCGGTTTGCCGGTTATGGATTTTGATTTCATCGAAGAGGTAGCGACCGAAATGGTTGCGCCTGCCGAGGAACAGCTAGCGGCTGAGGTGCTGCCTGCTGAAGAGACCCTGCTGGAAGCCACGGAGCCGGATGAAGAAATCAGCCAGCCGACCTTCGAGGCCATAGCGCCGGCGGCTGGAGTTGAAATCGAGGCGCCTGCCATTGATGAGCTTACTTCTGTGGCCCCTGGGCTGGGTGCGGAAGAGATAGCGCCAGAACCGTTGCCGGAAACCGAGATTGTGATTGGCGATGTCACCCTGTCGAGCGCGCTTTTCGATATTTTCATGAGCGAAGCCAAGCAGCGGGTTGCGGTGCTGCAGGAAGAACTGGCGCGTCTGGAAGATCAGCCGGATCTGCCAATCAGGGAAGACTTCATGCGCGCTGCCCATACCCTGTGCGGCATTTCCCGCACGGTGGGACTCCCGGCGCCGGCCGAGCTCAGTTTTGAACTGGAGGAATGGCTCAAGGAAATGCTGGAGCACCCGCAGCCGGCTAACGGTAAGCAGGTCAAAGTGACCGGTGACGCAGTTATCGCGCTGAACAAGATGGTGCGGGCGATCGAAGAACAAAAAATGCCGAAACCGGCAAAGCAGGTGGCGCGCTCGCTGCAGGCGTTGGTCAAAAAAGCGCGTGCGGACGGCGAAAAGGCTGCATCATCGGCGCTGGCGGAGCGCGCAGTAGCTGAAGTGGTGAGGCCGACAGCCTCATTCCCCGAGGTGGAGAGGCGAGCCGAAGCGGTTCGGACAGCGGCGTTTGAGGTGCCGATGCCGACATCTCGCGATGACATCGATTTGGATATCCTGCCCCTGTTTCTGGAGGAAGCGCAGGACCTGTATCCGCTGGTGGGCACTCAGGTACGTGCCTGGCTGGCTAAACCTGCGGACCAGCAGGCGCCGCAGGATCTGCAGAGATCGCTGCATACCTTCAAGGGCAGCGCCCGTATGGCCGGTGCGTTGCAGCTGGGCGACCTGGTACACAACATGGAAACCCGGGTGGTTGATTCAACGGAGGCAGGGGCTCCGGCTGCCTCCTTGTTCGATGAGCTGTTCGCCTATTTTGACAAAATCGGCGACATGCTGGATCGCCTTCAGGCCGGTCCAGAGGCTCCAATTGCCAAGGAAGTCGCAGCGGGTCAACCGGATATCCAGCCGCCGGCATCGGCGGCAAAACCCGGCGCGCAACATTTGCGAGTGCGTGCCGATGTTCTGGACCGGCTGGTCAACGAGGCGGGTGAGATCAGTATCGCGCGCTCCCGTGTCGAAGGCGAGATGCAGGGCTTCAAGCAGTCGCTGCTGGAGTTGACGGAAAACGTCATCCGCCTGCGCAACCAGGTGCGCGAGATTGAAATCCAGGCAGAAAGCCGGATGCAATCCCAGGCAAATCAGACCGGCGGCGTCGCCGAGGCATTCGATCCGCTTGAGTTCGACCGATTTACCCGTTTTCAGGAGTTGACCCGCTTCCTGGCCGAGAGCGTCAACGACGTCGCCACGGTGCAGCAGAGCCTGCTGAAAAGTTTGGGCGAAGCCGATGCGGCGCTGCTGCAGCAGGCACGGCAGAACCGTGAATTGCAGCAGGAGCTGATGCACATCCGCATGGTGCCGCTGTCCAGCATTGCCGATCGGCTCCATCGCATCGTGCGGCAAACCGCCCGGGAACTGGACAAAAAGGCGAGCCTGGAGATCAAGGGCGGCGAGGTGGAGCTGGACCGAAGCGTGCTGGAAAAAATGACGGCACCGTTCGAACATCTGCTGCGCAATTCCCTGGCTCACGGCGTGGAAAGCGCGGCAGACAGGATTCGGGCCGGCAAGCCGGAAACCGGGGCTATTCGCATCGAGGCGCGCCAGGAAGGCAACGAAATCGTGTTGGCCTTGGGGGATGACGGGGCCGGATTCAATCTGAAAGCGATTCGTCGACGTGCAGTCCAAATGGGCCGGCTCCCGGCAGACAGCGATATTTCTCCCGCGCGTCTGGTCGACATGGTCTTCGAGCCCGGATTTTCAACGGCTCAGGAGGTGACCCAGGTTGCCGGGCGAGGTGTGGGTCTGGATGCGGTGCGCAGCGAGATCACCGGTCTCGGCGGACGTGTCGAGGCTGCTCCAGGAGAGCATGGCGGGGTAATCTTTAACATCTATTTACCGCTTACCCTTGCCGTAGCACAGGCCGTGTTGGTGCGTACCGGCGAAAAAATTTATGCCCTGCCATCAGCGATGGTGGAGCAGGTAAAGGAGTTCAAATCAGCCGGGCTGGAGGAGATTCGGCAGAAAGGCGAGATCGAGTGGCAGAATAACCGCTATCCGCTATTCTATCTGCCGCGGCTCCTGGGCGACCTGGAGCAAGTGCCGGAGACGCACCGCTACGCCATGACGCTGCTGCTCAGGAGCGGCAACCAGCGTGTCGCGGTGCAAGTGGATGAGATTCTGGGCAACCAGGAAATCGTGATCAAGAATATCGGGCCGCAGCTTGCCCGTGTACCCGGTATTGCCGGGGCGACGGTGCTGGGCAATGGCCAGGTCGCGCTGATTATCAACCCCGCTCCGCTGGTGCAGCGCATCGCCATGCAGGTTCCCGCCGCCAGCGCAGCGGCGCCCACGGTGCCGAGAGTGGAAACCGTCGCACCGACCATCATGGTGGTCGACGATTCCCTGACGGTGCGCAAGATCACAGCCCGCCTGCTGGCGAAGGAAGGTTACCAGGTGGTGACTGCCAGGGATGGTGTGGACGCCCTGCAGCACCTGCAGGAGATTGTGCCGGACGTCATGCTGGTGGATATCGAAATGCCGCGCATGGACGGCTTCGAATTGACCAAGAACGTGCGCAGCGACCCGCAAACCGCGCATATTCCCATCATCATCATCACCTCGCGCACTGCGGAAAAGCACCGCAACTACGCGATGGAGCTGGGCGTCAACGCCTACCTGGGCAAACCTTTCCAGGAAGATGAGTTGCTCGGCCACATCGCCGGTTTCCTCAAGGCTGGTTTTATCAAGAAGCCGTAGAAGCGCATATTCCCAATCATGTAGCCGGATGGAGCAGGGCGGAATCCGGGATTTCCCCGATTCCGCTGCGCTCCGTCGAGGCTACGAATAATTCGTTTGAATTCTGCCTGGAATTATCCGAATTCTATTTCAGAATGCCAATAATTATGTAGGGTGCGTCCCACGCACCACAATCATTGGTGCGTGGGACGCACCCTACGATTCCACTATTGATTTAGATATGGAATTAGCTGACTGACCAGCTGACCGCTCCGGTGTAGGCGGTTAGAAGCACGATGATGCCGAAGCCGATGCGGTACCAGGCGAAGGCGGAAAAGTCGTGGCGGCTGATGTAGCGCAGCAATCCCCGCACCGCGAAAAAAGCGCTGACAAACGACGCCACGCCGCCCACCGCAAACATCCCCAGGTCATCTGCATTAAGCAGGTGGCGGTATTTGACCAACTCGTAAGCCGTGGCCGCGAACAGGGTGGGAATGGCCAGGAAGAAGGAAAACTCCGTGGCCGCCTGACGTGACAGCCCGAAAAACAATCCCCCAATGATGGTTGCACCGGAGCGCGAGGTGCCGGGAATCAGCGCCAGCGACTGCGCCAGTCCGACCTTCAGCGCATCGCGCCAGCCCATGTTATCCACCCGCTCAACGCGGATGACATGCTTGCGCCGTTCCGCCCACAAAATCAGCAGCCCCCCGACGATGAATGCCAGCGCTACCGGCACCGGCTTGAACAGGTATTGTTTGATATTGCTGGCGAACAGCAGGCCGAGCACTGCTGCGGGCATAAAGGCGACAGCCAGGTTGAGTACGAAGCGCTGCGCATCCTCCTTGCCCGCCCGCAGGCCCGAGACGACGTTACCCAGCCGGGCGCGGAATTCCCAGCACACCGCAAGTATCGCCGCGAACTGGATGACGATTTCGAACATCTTGCCCTTGTCGTCGTTGAAATCGAGCAGGTCGCCCACCAGGATCAGGTGGCCGGTGCTGGAAACCGGCAGAAACTCGGTGAGGCCCTCGACGATGCCGAGGGTCAGGGCTTTGAGCAGAAGCGGCAAATCCATTTATCAGGCTTTCTGGTAGAGTTTGGCGCCGGTTTTCACGAATTCTACCGCCTTTTCCTGCATGCCTTTTTCCAGGGCCTCGTTTTCGGATACGCCTTGAGCGGCCGCATAGTCGCGTACGTCCTGGGATATTTTCATCGAGCAGAACTGTGGGCCGCACATCGAGCAGAAGTGCGCGACCTTGGCCGAGTCCTTGGGCAGGGTCTCATCGTGAAATTCGCGCGCCTTCTCAGGGTCAAGGCCGAGGTTGAACTGGTCTTCCCAGCGGAACTCGAAGCGCGCCTTGGACAGGGCATTGTCACGAATTTGTGCGCCGGGGTGGCCCTTGGCCAAGTCGGCGGCGTGAGCGGCGATCTTGTAGGTGATGATGCCGACGCGCACGTCCTCCTTATCCGGCAGGCCGAGGTGTTCCTTGGGCGTGACGTAGCACAGCATGGCGCAGCCGTACCAGCCAATCATGGCAGCGCCGATGCCGGAGGTGATGTGGTCGTAGCCGGGGGCGATGTCGGTGACCAGCGGGCCCAGAGTATAAAATGGCGCTTCGTCGCAGTGTTTCAGCTGCTGGTCCATGTTTTCCTTGATCATATGCATCGGCACGTGGCCGGGACCTTCGATCATGGTTTGCACATCGTGCTTCCAGGCGATATGGGTCAGTTCGCCGAGGGTCCTGAGTTCAGCGAACTGGGCTTCGTCGTTGGCATCATACAAAGAACCTGGACGGAGGCCATCGCCGAGGCTGAAGCTGACGTCGTAGGCCTTCATGATCTCGCAGATATCCTCGAAATGGGTGTAGAGGAAGTTTTCCTTGTGGTGCGCCAGACACCATTTGGCGAGGATGGAGCCGCCGCGCGAGACGATGCCGGTCATGCGCTTGGCCGTCATCGGCACGTAGGCGAGCAGCACACCGGCGTGGATGGTGAAGTAGTCCACGCCTTGCTCGGCCTGCTCGATCAGGGTGTCGCGGAAGAGTTCCCAGGTCAGTTCCTCGGCCTTGCCGTCGACCTTTTCCAGCGCCTGGTAGATCGGCACCGTGCCGATGGGTACCGGGCTGTTGCGGATGATCCATTCGCGCGTTTCGTGGATGTTCTTGCCGGTGGAAAGGTCCATCACCGTGTCTGCACCCCAGCGGATGCCCCACACCATTTTTTCCACTTCGTCGTGGATCGACGAGGCCAGCGCCGAGTTGCCGATGTTGGCGTTGATCTTGGTGAGGAAGTTGCGGCCGAGAATCACCGGCTCGAGTTCGGGGTGGTTGATGTTGGCCGGGATGATGGCGCGGCCGCGGGCGATTTCGTCGCGCACGAATTCCGGTGTGATGATCTTGGGGATAGAGGCGCCGAAGCTTTCGCCGGGGTGCTGACGGGTGATCAGGTCGGAAAGGTTGTCGCGGCGCTGGTTCTCGCGAATGGCGACAAATTCCATTTCCGGGGTAATGATGCCCTTGCGGGCGTAGTGCATCTGGCTGACATTCATGCCGGCTTTGGCGCGGCGCGGAGTGCGGTGCAGGTTGAAGCGCATTTCCGCCAAGGCAGGATCATCCAGGCGTTTCTGTCCATAAGTTGAAGTCAACCCGGGCAGGTTTTCAGTGTCGCCCCGTGCTTCGAACCAGGGTGCACGGATGGCAGGCAACCCTTGGCGGATGTCGATTCTGACTGCCGGATCGGTGTAGGGGCCGGAGGTGTCGTAAACATAAACCGGCGGGTTTTTTTCCGCGCCCATGCTGGCCGGCGTGTCGGACAGGCTGATTTCGCGCATCGGCACGCGGATGTCGGGGCGAGACCCTTGCACGTACACCTTGCGGGAATTGGCGAAGGGTTGAACCGCAGCCTCGTCAACGCGGGCGGTCTGGCTCAGGAATGTGGGATTGGCGTTCATGATGTTACTCCTTGGAAAATCGCGAGGAGCATTGTGGTGGCAATGCTTTCCTACGACGGTATTACCCGTATCAGGTTCAGAGGGTATCTCTCACCGGCTTCAGGTTGATGAAGCGCGGACCCCTAGCAAAGTGTGTGAAACTAATGGAAATGTGGAATAATTGCAAGTATTAGCATAACCTTAATTTCAGAGGGGAATGGTCATGGACATGGAGCAGGCCCGTTTTAATATGGTGGAGCAGCAGATTCGCCCTTGGGATGTGCTGGATCAGGATGTGCTGGACTTGCTGCGCCAGGTTCGGCGCGAGGATTTTGTTCCCGAACAATACCGCGAGCTGGCTTTTTCCGATATGGAAATTCCCTTGGGCCACGGTGAAGCGATGCTGTCGCCCAAGTTTGAGGCAAGGATGCTGCAGGAAGTCGGGGTGAAAGCCACGGACCAAGTGCTGGAAGTGGGCACCGGTAGCGGCTACATGACCGCCTTGCTGGCGCGCATGGCACACAAGGGTTACGTGCGCAGCGTGGAAATTATCCCTGAATTCTCGTCGCGAGCCGCGGCTATACTGAGGGAGCATGGCATCAAAAATGTTACCCTGGAGGTAGGGGATGCTGCCCGCGGATGGAAACAGGGCGGGCTCTATGACGTGATTGTGCTGACCGGCTCGGTTCCGGTGTTGCCGGAGGCGTTTCAGGCGGATCTGAAAGTTGGCGGCAGGTTGTTTGCCGTGGTTGGTGAGTCGCCGGTGATGGAGGCCCAACTGATCACCTGCGTTGCCGAAGGCGTGTATCGCACGACCAATTTGTTTGAAACCAGTGTTCCGCCCCTTAAGAATGCGATGCAGCCCCAGCGCTTCGTATTTTAATAAAGGTTTTTTCGCCGTCATGCTGTTGACCGATCGGTCGGTCAGTGTGTGTTGG
This sequence comes from Sulfuricella sp., assembly GCF_035531155.1. Taxonomy (NCBI): domain Bacteria; kingdom Pseudomonadati; phylum Pseudomonadota; class Betaproteobacteria; order Nitrosomonadales; family Sulfuricellaceae; genus Sulfuricella; species Sulfuricella sp. The sequence continues at coordinate 46,819 of NZ_DATKTK010000069.1, read as the reverse complement.
CCGCTGTCGTCGTTGTACTGAGGAATAGAAATGAAGTCTCGCGTGACACCCAGCTTGCCGGGCATCAGGATGAAATCCTTGCCTCTCGCGCTTCTTGTGCTGCTCTCCAGCCCTGCCTTTGCCGCCAACCTGATGGAGGTGTATCGCGAGGCGCAGCAGCAGGATGCGGCATACGCCTCGGCGCGTGCCGCTTTAGAAGCAGGCCAGGAAAAGCTCCCTCAGGGCCTGGCATTGCTGCTCCCCACAGCGAGCCTGAACGCGGATACCACCGGCAACCGGGTGGACCGCGGCGGCACCACCACCGACTTCAATTCCCACAGCTACAGCCTTTCCCTCAGCCAGCCTATCTACCGCAAGCAGAATTTCGCCCAGTATGAGCAATCCAAAAGCCAGGTTGTTCAGGCCGAAGCGCAGTTTGCCATTGCCCGGCAGGACCTGATCACCCGTGTTGCTCAGGCCTATTTCGACGTTCTGCTTGCCCAGGACAATGTTGCCCTGGCCGGCGCCCAGAAGACCGCCATCGGCGAGCAACTGGAAATGGCCAAGCGCAACTTCGAGGTTGGCACCGTCACCATTACCGACACTCACGAGGCGCAGGCGCGATACGACCTCACGACGGCCCAGGAAATTGCCGCGCAGAACGATCTCGAAATCAAGAATCGCGCTTTGCAACTGGTCCTCGGCAAGATTCCAGGGCATCTCAATGCGCTGAATGACCAGCTTCCCCTTGTCCTGCCCGAACCCAACGACATGACCAAATGGGTCGAGCAGGCCGAACAGCAAAGTCCGCAGATCGCTATCCAGCGCGCCGCACTCGAAATTGCCAACCAGGAAGTTGAAAGAAATCGTGCCGGCCACTATCCCACCCTTGACCTGGTGGCGTCCTATCGGGACAGCACCAACGCCAGCCTGAGTTTTGGAGTCGGCGGCGAGATCAAGAGCTCGGCGATCGGCCTCCAGCTCAACCTGCCGATCTACCAGGGGGGAGCGGTGAACTCGCGGGTGAGGGAGGCATTGGCCAACCAGGAAAAATCCCGCCAGGATCTGGAGCTGGGCAATCGACAGGCCGCATTGCAGACCCGTCAGGCTTTTCTTGGCGTGACCAGCGGCTTGGCCCAGGTCAAGGCACTGGAGCAGGCGCTGGTGTCGAGCCAGAGCTCGCTCGATTCCACCCGGCTGGGACAGGAAGTGGGGGTGCGCACCAACGTGGACGTGCTCAATGCCCAGCAGCAGCTCTTTTCTGCCAAGCGCGATTTGTCCCAGGCACGCTACAACTACATCCTCAGCCAGATCAAGCTCAAATCCGCCGTGGGAACCCTGCGTGACGAGGATGTCGAACAGGTCAACCGCTGGCTGGGACAGTAAAGTCCTGAGTTCTGAGGTGTAGGGCGGAAAAGCGTAGCGCCTTCCGCCGTATGAAACATTCCCCGGATTGCGTCGCTTATCCAGGCTACGCACTAAAAACGGCGATTAACCACGAATGACACGAATGTTCACGAATAAACTCGAATTTAGAGACAATCATCGTGTTGCCTAGAGGCACCTACTTTTGGCACCAAACAGGTGAATTAGTTTGTCAAGGCTAACCAACTGATTATTCGAGAGCATTCGTGCTTAATTCGTGTAAATTCGTGGTAAAAGCTTTTTCTAGGATGAAACATTCCCCGGATTGCGCTTCGCTTATCCAGGCTACGCACTCAGCACTTCATCTATCAACGCCATCAGCCGTTCCGTCGCTCCGCGATGCCTGTCGGAAAAAGCCAGCGCTGCAACTGACATGGTTTTGATTTTCTCCGGCGCCTTCAGCAAATCCCCAACCGTTAGCACCAATTCTTCGGCATTAGCCACGCGTAACGCAGCGCCAGCCTGAACGGCAAGTTCGGAAACTTCCGCAAAGTTGAAAGTGTGTGGGCCGATCAATACTGGCTTGCCCATCGCCGCTGCCTCGATCAGATTCTGGCCGCCGAGCGACAGCAGGCTGCCGCCGATGAAAGCGATATCGCAGGCGGCGTAATAGGCGAACATCTCCCCCATGCTGTCGCCCAGCACCACTTGGGTTTCCGGTGCGACGGGCAGGTTGTCAGAGCGGCGCTGAAAACGGACGTCGCGCTGCGCCAGCAGTTCCGCCACCAGGTCGAAGCGCTGCGGATGGCGCGGCACGATGATGATGAGCAGGTTGGGGATGTCGATTTTGGCCAGTGCTTCCATAATCAGCACTTCCTCGCCCTCCCGCGTGCTGGCGGCAAGAAACACCGGGCGTGTAGCCCCGAACCGTTCCCGCAGGTTTTTTCCCAGGTCGATTGCGCTCTGCGGTATGGCCACATCGAACTTGAGGTTGCCGGTAATTTTCACCGAAGGTGCGCCCAATTCGACCAATCGGCGTGCATCCGCCTCGGTCTGGGCGGCAATCGCCGACAGTGCTTGCAGGCTGTCGCGGCTGAGAGTCTTGAACCGGCCATATTTGCGTGCCGATATTTCCGACATCCGTGCGTTGACCAGCAATAGCGGCACCCTGGCTTTCGTGCAGGTCTGCACCAGATTGAACCAGATTTCGGTTTCCATCAGCAGTCCGATTTCGGGCTTGAAGTGGCGGAGAAAGCGTTTTGCCGCAAACGGAAAATCATAGGGCAGGTAGCATTGCAGCACCTGATCGCCGAACAACTGTCTGCCGGTTTCCCGGCCAGTGGGTGTCATGTGGGTGAGCAGGATACGGTGCGCCGGGTAGCGCACTTGCAATTGGGCAACCAGCGGCACTGCAGCGCGGGTTTCTCCCACCGATACAGCGTGCAGCCAGATCAGCGGGGCGGCTGGCTTGCCGCGATAAAAACCAAAACGCTCACCGATATGGCGCAGGTATTCGGGCTGGCGCCGGGATCGCCACAGCAGGTGGAACAGGATGTAGGGCAGGAGCAGGCAGAGCAGCAGGGTATAAAGACGGCGCATCATAATGCGGCAATTCCATTCAGGGCGTCGATCACGCTTGCCGCGTCGGGCGGCATACCCGACCTACCCAGATTGATGGCCTGGCCGCTGGTGTAGAGTCCGGTAAGTCCGGGGTCGGAGGCACAGTAAATGGCGATGGTCGGTACATTCAATGCCGCCGCCAGATGGACCAGACCGGTGTCCACCCCGACTGCCGCGATGGAGTGTGAAAGCAGCGTTGCAGCTTGCCCTAGGGTGAGCGCAGGAGGGGCGACGCTAAGGGGGATTTCTCCCGCCAGTCGCTGGCTGCGTTGCTGTTCGGCCGCACTTCCCCAAGGCAATACGCAGGCAATTCCCTTGCCGGCAAGGTAAGCGCCCAGTGCTATCCAGTCGGCTTCGGGCCAGAGCTTGTCGTCGCGGCTGGTGGCGTGCAGCAGTACGACGAAGGGCGTTGTGGGCAACCAGGGCAGGGCCAGGGACGGCGCCGCGATGCCATAGTTCACCGGCTCATCGGGGGAATAGCCGAAGGCGCTGCCGGCCAGCAGGCGATTGCGCACCACCGCGTGCTGGTTTTTTTCGACCCGCAGCGTTTTGTCATAGAACAGCGCGGCCAGCGGTTCGCGGGCGCTTTGCCGGTCGAAGCCGCAGCGGGCGCCTTGGGCAAGTCGGGTAATGATCGCGCTTTTGATCAGCCCCTGAGTGTCGAGCACTACGTCATAAACCTTGCTGCGCAGGTGGGTGACGAAAGTCGAGATTTCGGCGTGCACGGTGCGGCTGAACAGGTTCTTGCGCCAGCGTCGCACGGCGACGGGAATGATTTCCCCCACGCCCGGGTGCAGGGCAGGAATGCCGGCGAAGGATTCTTCTACCACCCAGTCGATTTCGGCTTCCGGGAAATGGGTACGAATGTCGCTGACGACCGGCAGGTTGTGGATGACATCCCCCATCGAGGAGGTTTTGACGAGCAATATCTTCGGCATCGGTGCATTTTAGCCTAGAATAATGGCTTTATCCTAGACGGCAATTGCTTAACCGCAGAGGCGCAGAGGCGCAGAGGAATAAATGAGTCACAACAATTTTCTGTCTCTCCAAATGGGTGAGGTCGTACAATATCATCACTCATTGTTTTTCCTCGGCGTCTCCGCGTCTCTGCGGTTCAACTGAGTTCTTTAGGTTTATTTCGGCAGATAATGCGGATGCAGCAGAAAACCCCCTTGTCGGTGGTCATCATTGCCCTGAATGCGGCAAGCCAGATCGAGGCTTGCCTGAAAAGTGCCGTTTTCGCCGATGAAATCGTGGTGGTGGATTCCGGCAGCCGGGACGATACACGGGAAATCGCGTTAAAATACAATGCTCGGGTGCTGCATCAGGACTGGCTCGGGTTTGGCCGGCAAAAACAATTCGCGGTCGAACAGGCAAGCCATGACTGGGTGCTGTGTCTGGATGCGGACGAGCGGGTCAGCGACCCGCTACGCGCGAGCATCGTGAAGGCGCTGCAGGCGCCGCGCTTTCAGGCTTATCGGATGCCGCGCTGCAATCGCTTCATGGGCCGCTGGCTCAGGCATGGCGAGGGCTATCCCGACTGGAGCCTGCGCCTGTTTGATCGACGCGTTGCCAACTGGAGCGAGGACGAGGTGCACGAAAAAGTGCTTACCGCTTCAACGGTGGGCAGCTTGCAGGGCGATTTGTTGCATGAGTCGCAGGAAAGTCTCGCCGCCTACCTGGAAAAACAGAATCGCTATACCAGTCTGCAAGCGGAAGAGCTTGGCCGGCGAGGAAAACAGGCTTCGTTCGGACGCTTGGTGGCCAGCCCGCTGCTCAGGTTCGTGAAGTTCTATTTCCTCCGGCTCGGCTTTCTCGACGGCATACCAGGGTTGGTGCATATCTCGATAGGATGTTTCAACAGTTTCGTGAAATACGCGAAACTGCATGAATTGAACAAAAAGGGAAAATTTTGAAAGTTTTAATTACCGGCGTGGCCGGCTTTATCGGCATGCATGTTGCCCAGCGTTTGCTGGCACAGGGTTTCGAAGTGGTCGGTATCGACAACCTCAACGATTACTACGATGTCCAGTTGAAGGAAGATCGCCTGAAGCAGCTCATGCCGCTCCCGGGCTTCCGCTTCGTCAGGCTGGACATGGCAGAGCGCACTGCAATGGAAGCGCTTTTCTCCACGGAGAAATTTCAGCGCGTCGTCAACCTCGCTGCACAGCCCGGCGTGCGCTATTCGATAAAGAATCCCCATGCCTATGTCAACACCAACATCGTGGGTTTCTTGAACGTGCTCGAAGGCTGCCGCCATAACGGTGTGGAGCACTTGGTCTATGCCAGCAGCTCCAGCGTCTATGGCGCCAATACGCATATGCCGTTTAGCGTGCACGACAACGTCGATCACCCGGTCAGCCTCTACGCCGCCACCAAAAAATCCAACGAACTGATGGCCCACACCTACAGCCACCTGTACCGCCTGCCGACCACCGGGCTGCGGTTTTTCACCGTCTACGGGCCGTGGGGCAGGCCGGACATGTCGCCTTCCCTGTTCGCCAGCGCGATTCTCGAAGATCGGCCGATCGACGTATTCAACCAGGGCAAAATGCAGCGCGATTTCACCTATATCGACGACATCGTCGAAGGGGTGGTGCGGGTGCTGGATAAAGTTGCGGAACCCAATCCGTCGTTCGACCGGGAAGCGCCCGATGCCGCCAGCAGCGACGCGCCTTTCCGGATCTACAATATCGGCAACCACGAGCCGGTGGAGTTGATGACATTCATCGAAACCATCGAAAGCGCCGTCGGCAAGAAGGCCGTCAAGAACATGCTGCCGATGCAGGATGGCGATGTGGTCGCCACTTATGCGGATATCGAGGAACTGAGCCAGGCAGTAGGCTTTGCACCGCATACGCCGTTGAGTGTGGGGGTGGCGAAGTTTGCTGCCTGGTTCAAGGATTATTACGGGGCGCGTTCAAAATGATACTGGTCACAGGCGGCGCGGGCTTTATCGGCTCGAATTTCATTCTGGACTGGATTGCATCTACCGGTGAAGCCGTCGTCAACCTGGATAAACTGACCTATGCCGGCAACCTGGAAAACCTCGCCAGCCTGAAAGACGACCCTCGTCACGTCTTTGCCCAGGGCGATATCAACGACGGGAAGCTGGTGGCCAAGCTGCTGAGCCAACACCAGCCTCGCGCCATCATCCATTTCGCTGCGGAAAGCCACGTCGACCGATCCATCCACGGCCCTGGCGAATTCATCCAGACCAACATCAACGGCACCTTCAGCCTGCTGGAAGAAGTGCGGGCTTACTGGCAGGGGCTGCAAGGTGAAGAAAAAGCCGCATTCCGCTTCCTTCACGTTTCCACTGACGAGGTGTACGGCTCGCTCGGCCCAAACGATCCGCCGTTCACTGAAACCACGGCATATGCGCCGAATAGCCCCTACTCCGCCTCCAAGGCGGCGTCCGATCATCTGGTGCGGGCCTACCATCACACCTACGGGCTGCCGACGCTGACCACCAACTGCTCGAACAATTACGGCGCATTCCAGTTCCCCGAGAAGCTGATTCCCCTGATCATCCTCAATGCCCTGAACGGCAAACCGTTGCCGATTTACGGTGACGGACTGAACGTACGCGACTGGCTGTATGTCGGCGACCACTGCACTGCGATCCGTGCCGTGCTGAGCGGTGGTCGGTTGGGCGAAACCTATAACATCGGCGGCTGGAACGAGAAAACCAACCTCGACGTGGTGTACACCGTGTGCGCCATTCTCGACGAACTGAAGCCAAATCCCGGCATCACCCATTACTCATCCCTCATTACCTACGTAAAAGACCGCCCCGGCCACGACCGCCACTATGCCATCGATGCGCGCAAAATCGAGCGCGAGCTGGGCTGGAAGCCGATGGAAACCTTCGAGACCGGTATCCGCAAGACGGTGCGCTGGTATCTCGATCACCAGCCATGGATCGCGAATGTGGTGAGTGGAGAGTATCGGGGGTGGGTGGGGCGGCATTATGGCTAGTGGCGAGTTGCGAGTGGCAAACCCCAAGCCACATCAACGGTTGGAGATTTGGCGGCAAGCGATGCTGCTGGTGAAAGAAACCTACTCGGTCACTGCCGGTTTCCCGAAAGAAGAGATATTCGGGCTGGTAAGCCAAATGCGGCGCGCTGCGGTGTCTATTCCCTCAAACATTGCCGAGGGTGCTGCAAGAGAGGGAGACAAGGAATATCTGCATTTTCTAAGCATTGCCCGGGGCTCTTTGAGCGAACTCGATACGCAAGTACATATTGCAGCGATGCTGGGTTATCTGGCTGTCGATCATCAATTGAACGATCTGGTTGATCGGGTCGGAAGGCTGCTGAATGGATTAAGCAAGAAATTGAAAACGGATGTGACCAAACCATGACTGCCACTCGCCACTCGCCATTCGCCACTCGCCAAACAAAAGGAATCATCCTCGCCGGCGGCTCCGGCACGCGCCTGCATCCAGTGACCCTGGTGGTTTCCAAGCAGTTGCTGCCGGTTTACGACAAACCGATGATTTATTATCCCCTGTCCACGCTGATGCTGGCCGGGATACGCGACATCCTGATCATTTCCACACCCCAGGATACGCCGCGTTTCGAGCAATTGCTGGGTGACGGGTCGCGCTGGGGCCTCAACATCCGCTATGCGGTGCAGCCCGAGCCGGAGGGCATTGCCCAGGCGTTCATTATCGGCGCGGATTTCATCGGCAATGATCCGTGTGCCCTGGTGCTGGGCGACAATATCTTTTACGGCCACGAATTGGCGCAAGATTTGCGGGCCGCGGCGCAAAAGGACAGCGGGGCGACGGTATTCGCCTACCCGGTGCACGACCCCGAGCGCTATGGTGTGGTGGAATTCGATCAAGCCGGTCAGGCTCTTTCCATCGAGGAAAAGCCCCTCAAGCCGAAATCCCGCTATGCGGTGACCGGCCTGTATTTCTATGATAATCGAGTGGTGGAAATAGCGCGGTCGCTCAAGCCCTCCGTCCGAGGCGAACTGGAGATTACCGACGTCAACAGGCTATACCTGAGCCAAGGGCGGCTGGAAGTGGCGGTCATGGGCCGCGGCATGGCCTGGCTCGATACCGGTACGCACGAATCCCTCCTGGAGGCATCCCAGTTCATCGAGACAATTGAAAAGCGCCAAGGCCTCAAGATCGCCTGCCCGGAAGAGATCGCTTACCGCATGGGCTATATTTCAGCGGAACAACTGGAAGCACTGGCTATACCATTGAGCAAAAATGGCTATGGGCGGTATTTGCAGGGGTTGCTGCATGAAAGACTATTCTGATGAAGGTTATTCGGAGCACCATTCCCGACGTATTGATCCTCGAACCCAAAGTGTATGGCGACGAGCGCGGCTTTTTTTTCGAGAGCTACAATGAAAAAGTACTGGCGGAGGTGGCGGGGGTTACCGCGCATTTCGTCCAGGACAACCATTCCCGCTCGGCAAAAAACGTGCTGCGCGGCCTGCATTACCAGATCAAACAGCCTCAGGGCAAGCTGGTGCGAGTGATTGCGGGTGAGGTGTTCGACGTTGCGGTGGATATCCGCAAGAATTCGCCCACCTTCGGGAAATGGGCGGGGTTCAACCTGTCGGCGGATAACAAGCGCATGGCCTGGGTCCCGCCCGGATTTGCGCACGGCTTTCTGGTATTGTCCGACTACGCCGAATTCTTGTATAAAACCACTGATTACTGGGCGCCCGAGCATGAGCGCTGCATTGCCTGGAATGATCCGGACTTGGGTATACAGTGGCCTTTGTCGGGAGAGGTGCAACTCTCGGGTAAAGATCGCCGGGGAGAGGCTTTTTCTGCTGCGGAAGTTTTTTGATAATATTGAACCCGAATTGTCCATTAGGCCGTTCGTGGTGAGCTTGTCGAACCACATGCACTGTAAACAAGCCCTTCGACAAGGCTCTCCTGAGCGCAGTCGAAGGGCTCAGGGTGAACGGATTCTGGCAAACATTGCGATATCAGACCTAATGAACAATCTGGGTTGAAAAAATCCTACAGGGGAATGGTGCCATGTTGCATGCAGATAAAGAACGCGAACTGGAAATCAAGGCAATGCTAAGACGGCAATTACAAAAAGCCGGGCCATTATTGCATGGCCATAAAGTATTTCTCTTTGGCTCCCGCGCCATGGGGGATGCCGGCCCCCGTTCAGACTTCGACGTAGGTGTGTTTGGGGGGGAACCCTTGCCCCTGCGCGATTACTTCGCGATCGAAGATATGCTCGACGCGTTGCCTACGCTCTACAAGATCGATTGGGTGGACTTCAATCGTGTCAGCCCGGAATTTAGAGAACGCGCCATGAAGCAGATTGAGTTTCTATATGAATAAGATGTGGATTCTGGCGGATTTTGAGAATGCGCTGATCCAGTTGCGTTCAGCATTGTCCCAACCCGCGAACAGCGATCTGCTAAGAGCTGGATGCATCCAGTATTTCGAGTTTACCTTCGAACTTGCCTGGAAGGCGGTCAAAGCCGCATCTCGGGATGCTGGCCTGCCGGAATGCCTGTCTCCCAAGGCTTGTCTGAAGCAGGCCTTTGCAAACGGCTGGATCGATAGCGAAGAGGTTTGGCTTGAAATGCTGGAGGCCCGCAACAGGATGTCCCATACTTACAAGGCCAAGGATGCCTTGACTGTTTACGACTCCCTGCCAAGTTTTATCCCGGCGCTGATGGGACTATGCTCGGCACTGAAAACGGCGAGCACCTGACGGAAGGGTGACGTGAAAATCCTTCTAACTGGCCAGAATGGCCAAGTCGGGGAGGGGGCAACGTTCGGCGAAAGATCGCCAAGGGGTGGCTTTATTCTGCGGCGGAAGTTTTTGATAAGATGACAGCAAATTGAAAGCAAAGATATGAGATTGCAGCCAAAAGAACTGGATGCCATCGTGCAAGCCGCCCGCGATGCTTTCGCCCCCGGAACGGCGGTGTTTCTCTTCGGCTCGCGGTTGCAGGACGCGGCGCGCGGCGGTGACATCGATCTCCTGGTTGAAACGCCGGAGGCCATGTCGCCAGCGGAGCTAGTGCAGCGCCGCACCCGTTTCGTATCCCGTATTTATCGAGCACTTGATGAGCAGCGCATCGACGTCGTGATTGCCACACGGGGCCAGCAAGACTCGCGGGCGGTGGTGGCTATGGCGAAACGTGATGGCTTGAAGGTGGCACAAGTATGAGTGCGACGGACAAGATCAAGGCGGCGATCTGGGAGGCGGATCGCCACGTGGAAACGCTCGCTGAAGCGCTTGCCGAGTGGGATCGTTCGCCAGCCACTACATGGGCATCGCTGGATTGACATGAAAATTCTTCTAACGGGCAAAAACGGCCAAGTCGGCTGGGAATTGCAGCGGACCCTGGCCACCTTGGGCGAGGTGGTCGCCGTCGACCGGCGGGGCATGGATCTGGCCAACCCTGACTCGATCCGCGGTGCCATCAGAGCGATTCGACCGGACTTGATCGTCAACGCCGCCGCTTATACCGCCGTCGACAAGGCGGAGAGCGAACCCGACCTGGCCATGGCGATCAACGGTATTGCGCCCGGCATCATGGCGGAAGAGGCCAAACGGCTCGGCGCCGCCATGATTCACTATTCCACCGACTACGTGTTCGACGGTACCAAAGCCTCGCCCTATACCGAAGAGGACGCACCCAACCCACTCAACGTCTATGGCAAAACTAAGCTCGCCGGGGAGCAGGCGGTTCAGGCGGCGGGCATTCCCCATCTGATTTTTCGCACCAGCTGGGTATACGGCCTGCGAGGCAAGAACTTCCTGCTGACTATCTTGCGCTTGGCAAAGGAGCGGGACGAATTGAAGATCGTGGACGACCAGGTCGGCGCACCCACCTGGAGCCGCATGATCGCAGAGGCCACGGCGCAAATTCTCGCACAGATATTGATGCCTATTGCTCATAACCCATTACGCATTGCTGAAGTAAGCGGCCTTTACCATTTGACGGCAGCCGGCCAGACTTCCTGGCATGGATTTGCCCGAGCGATTCTGGAACATCCCGGGTTGGCCGCCATCAAGCCTCTGCCCAGGCTGGTGGCCATTCCCGGCGCCGATTACCCGTTGCCGGCGCCAAGGCCCTCTAATTCCGGGTTGAACAATAAAAAAATGCAGCAGGTTTTCGGGCTGGCCCTCCCCGCGTGGGATGCGGCGCTGACGCTGTGCTGCCAGGAAATGAATGCGTCGCCTGAATCCGGCGGCGCCGCATGAGAAGCTCATGCTTCGGCTAAGTGATCGAGCAAAAACAACTTGAACATGGAGTCACTCTCCAAAGATTACGCAGATGAATGTAGGTTGGGTTAGCGGCTTTATCGCGTAACCCAACAAACCCAATCTTCCTTCTAAACACCGGTGTTGCCTAGAGTCACCTACTTCTGGTGAATGTTTGGGTTTGTTGGGTTACGGCGCAAAAAACCGCGCCTAACCCAACCTACATGACTGCCAGGAAATGAATGCGTCGTCTGAATCCGGCGGCGCCGCATGAGAGGCTCAGGCTTCGGCCAAATGCAAACCCTGGGCGATGTACCAGGCCGCGGCTTCATTCAGCCCCTGCTGGATGGAATGGGTGGGTGAGTAGCCCAGCAGGTTTCTCGCCTTGCTGATATCCGCCAGGGAATGCCGCACGTCGCCTGCCCTGAAATCGCGATAGACCGGCGTGGCGCTCGAGGCCTCCGGGCAGGAAACGGCGACCCGCTCTCGAATCAGGTTGAAGAGCTCGTTCAAGGTGGTGCGCTCGGAAAAGGCGACGTTGTAGACTTGCCCGATTGCCGCCGCATTTTCCGTGCAGGCGGCGAGCAGGTTGGCCTGAACCGCATTCTCCACGTAGCAAAAATCCCGGCTGGTTTCGCCGTCCCCGTTGATATAGACGGTTTCCCGGCGCAGCATGTCGGCGAACCATTTCGGAATCACGGCGGCGTAGGCGCCATCGGGGTCCTGGCGGCGGCCGAAAATGTTGAAATAGCGCAGGCCGATGGCGCTTACCCCATAACAGCGCCCGAACACATCGGCATAGAGCTCGTTCACGTATTTGGTGACCGCATAGGGGGAAAGCGGCCCGCCGATCTGATCTTCCACCTTGGGGAGGCCGGGGTGATCGCCGTAAGTCGAGCTGGAAGCGGCGTAAACGAAGCGCTTGATGCCCGCATCGCGGGCGGCGATCAGCATGTTCAGAAAGCCGGTGACGTTGACCTCGTTAGTCAGCAAGGGGTCCTCGATGGATCTCGGCACCGAGCCCAGGGCCGCCTGGTGCAGCACAACATCCGCGCTGGCGCATGCCGCCCGGCAATCTTCGGGGTTGCGGATGTCGCCATCGATAAAGCGGAAATTCTGCCATTGCCGCATCGAAACGGACTTCTCCACTTCGTCGAGGTTGTGCCGGTAGCCGGTGGAGAAATTATCCAGCCCCACCACCTTCTGATCCAGCTTCAGCAGCGTTTCGAGAAGATTGGAACCGATAAACCCGGCCACGCCGGTAACCAGCCAGGTTTGCGGGGTTTTCAGGAGGTGCGTTTTCAATTCCGGGTAGGTATTGTTCATGGTTTCCCTATAGCCGCCATAGACGAATATCCGCGGCGCGTATGGCCTGCGGGTCGTACATGGCCTTCACGTCGATCAGGACCGGGTTCTTGCCCATCAGGCTTTTTATCTGCTCCACGCCCATTTCACGATAAGCGCGGTGGGAGACTGCGGCGATGACGGCATTGGCGGGCTGGAGTTCGTCCATTTTCACCAGGCTGATGCCATATTCCCTGATCGCTTCTTCCTCATCCGCAAGCGCATCATGCACCTGCACCGTGATGCCGTAATCCTGCAGCTCCCGGTAGATGTCGATGACGCGGGAGTTGCGCAGGTCGGGGCAGTCTTCCTTGAACGTGAGCCCGAGCAAGGTCACCGTGCCACCCAATATGTTATGCCCCGCCCGGATCATTTCCTTGATGGCCCGCTGGGCGACAAACCGGCCCATGCCATCGTTGATCCGCCGCCCGGCCAGAATCACCTGCGGGATATAGCCGATTTTCTCGGCCTTGTGGGTCAGATAATAGGGATCGACGCCGATGCAATGCCCTCCCACCAGGCCTGGCCTGAATTTGAGAAAATTCCACTTGGTGCCGGCGGCTTCCAGTACTTCGTTGGTGTCTATCCCCATCCGGTCGAAGATCAAGGCTAGCTCATTCATCAGGGCGATATTCAAATCCCGCTGGGTGTTTTCGATCACCTTGGCGGCTTCCGCCGCCTTGATTGAACCCGTCCGGTGCACGCCGGCAGTCACCACCGACTCATAAACCTGGGCGACGATTTCCAGTGTTTCCTCGTCCTGGCCGGAAACCACTTTCTTGATTTTGGTGAAGGTGTGTTCCTTGTCGCCGGGGTTGATCCGTTCCGGGCTGTAGCCGACCTTGAAGTCGACACCGCATTTCAGCCCCGACAGGCGTTCCAGAATGGGGACGCAGTCCTCCTCGGTGGCGCCGGGATAGACCGTGGATTCGTAAACGACGATGTCGCCTTTTTTAAGCGCCTTGCCGACCGTTTCGGACGCCTTGAGCACCGGCGTCAAGTCCGGCTGATGGGCGTCATCCACCGGCGTCGGGACGGCGACAATGTGGAAGTCAGCCAGTTTCAGATCTTCAATTTTGTCAGTGTAGAGAATATCGGTGGCATTCAGGTCGGCGTCGTCCACTTCGCCGGTATGGTCGTGGCCGTCCTTGAGCGCCTGCACGCGCCTGGGGTTGATGTCAAAGCCGATGGTCCTTGCGTGCTTGCCGAATGCCACCGCAACCGGCAAGCCGACATAGCCGAGGCCGACGACGGAAATAATTCTTTTTGATGTTTTCATATTTACCCACTTATGCTGAAACGAGGAGAGTTGCAAGCCAGGATTTCCACATACATGCACTTGCCTGGAGCCATTCCGGTCATTTGAATCCGCAAGATGCTATGATTAATTTAATTCCAGATAAGCAATGTATGCAATAACTATAGGTTAAAACTTTAGGCAACTCTAGGCATGCTCATACCCATTATCCTCTCCGGCGGAGTTGGCGCCCGTTTGTGGCCGGTTTCCCGCGCAATGCAGTCTATAAAGCAGCCGCAAAGTAGCCGCGAAGCGGTAATGAATTCAATTGCTACGCCGGTCAAAGACCAAAGGGAAAAATGGGGTCTAACTCCAATGCTGTTCACTTAGACTCTCCCGACCGTTCGCCCTGAGCTTGTCGAAGGGCAATTGTGGTGGTTCGACAGGCTCACCACGAACGGCTAAAGTGAACAGTATTGGGCCTAACTCCAATTGCTCAATTGTCTTCAATCGCTATTTCGAAATTTTCGGGGGAAGTTCAAAAAGCATGCGCCTGACTGACTACCAAATCCAGGCTATTCGCCAACTTGCTCGCCAAGTTGCGGGAAGCCAGTCCCGCGTGCGAGTTTTTGGCTCCAGGCTGGATGATGCTGCGCACGGTGGAGATCTTGATCTCATGCTTGAATTGCCGGAACCCGTAGACAACCCCGCACTCATGGCCGCGCAGATGTCCGCTCAAGTGTCGCGGGCCATGCACGGACGCAAAGTGGACGTACTGCTCATCGCACCCAACCTCATGCGCCTGCCCATTCATGACATGGCATTCAAAGAAGGGGAATTGCTATGATAGTGGAACCGAAAATAGAACTGCGTCTGCAATTTTTAGCTCGAGTCGTGAGCAAAGAATGCAAACACCTCACCACCACAGACCAGCGTCTGTTTGGAAGCTTGTTTACTCTAGAGCAAGCAACCCGGCTCGAAGAAGACCCCGATCTGGCAGAGCGGGTGGAAGCCTTTGTGGGCAGGTTTGGCCGCCTACAAGACACCGTGGGTGACAAACTGTTGCCGTTACTCTTGGCCGCCCTGGGTGAAAAACCATCCGCCGCCATCGACAATCTTGACCGGGCCGAACGCTTGGGGCTGCTTAAGTCTGCCGACGAATGGATGACCATGCGCAGCCTCAGAAACCAGATGGTTCACGAATACGTTGAAGACCCAGTCGTACTCAGCAGCGCCCTGCAAAGCGGTCATGATTTTGTGCCAGCACTCATAACCACAGCCAACAAAATGTGTGCCGAAATCGAGCGGCGGGGCTGGGCATGATGCAAAATAGCACAATGACAGAAAGACCGGAGTGCTCAACTTCTGATCACCTTGCCGAAACAAGTCGACTTAACGCCGCCAGCAAAAATAATTGGGATGAACCCAGATTATCCATTAGCTCCGTCATTCCCGCGAGGGCGGGAATCCAGCGAGACAAACACTCCGCAAAACGGACAAAGCCTCAGTTCTGTCCCGCTACGCGGGAATGACGCTGTTTCGATCTTAATGAACAATCCAGGATGAACGAAGCATGGGACCGGCATTTTCGCGGGGCTACGAGCTGGACAACCTTGCCCCGCCGCTGAGCGGTGGCAGCTGTTATTGCGCGGCATATCTGTTTTGCTTATTCAGCGAGACGTGCCAAAATACAAGCAAAGTTGTATTTTAAAAATCAGGATGGACCAAGGAGACGCATCATGGGGTATTCCGACATCATTGCACGTGAAGCTGAAGCGCTGCCTCCTGAAAAGCAGGCTGAGGTACTGGATTTCATCGCCTTCCTCAAAGTGAGGCGGTTGCCCCCGGAGCTTGCGTCAGTCCCCAAAACAGCCGAGGAAATCGAAACTTTCTTCCGCAGCTTCAAGGTGGACATCAGCGGCTACAAATTTGACCGGGAAGAAGCCAATGCCAGGTAAGTCCTTTATCGACACCAATATTGTCATCTACGCACTCGGGCCAGCCTCTACCAAAGCACCCCTTGCCGCCCCCTTATTTGTCGGGACTCCCTACATCTCCACGCAAGTGCTTTCCGAAACCGCCAGCGTTGCTTCCAAGCGCCTAGCGCTCTCGGTGTCGGAAATCCGCAAGCTCATCACCTCCCTTGAGGCGATGTGCCGGGTGGAAATTATCTCGTTGACCACCATCCATACCGCCCTCGATATCCGGGAGCGGTACGGCTTTTCCTGGTATGACAGTCTTAATTGTCGCCACGGCGCTGGAAGCGGGCTGCGATACCCTCTACTCCGAAGATATGCAGAATAGCCAAGAGATTGAGGGCCGTTTGCGCATCGTCAACCCGTTTGCCTGACCCATGCCCCTGTTAAGCCGGCTGACCCGCGAGGAAAATTTGCGGCGCGCCCATGGCGACCCTGCCACGGAAAACATGCTTATCCAGTGCGAGGCTACTGGCACCGCGTGGCATTTCTCACTCCGGGCCAGGTGTCTAGTCGAAGGCATCAAGTGGTTTTCCGTGCATAAATGCCGATTAAATAATGACAACACATTAATTTTGGATTTAAACCCTCTCCAAGCACAGTAGCGCACTATGCTCATACCCATTATCCTCTCCGGCGGAGTTGGCGCCCGTTTGTGGCCGGTTTCCCGCGAATCCCACCCCAAGGCTGGAAAAGAAAGCCTGCTATTACCAGCCCTCACCCCGGCCTTTATATTCCTTATTTGTCGAATGACAAGCTATCCGAGCTTTCGGCATGAAGTTGCCGCTACGGGAAGATTCCTTGGCGCTTTGCATGGCCTGACAAGGCCCCGTTTTTTCTTAAAATATCTATAGCATATGTTTCCGTCAAAAATAACATTTCCTGTTTTTTGACGGAAACATATTGATATTATATTGATAATATGCGATATTTCCGTCATATAGTTATTCCCATGATTTAGGACGGAAACATCCATGCAACCCCTATCCAACCAGCAGCGCCTGCATCTGGTAAACAGCCAGCAGCTTTACGAAAACTATATCGCGGCCTATCGCCATGCGCGCACTCACGCCTATGGCATGCGCTGGAAAACTATCCGTGGTGTCGAATATCTCTTCCGGGAACGGGATCGAAGAGGCAACGGCAAGCTCCTGGGGCGGCGCACACCGGAAACCGAACAGATTCTTGCCGCATTTCAGGAGGGCAAGGCACGGGCACAAGAACGCCTGGCGGCGATTCGGCAACAGCTTGACGAGCAGGCGCGCCTGAACAAAGCTCTGCGGCTTGCGCGTGTGCCCCGCGTGGTCGCGCGCATCCTGCGTGAGCTGGAAGAGCACGACTTGGGTAACGCCTTCACCGTGCTGGGCACACAAGCCCTATATGGCTATGAAGCTGCCGGTGGCGTACAGTTCTTGCTCGAATTGCTTGCTTCCGGTGATGTTGATCTGCTCTATGACGCGCGCAAAAAGATCACGCTCGTTTCCAGCCGTCTCGATGGAGAAGGATTGCTGGGGCTGTTGAAAAAGGCCGACCGCACGTTTGAGCCTATTCGCAAGCGAGGCTTTCGGGCCGCCAATGCGGGACAATTCATGGTTGATCTCGTCGTTGGGCCACGTTCAATGCGCGAGTCTGAGCCCGTAACTTTTGGTGAAGATGATCTGGTGGCTTCTGAAGTACCGGGTTTGCAGTGGCTCATCAACTCGCCCAAACTTGAAACTGTGGCCGTGGATGAGGACGGACAACCAGTGCCATTCCGCGTTCCGGACCCGAGAGCTTTCGCGCTGCACAAGGCATGGCTTTCCCAGCAGCCTACCCGCGAGCCGGTCAAGAAGCCGCGCGACCTTGCGCAGGCAAGGGAGGTGGCGCAGCTGGTATGTGAATATATGCCACACCTGAGTTTTGGTGAAGCGCTTACCTCCTTGCACGGCAATGTGCGAGCTATGAGTGAACTTCTAGGTGTCTAGTCGAAGGCATCAAGTGGTTTTCCATGCATAAATGCCGATTAAATAATGACAACACATTAATTTTGGATTGAAGCCCTCACCAAGTACAATAGCGCACTATGCTTATACCCATAATTCTTTCTGGTGGGGCCGGCACCCGATTGTGGCCGGTTTCCCGCGAATCCCACCCCAAGCCGTTCATGAAGCTTCCCGACGGGCAAAGCCTGTTGCAGAAGACCTTTGCGCGTGCCGCCGCGCTGGATGGCGTCGGTGAAGTGCTGACCATCACCAACCGCGAACATTACTTTAAAAGCCGGGACGAATATCAATCCGCCAAGAAGGGCTTCCCGGGAGTGACGGATACTTTCCTGCTCGAACCTTTCGGGCGCAATACCGCCGCGGCGATTGTCCTGGGCGCAATGAGCGTTGCCGAGGCGCATGGCGGCGATGCTTTGATGCTGGTATTGCCGGCAGACCATCTGATCGACGATCAGGCGGCTTTTGCCGCTGCCGTGAAACAGGCCGCCGGCCTAGCGGAGCAGGGCAACCTTGTGACCTTCGGCATCGTTCCCGACGCGCCGGAAACAGGGTTTGGCTACATCGAGGCGGACGGCCAAGTCGTCAAGCGCTTCGTGGAAAAACCCTCCTACGAAGCCGCCCAGGAATACGTCGACTCCGGCCGCTACCTATGGAATTCCGGGATGTTCTGCTTCAAGGCCGGAACCGTACTGGAGCAGTTCAAAATTCATGCCCCCGCTATCTACGAACACGCCTTGCCTTGCTGGGAGGCAACCCGCAATAAAACCCCGGCCAACATGCCAATGATGGAAATCGATCCGGAAAGCTTCGCTGCCATCCCGGAAAACTCCATCGATTACGCCGTAATGGAAAAATCGGCCGTGGTCATGGTCGTGCCCGGCCGCTTCGGCTGGAGCGATATCGGCTCGTGGAACGCCATCAGCGACCTCACCATCCCGGACGATGCGGGCAACCGCGTCGTCGGCGAGGCGGTGCTGGTCGATGTGGGCAACAGCTTCATTCAAAGCGAGGGGCGCATGGTCGCCGCAATCGGCCTCGATAATTTGCTGATTATCGACACCCCGGATGCCCTGCTCGTGGCCGACCGGGCGCGCGCCCAGGACGTCAAGAAAGTGGTGCAGCAGCTCAAGCTCATGAACCACGACAGCCACAAGCTGCACCGCACCGTCGCGCGCCCATGGGGAACCTACACCGTGCTGGAAGAGGGCAAGCATTTCAAGATCAAGCGCATCGTCGTCAAGCCCGGCGCTGCCCTTTCGCTGCAAATGCATTACCACCGCAGCGAGCACTGGGTCGTGGTGAGCGGCACGGCCAGCATCGTCAATAATGACAAAAACATGCTGGTCAGAACCAACGAATCAACGTATATTCCCGCCGGGCACAAGCACCGCCTGGAAAATCCGGGGCTGACGGATCTCATCATGATCGAAGTACAAAGCGGCGAATATCTCGGCGAAGACGATATCGTGCGTTTTGACGATGTATATGGGCGCGCATAGCGTCGACTTATTCAATGGCCGATGACATGACAAATCAAACCGACAATCAAATATCACCGGATGAAATTAGCCTGCTGGAAATTTGGCAGGTATTGGTGCGGCAAAAAAAGTGGGTGATTGGCATACCTGTATTGGCGCTGATTGCGGCGGCAGCCGTTTCGGCTTTGATACCTCCGGTTTGGGAGGCTACCCTGGTCGGACAGATCGGACAGATCGGACAGGTCGGGCAGCAACTCATCGAACCGGTGGCGCGTGTGGTCGAGCGGATCAAGCAAAAGCCTTTCCAGGGTGAGGTGCTGGTCAGTATGGGCATCCCGAAAGATGAAGAAAATTCGAAGGGGAAGTTGTATCGCGACTCCATAAAAGTCCAAATTCTGCCAAACACCGACTTGATCGAAATAAAGGTGCGCGGCTACTCCAGGGAAGAGGCAAAGCGCAATGCCGAGGCGACCATTGGTCGTTTGTCAAAACTCCACGAAGAGCTTGCCCAACCCACTATTCAGCGTTTGACGCAGCAAATGGAGCGGTTAAAGCAACAAATTAATGAGTCGCGGGAAGAGCGCGAAAGCTTAAAGAACACGCAGCCAAATAAATCGAAAACGGATTCCGGCGGCCGATTCATGGAAAGCATCATACAGGCCAACATTCTGGTCCAAAGGGACGGCGAACTGCGTAACCTGGAACAGCTCAAGCTGTCTTACGAGGAACAACTGAGCCCGTTGCGTACATACCCAACCGCGCGAATTGACAGCACTTATGTAAGCGAAAAACCGGTGGCGCCCAAAAAGGGACTGATCGTGGTTTTGAGCGGTGTATTAGGATTGATGGCCGGGATATTTGCCGCATTTGTTCTCAATGCAATTCAGGCACGCAAACCGAGGGATTAACGAGCGATGAAAGCAGTGATATTGGCGGGTGGCCTGGGTACGCGCATTAGTGAAGAAACATCTGCCAGGCCAAAAGCCAATATTGTGGCAGTGAAGGGGGGAGGAAAATAGTTGCTTGGGTAACCGCGCTTTCCCGCGACCAAGAAAGCACAGCCCCACGATGATCAAGCCGATTGTCCCACGTCATCTGCTTGTCGCCGCCAGTGCCTGGGCAAGCCGCATCGTAATGGCATTTGTTCAATTGGCAAGCATTCGCGTACTTATGAGCGGACTTGGCATAGAACAATATGCCGCATATGCACTTCTAGCTGCCCTGATGGGTTGGTTCATGCTCGCTGATTTTGGAATCGGCTTAAGTCTACAAAACCACATTTCCGAACGTCGCTCCAAAACAGAGCAGTATGATGATTACATCATTCTTGCGGTTGCCATGGCGGCAATTTTGCTCATTTTAACGATTATTGCATTGTATTTTTCTAGCCCTTATATCGCACCAATATACCTTAAGCAATTTCCCCTATTAACTACAATTGAAAAAACGCGCCTTTTTTTCATTACCGGAGCCCTATTTATTTGCGCAGCCTTGGGTGGAATAAGCTACAAAATCTGGTATGCGGAACAAAGGGGCTATTTTTCGAACGTCCTGCCAGCAATTAGCTCCGTAGTTGGTTATGTAGGCATTGTTGCAGTAAATTCTAGCACGTTGACGGACAAGCTTCTGTATAGCTTAGTGGCGTTTCTAGCACCCTCTGCCGTACTTCCGCTAGGAGTGCTTGTTGTTCAAGTCTGGAGGCGTTTTAGAGACGGCATCAAAGAAGCGACATTCGAAATCGCTATCAAAATACTTAAACGAGCAACCAATTTCTGGCTGTTAACGCTGATGACATCACTGTCTTTGCAAATTGATTATCTCGTTATTTCACAGTTCCTGAAACCAGCGGATATCGTTGTCTATAATTTAAGTACAAGAATTTCTTGGTTCATATTATTTATCTATATTTCAGCATTAACCGCACTTTGGCCAGTATTTTCTGAAGCGATTGCGCAGGGAAATTGGGTTGTAGTCAGGCGGCTCACCCGTAAATATTTAGAAATCGGCTTGGGATTCACGCTGATATGTTCACTCCTCTTAGTTTGGCTAATGCCTATGGCGGTCCAAGTACTTGCACCTAACGAGACTATTGTCATCCCTGTGATGTTTATACTCCTGTTGGGGATATATCAACTGCTACGGGTTTGGACAGATACATTTGCGATGATTCTTCAAAGCATGAGTGAATTAAAACCGCTTTGGATAGCTGGGCCTATTCAGGCATTCTTGTCCGTTGTATCTCAATGGTATCTCGCTCAATCGTTAGGTCTTTATGGCATAATTCTCGGGAACACTTTATCTTTTGCATTGACCTCATCTTGGTTACTACCACTCGCTGTAAATGCGCACTATAAGAAACATGTAGCATCACAAAAACCAATCCTCTAGGTCGCCAAAGTTTTTCTTCATATTTATATCCTCATTAATTAATTCTATTGTTTAGCACGGTAAAGTGAAATGTCAGACACGGGTGGAGAAAATTACATTAGGTGGAAACAATGGGATTTTGAGAAATTTGCCCAAGTTGACCCTGGATCCAGTTTTTATTTCGACCAATTTTTTAACAGAAATAAAGTCCTGAGTTTCAAAAACAGCGTTCTTGAGATTGGATTTGGCAATGGTGAGCTGTTGGGGTATCTGCGTGCGCATGATCACAGAGTAATTGGTGTAGAGATCAATGCGCATTTAGTGGAAAGGGCAATCAAATCTGGATACAAAGCCTTTACGGGGCTCATTTGGGACATCCCAGAATTGCAGCTTGAGAAATTCGATTTGATCGTCGCCTTTGATGTTGCCGAGCACATGACACACATGGAACTGAATGCATTATTTTCTTGGGCAAAAAACCACCTTAACAAAGGCGGTAAGCTGATTTTGAGATTTCCAGAAGGCGCCTCACCTTTCGGCTTGGCCTATCAGAACGGTGATTTTACTCATGTGACTAGCCTCACAAAGGGGAAAATTACAGCCCTTTGCGACATGAACAGCTTACAACTGTTGTCGTATAGGGACGAATTTTTGAGATCAAATAAACTATGCTCTTTTGGGTTTTTTGGAAAGATGGTCTTGCTGATGCTGCAAGGATACGCAAGTTTGCTTAGATTGATTATGAGGGTTCTGCTGTATCCCTTGTCAATCGATCTGCGATTGGGCACAAACAGTATTGCGGTAATTGCCGCCGTTGAAATCTGAGCCGGGTAGGGACATGCATGTAATTTTCGATGGCAGAGTGATGGCTTATCAATATACCGGTCTCGGTAGATTTACCGGTGAACTCTTGTTTGCGTTGCTCGATATGAGCCGTGATGACGGTATCAAATATACGGTGATTATTTGGGAGAATCCGGCGACTGTAGAAGAGAATTTTTATTACCTCAAACTCAGGCAATATGAGAAAAACGATATTTGTCGAGTTTTATCCGTGCCATGCAGACCGGTATCACTTGGTCAGCATTTTTGTCTTGCACGTTTTATAAATCGTCTTGGCGGAGATCTTTATTTTTATCCCCATTTCGATCTGCCCTTTGGGATTCGGATTCCATCCGTAATCATGATTCATGATTTATTTCCACTCAAAGTTCGTGGCTATATAACCAAAAATCCAAGGCTGAAAATAGCCTATTTCAACTTGATGTTGCGTGCGGTTGTAAGGAAAGCAAAGTTTGTTTTTGCCTTGTCAGAGACCAGCCGAAAAGATTATCTTGCAGTGGTAGGCCGTCGTTTTTCTGACAAGGTTGGTGTTTCACTCGCGGGGCCGATAGTTAGAAACCTACCTATCAATTCAAATTTTTCACCAACATTCACGGTGCCAGATAAATTTCTCCTCTATGTTGGCGACAGACGCCCACACAAAAATATCAAGCGAATAATTGATCTGTTCATTCTGCTTAAGGATAAAGCATCGTATTCAGGCAAGCTATTGTTAGTCGGATCCACCAAGAACCACGACTTTGATGTGGAGCGCTACATAGGCTCGCGAACCGATATCCAGATCGCGGGGCAAGTGGATGATGCCACACTTGCCTTGCTTTACCAACGAATGGATGCGCTTGTATTTCTATCCAAATATGAAGGTTTAGGTTTGCCGGTGGTTGAAGCCAGCCTCTTTAGAAAAAAAATGATTGTTTCAGATGGTGGTGCGCTACCTGAGTTTGCGCCGCCGTGGGCATTCGTGCTGCCAAATGATGTTGAGCTAATTCACTTTGCTTTTCCAATTAAGGACTATTTAGATAGCCCTGTTTTGCCCGACGAGAGCTACGTGAATAAATTTACTTGGCATAGTGCTGCCCAGCGAATTAGGAATAGATTTATCGAAATTATGGATTCCAATCATGCATAAAGAACAAATGACTGTTCCCAATAGAGCCATTCCATGGGACATTGTTCGGTGTCCTACATGTCTTGGCTGCGTCGAACGTCAAGACAATGTTATTGTTTGCAGCAACCCCTTGTGCCACAAAACATACCCGCTGGTAGAAAGCATCCCTGTATTGATCAATGAAGAGTCCAGTGTCTTTTCTTTTGCCGATTTTGCAGTAAATAAAACAACGTTCTTTCAGAAAAGAGGGCGGCTTGTCGAATGGCTCAATCAGAATGTTCCTTCGATCAGCCATAACCTAGCCGCGAAACAGAACTATAAAAAGCTGAGTGAATTGGCGCTTACAGAAATGTCATCCGCTCGTATTCTGGTCATTGGGGGCAGTGTCGCTGGTCAGGGATTTGAAATGCTCAGTGAGAATTCTGCGCTTGAGCTGGTGGAAACCGATGTGTCCTTCGGCCCAAGGGTTACCATGATTTGCGATGGGCACGACCTGCCGTTTGTTGATGGATGTTTCGATGTCGTCATCGCGCAGGCGGTATTGGAACACGTTGTTGATCCTTTTCGTTGCGTCAGTGAGTTTTACAGAGTGTTGCGCGATGATGGTCTAATCTACGCGGAGACTCCATTTATGCAACAAGTGCATGGTGGCAAGTATGATTTCATGCGCTTTACTTATCGTGGACACAGAAGACTTTTCCGAAATTTCGAGGAGATTCATGCGGGAATAATTGGTGGCCCTGGGATGGCCTTAGCCTGGTCTTGGCAGTATTTTCTTCGCAGCTTTGGTAGATCGACACGCGCTCAAATGTATCTCGCCATGTTGGGGCGCCTTACGGCTTTTTATCTGAAATATTTTGATTATCTATTTAAGCGCGCACCTGCTGCATACGATTCTGCATCCGGTTTTTATTTTATGGGCCGTAAAAGCAAGATCGTATTAAGCGACAAGGATCTTGTTCGATTTTATACCGTCCCATAGTTTGTTCTACGGATAATAGACATGGAGGCTACATCTCTATACTTAGTTGCAATCGAATTATTACTGGCTTTTTGCGGCTGGAATTTTTTCCTTTATTGCGCATTTTCAAAAAAATGCTTGTTTTCAAAAGCTGATATTTATGTCGTGCTGCTCACAGTAATATCGGCAATTTGGTTTGTGCTGGGCGATGCTGATGGTGGTCGCTGGCTCAGCTTCAAAACAACTTTATTTGTGTGTTGTTTTTATCTTTCCTCCAAGTACCCTCGCCAAGGTATGTTATTGCTGGCTGTGTTAGCACTCGTGGGGTTTCTCTTGGATGATGTTGCTAGTGGAGAGTATCTTTCAAAGCATGTTGGAACGAATGCTAACCAACTTCTAACAATTCCTTTCACGTTGATCGCGTGCGCACTGTTTTTGTATAGACGCGACAATTATATCAATCTAATGATGTTGTACTTTGTAGCTGGCTTCGAAATCTTTTGCGCATTTATTATCGGTGCGCGAGCCGCTGCCATCAGTGCACTACTCGTAATTATTCTTGTGAGCTCGGTAAAAGTTTCGAGAATATTTATTAAGTTCGGACAATGGGTTCCCTTTATTTATTTGATAATTGCACTTATCAGTTACTACAGCATGCAATCTGAGGTCAATTTGGTCCCTGCTACACCGAGCAATATCGAAAGATCATCCATGATATTCGCCGCCATTAGTCATTTTTTTGAGTACCTGTTCACAGGCCCTAGGGGGGAGTTTGACCAGCTTGCTGGTGCAGCTACAAGAGTTTTTGATTTCCAAATCTATAGCAATATTAAAGGCGTCGATCCACATTTTTTCTTTTTATCTCTTTGGCGAGATGAAGGAGCGATACTTACTCTTCTATGGCTTTTTACATGGTTTTATTATTGGAATGCGGTTAAAAGCCTAAGAACTCAACTGGACGAAACGCGAATACGGGTTATTCTTGGTATGTTGGCTATAGCCGTCGTCCAGTTTTCTATCGCCCCTCCAAGCACAGGAAAACGTCTCCTTGTAGCACTGATTATGGGGTCCGCGCTGGGGTTTGCCAATAAACGCTCTTCGGTCAAGGCCAATCATTTGTACAATCGCAATTCTCATTCAGCCCTGTTCAGGTCAGTATGATTCAAGGGAATATTCAATCACAGAGTAAGAGAAGTGCCGCTTCCGGTGCTTTCCGTGTAGTTCATGTGACTGAATCCTTGGGTGGAGGTGTTCTTTATCTCCTACATCAACTGATCAAAGCGCAAGTTGAGGCCGGCCTTGATGTCACTTTGGTGCATTCTTCCCGGCGAGACACTCCTGAATCGGAAATGCTCGACCAGTTGTTCCCATCGCCTATTTCTCGTGTTGTTATACCCATGGCTACCAATATTTCAATCAAGGCCGATTTCAGGGCTTTTCAGGATATTGCAAAGTTGCTGAGGACCATGCAGCCGGATGTTATACACTTGCATTCTTCAAAAGTTGGTGCTTTGGGTAGGGTCGCGGCTCGATTTGTAGGTCTGAATAAATCTTTGTATTATTCCCCGCACGGTTTTTCTTTTCTCAGGCAGGATGTCTCTCTACCTAAGCGTGCGATGTTTTTTGCTTTGGAAGTTATTGGCGGTTTTTTCGGTGGCAAGATAATCGCCTCTTGCGCTTCAGAGGGTAGATTGGCCAATACACTCGTAGGCCATCGACGCGTCAGCGTTGTTGAAAACTGCACAGATGTGCCAGAGTTTACTTGGCCTAAGAGAGCTCATGAAACTCGGATACGAGTAATGTCAGCAGGCAGGCTTTGCTACCAGAAAGCGCCTTGGCGTTTCTGGAAACTCTCCACTTCACTTTTCTTAGAAAACGCAGAGTTTTACTGGATAGGTGATGGTGAATTAAGAATCCGGCTTGAAGGGGATGCTACTCATGCGAAAGTTCGAGTTACTGGATGGGTGGATAGGGATAGTTTGTGGCGTGAAATGTATGCGGCTGATGTGTTTGTAATGACTTCTTTATGGGAGGGTATGCCCCTGACACTACTAGATGCTCAAGCTATCGGCCTTCCCGCAGTGGTGCCTGATGTTGTTGGGTGTCGTGACGTGATTATTGATGGTGTAACCGGCTTCATTTGTAAAAGCGATGACGAGTTAATCGAAAAAACCAGGTTGCTAATTCGCGATGCAGAATTGCGTATCCGAATGGGGCAAGCAGCCAGATCCATGGCTTCGGTGCGTTTCTCAATCAAGCGGATGCATAGCGAAATTTTGAATGCCTATGATCTATCCCATTGCATATAAATATAAATTAGGACATCGATGCGTATTTTGATATTAGGGGGTTGTGGTTTTATAGGTTCACATGTGGTTGACGAGCTCATCGCATCAGGCCATGAAGTGGTTGTATTTGATCGTTACCCCGAGCGTTTCCGTTCACCACTTCCTGACGTGCAGTTCTGTCAGGCGGACTTTGGTAATCGCGGTGAACTAGAAGAGGTATTAGCGGGTGGCATCGATGTAGTCATACATTTGGTCTCTAGTACGGCACCACAAAGCTCTAACGATGACCCAATATTTGATGTACAGACGAATCTTGTTGAGTCCATCGCATTGTTTGAGATGTGCATTAAGCACCATGTCCGCAAGGTCGTCTTTATTTCGTCAGGGGGTACTGTGTACGGTGTTCCGCAGGCATCTCCTGTACCAGAAACTCACCCTACATTGCCGCTGTGTTCTTATGGAATTACGAAGCTAGCAATCGAGAATTATTTGCACCTGTTTCATTTGCTACATGGTCTGGAATACGTTGTCTTAAGAGTGTCCAACCCATATGGTACAAGACAGGATCCCCATCGCAAGCAGGGTGCTGCGGCTGTCTTTATGTACAAGATACTTAAAGGTGAGCGCATAAACGTTTGGGGCGATGGTTCTATTGTGCGCGATTTTGTGCACGTTTCGGATGTCGCGCGTGCATGTTTGGCTGCAGCCGAGTCTCAATACGTCGGCATGTGCAATGTGGGCAGTGGTACAGGCTTAAGTATTAAGCAGTTAATCGTTGCGTTGCAGGAAGTTACCGGCAAAAAGGCGAACGTGAATTGGTTGGAAAGCAGAAATTTTGATGTGCCTGAAATTGTGCTCGATTGTTCGCGTATTGAAAGAGAGCTTTCTTGGCGCCCTCAAACGAGCTTACAAAATGGATTGGTAGATATGCAAAACTGGATGATCACAAACATTAAGTCTACTAAGCTTTGAAGTAGTGTTCCTATCAATTGGCTGTGGCGATTCAGCAGGCGGTTCACCAGTTCGAGCAAGAGCGGGATCGGATTGCTCTGGTTGCCTGCCGCGTCAATGTGCGATGCCGCTTGCGCCAGAGCGGTTCCCGCAGGAGTTTCGAGGCTTTGTTGAGCAGGCCTGGGCCGATTTTCAGGCAAGGCGCATACAAAATTGAATTTGGATTTCAGCGAGATGCGGATATTGTTAACGGGTGCAAATGGGTTTGTCGGCACATACGTGCAGCAGCAGATCGCCTGCGATCATTTTCAGGATGGCCATGGGGCTTCCATAGATTTGCGAAATGCTGAACAGGTGGCGCAAGGGGTTGCGGCGATAGCGCCCGATGCGGTGATTCACTTGGCTGCGCAGAGTTTTGTCCCAGAATCTTTCAAAAACCCCTTGCATACTTATGAGGTCAATTTCCTGGGGACGCTCAACCTGCTTGCCGCCCTCAAGGAGAACGGTTTTAGGGGGCGTATGCTGTATGTGGGGTCCAGCGACACGTATGGGCTGGTTGATCCGACAAGCTTGCCAGTTGTCGAAGATGCGCCGTTGAGGCCAAGAAACCCTTACGCGGTGAGCAAGGTGGCGGCGGAGGCGTTGTGCTATCAGTGGAGCCAGACGGAGCCGTTCGAGGTGGTGATGGTTCGACCTTTCAATCATATCGGGCCGGGGCAAAGTGAACGTTTTGTCATTTCCGATTTTGCTCATCAGGTGATGGAAATAAAAGGTGGCCTGCGCCCCCCGCCGATCCGAGTTGGCGATATCGATGTGACACGTGATTTTACCGATGTGCGCGATGTGGTGCGTGCCTACGCACTGCTGCTGGAGCGTGGCGGGAATGGCGAAGCGTACAACGTCTGCTCTAGGCAGGAGCGCTCCGTTCGTTCCATTTTGGAGGCACTTTTGAGGCTTGCGGACGTCGAGGCAGAAATTGTTCAGGATGCCGATCGGGTGCGGCAATCCGAGCAGCGCCGAGTTTTCGGCTCATTCGCCAAGTTGCACGATGCCACTGGATGGCAGCCGGAAATCCCGTTCGAACAAAGCTTGAAAGATATATTAACTGATTGGGAGAAAAAATTATTATGACAAAAAACGCATTGATTACAGGGATTACCGGTCAGGATGGCGCTTACATTGCCAGGCTGCTGCTGGACAAAGGCTATGAAGTTTTTGGGTTACACGCCCGGCGCGCAAGCGATACGCTTTGGCGGTTGCGGGAGTTGGATGTACTTGATCGGGTGGAGCTGATCGAGGGGGATTTGACCGATTTGTCTTCAATGATCCGCGCCATGAATAAATCGCAGGCGACTGAAGTTTACAACCTGGGCGCTCAGAGTTTCGTGGCGACGTCCTGGGAGCAACCCATTCTTACCGGTTACGTCACAGGATTGGGGGCTCTCAACATGATGGAAGCAATTCGCTTGACGAATCAGAAGGCGCGTTTCTATCAAGCTTCCACAAGCGAAATGTTCGGCAAAATTCAGGAGTCGATGCAGAGTGAAGCGACGCCATTTTATCCGCGGAGTCCCTACGGTGTGGCGAAATTGTATGCGCACTGGATGACGGTCAATTATCGCGAGAGCTTTGACATGCACTGTTCCAGCGGCATTCTGTTCAACCATGAGTCGCCCTTGCGCGGGATCGAATTTGTGACGCGCAAAGTGACGGACGCGGTGGCCCGAATCAAGCAGGGCAAGCAGAAGGAGCTGCGGCTCGGCAATATCGATGCCAAGCGCGATTGGGGTCATGCGGCCGATTATGTCGAAGCGATGTGGTTGATGCTCCAGCAGGATGTGCCGGATGACTACGTGGTGGCCACGGGCCGCACGACGACTGTGCGCGATATGTGCAAAATCGCTTTTTCTCACGTGGGTCTGAATTATGAGGATTTTGTGGTGATCGACCCCAAATTCTATCGCCCGGCGGAAGTGGAAGTGCTCTTGGGAAATCCGGCAAAAGCCAAGGCGAAGCTTGGCTGGGAGGCCAAGATTAGCTTGGAGGAGATGATCACCACGATGGTGAATGCGGATATGAAGCGGGTAGCTCGCGAAGTATGAGTCGGTTGTGGGTACCCATGCCAGGGTTTGAGAGGAAAGTGTTTTGAGTTATCGGGGCTTGCTTAAGGAACACTCTAGTGTGCTGAACGCGGCGCTGCACGCCCTCGATTGGGCGGGAATTATCCTCGCCGCCTGGGCTGCCCACCGCCTCTATCTCGGTAGTTGGGTTTTGCCGGATTCATATTCCATCGTGGCTGGTGTCGTGGTGTTGTTGGCCGCATTGATCTTTCCCCGTTTCGATCTCTATCAGGCGTGGCGCGGCGCGTCGATTTTCGACGAGGTGAGGGCGACGACGCTGGCTTGGGCGCTGGCGCTGTTTCTGCTCTTTGCCTTTGCTTTCACCACAAAGATGGGGATTCGTTTTTCCCGGGGTTGGATTGGAATCTGGGCATTACTGGGCTGGGTTGTTCTGATCAGTGGCCGAATTCTATTGCGCGTGGGTTTGCGCTGGCTGCGCAGCCATGGCTTTAACCAGCGGCGCATTGTGATCGTGGGGGGCGAAGGTTTAGGCGAGGAGGTGGCTAGGCGCTTGCTGGCATCTCCCTGGATTGGCTTGCAGGTGGCGGGATTTTTCAACGCCGAAACCGCGATGGCTCATGCCAAGCCGGGTGTGCCGATTCTGGGCGGCTTGGCGGACGTTGCAGGTTACGTGGCAGAGGAGCGCATCGACCAGGTGTGGATTGCCCTGCCACTCAAGGAGGAGGACAAAGTAGAGTCATTGCTCCACGAGTTGCGCCATAGCGCGGTGGATATCCGTTTTATCCCTGACATTTTCGGCTTCCGGCTGCTGAACCATTCCGTGACTGAGGTGGCTGGGTTTCCGGTGATGAATCTCTCCGTCACGCCGATGGTGGGGGTGAACCGGTTGGTAAAGGCGCTGGAGGACCGATTGCTTGCATTGCTTATTCTGCTTCTGATAAGTCCCCTAATGCTGCTGATTGCGCTGGGAGTAAAGCTTAGTTCGCCGGGCCCGGTGCTGTTCAGGCAGAAGCGGCTGGGTTGGGATGGACAGCTTTTCAAGGTGTGTAAGTTCCGGAGCATGGTGGTACATCAGGAGGGGAGCGGCCAGCTCACCCAGGCATTCAAGGGCGATGCCCGTGTGACCCCCTTTGGTGCGTTTCTGCGCAGGACCAGTCTGGATGAGTTGCCGCAATTCTTCAATGTGCTGCAGGGTACGATGTCTATCGTGGGTCCTCGCCCGCATGCAATCGAGCACAATGAGCAATTCAAGGACCTGGTTGACGACTATATGCGCAGGCATAAGGTGAAGCCGGGAATTACTGGCTGGGCCCAGATCAATGGCTGGCGCGGGGAGACCGATACGCTGGAGAAAATGCGCAAGCGGGTTGAGTATGACCTCTATTACATTGAAAACTGGTCGTTGTGGTTTGATTTGCGGATTATTTTGCTGACGGTATTCAAGGGGTTTATCGGCAAGAACGCGTATTGAGTTTCATGAAGCCGTTCAACGTGTCTTCCACGGTCAGATTCGCCACATCCAGGCTTGGTGATTAAAAATGCGTTGTGTTGCTACGCAACGCTTGGTGGGTTACGAGAAAAACGCTAACCCACCCTACATTTGGCTTAAGTAAGTGCCATTCGGGACAGACCCTTTATTGCGCGGTCAGTTTTGTACGTTGATTAACATCCTGCTGGCGGCGCTCGGGATTTTGGCGCGCTACTACGGCCACGAGCGAAGCAGGCACAGACAAACAGTTGCACAACTATCCGCTTCTAGCGGATAATGCACCCATGGTATTTGTTGAATTACCCATCTTCATCCGGTGTGCGAGCGCTCTGTTTTCGGATGGGGACTTGGCCGAAATGCAGAATACGCTGCTCGAGAATCCTGCTGCCGGGGACTTGATCCCCGGTGGCAGAGGTCTGCGCAAGTTGCGTGTTCCGCTGCCAGGGCGAGGCAAGCGGGGTGGTGCGCGGGTGATCTACTACCACTGGGTCAGCAAGGAGCAGTGTTACCTGGTTTATGCCTATGCGAAGAATGTGGCCGCTGACCTGACTCAGGAGCAGTTGCATCGCTTGGCGGCTGTGATTGATGCGGAGGTGCGAAATGAATGACAAACAGTTTGATGAGTTGCTTGAGAGCGTTCGGGGCATGGGCCGTCACATGCGTGGCGAGACTGTCGCGGGTGTTCGCCTGCAGGAGTTTCCTGAACCGGACGTCAAAGCAATTCGGGAGCGCACCGGTTTGTCGCAGAGTCGTTTTGCTTACCTGATTGGAGTCAAGCCCAAGACGCTGCAGAACTGGGAGCAAAAGCGTGTGCGACCTGCTGGCCCGGCGCGTGCGTTGCTCAAAATTGTCGAGGCTAATCCTGATGCCTTGTCGGCGATTCACGCTTAAAATCCGGAGCATGGTGGTACATCAGGAGGAGAGCTGCCATCTCACCCAGGCATCCAAGGGTGATACTCGTGTGACCCCCTTCGGTGCTTTTCTGCGCAGGACCAGTCTGGATGAGTTGCCGCAATTCTTCAATGTGCTGCAGGGCACGATGTCTATCGTGGGTCCTCGCCCGCATGCAATCGAGCACAATGAGCAGTACAAGGAGCTGGTTGACGACTATATGCTCAGGCATAAGGTGAAGCCGGGAATTACTGGCTGGGCCCAGATCAATGGCTGGCGCGGGGAGACGGATACGCTGGAGAAAATGCGCAAGCGGGTTGAATATGACCTCTACTACATTGAAAACTGGTCGTTGTGGTTCGATCTGCGGATTATTCTGTTGACGGTGTTCAAGGGGTTTATCAACAAGAATGCGTATTGAAGGAGCGGGAGAAGAAGCGGAAAGCAACGTAAGGTACGCTTGCACGAATTCCCCTATTGGGGGATAATTCACCCATGGAAAAGCACGCGCCCCACTACTCGCTAGCCGAAATTCAGGCGCAGATGACAACGGTGCAGGAGATGAGCCTGACTGTTTCCGCCCGTGGCGGCATCCGGGCGGTGGGTTTGAGTCAGGCGGATGCCTTGGCCGTGGTGCAGGGGCTGACCCGCAAGGACTTTTACAAGAGCATGACCACCCACGCCGATCATCGCGTCTGGCAAGACGTGTATCACGGGCAGTGGAACGGCAGTGCGCTCTACATCAAGTTCCAGCGGGCAGGCGAATACTTCGTGGTGTCGTTCAAGGAGTTGTGAGATGGCAAGCAAATGGAATGGCAAGCCCTGCCACCTGTGCGGGGCGGGGACATTGCACGATGGTGTCAAAACCATTACGCAGGAATACAAGGGGCACCCCTTTAGCTCGGAAACCCGAGGGGCGTTCTGCGACCACTGCGCGGATGGTTTTGTCGAATTCGATGCGGCGGAAGAGGCCGCCTGGCTGGCTTTTCGTGACCGGGTGGATGCTATCGAGGCGGCGGAGCTTATCCGCATCCGCAAAAAGCTGAAGCTCACCCAGCTTGAGGCCGCCCGGCTGGCCGGGGGCGGCAAGAATGCCTTTTCCCGTTACGAGCGCGGGCAGGCCAAGCCGGTAGCGGCGGTGGTCAATCTGTTCCGCCTGCTGGATCATCACCCGGAACTACTCTCTGAGCTAAAAACCGGATAAGGCGTTTTGGCGCGTTTTGCGCTTTAACGTGAAACGTGGAACATCTGCGTGAAACAATTCCGTTCGTGGTGAGCTTGTCGAACCATGAACGGCCCTTCGACAGGCTCAGGGCGAACGGTTTCATCATCAGGGGTGGCGCCTGTTGCCATGATCGTTAGGGTGGCCGAATCAGCGTGAAATCAGTGGCCGAATGGGGGTGAAATTCGCAGATTTCAAAAATATGAGCTGATTGTGAGCCGATTGTCGCTTATTTTTCAGGCTGAGCGGAATGCCGGAAAACTTGGTGAGGGGTATAGTGCCTGCGTAGCTGGAAGCGCAGGAAATTTTTGCTGCAAAAAACGCCCTCATAAGTCATTGACTCATTATAGTATTGTAAGCAATTATGTACACTTTATCAAAACGTTAAGTGAATGGCTAGGTCACGGCCCCAGATTTTTATAACTCTGGCGCTTGTAATAAGACATCGCCCAACAAATGGGCAAAATCTGTCATCGCATCTTCTACGCTGATATCGCTGACATTCTGACTCGTGGGCTGACGTATTCGGTGAGGCACTCCCCAGGGATGCCAGCGGGTTGCATCCGATTTTCCAAAAAAACACAGAATGGGCTTGCCTAAACCGGCTGCCAGGTGCATGGCTCCGCCATCGCTGCAGATAACCATATCGCACAAAGATAGCCCCGCAATCAGTTGCCCCAATTCTTGAGTAGGGTAAGCCAATAAGGGTATTCCCTTTGTCGCGACGATAATTTCGCGTGCTTTGGCGTCGTCCCCAGGATGCAGCGGGTTGCTGGTGTCCCCAGGTGACCAGAAAAGCATGAAGCCGGCGTTATGTTCTTTATGCAGACGCTTTATGAGTGCGGCAAAGTTTTGTGTCGGCCAGCGCTGGCTGGGTTTTCGGGCGCTGATGTGCACGCCGATAAGTAGCGGTGGTTGAAGCGGAATAGCGCGGTGCAGTGCTTCCTTTGCGCGAGCGAGCTCGTTTGCCTGGGGGTGCACTTGAGTCGGCGGCGGTTGCCCGGTGATGCCGAGCGGCGACAGCAGCCTGAACACATCTTCCACTTCATGGGGTGGGTGGATTGGCCCGTAAGGTACGCCGATGTCGATGTGGGCTGTACTGGGTGTGTCAGGTTCGATGAAGCCGACGACGCGCCGAGCACCTGCGAAGTGCGCCAACCGCAGGAGGCGAGGCTGGAATCGCGGCGCCGCAAGGATTGCATAGTCGAAGTGCATTCGTCTGAGTTGCGCGAAGAGCCGCAGCCGATCCCAGTAAACTTTTGCGATGCTGGTCCCGGGTGGTCGGTGTTTGGCCTTGGTGTAGGCAAACACCGCATCGATATCCGGGTTATTGGCGAGCACTGGTGCGTTGTAGCTGTTCACTAGCGCGCAAATAGTGGCTTTGGGAAAATGCTGGCGCAGGGCATGAATCAACGGCGTGTTGCAGACCAGGTCGCCGATGTTGTCACGGCGGATGACGAGGATTTTCATGTCATTAGGCATAGATTGTACTAAGGAAGTGCTGATTTATTCGTTCCGTTCGGGCTTGTCGAAGCCGTTTCTAACATTATGATTTACATAGAATACCCTTCGACGGGCTCAGGGCGAACGGATTTAATCGGCGTTTACCTAAGGGCCTCTAAATTCCAATTTGCACTCATCCCAAGCTCGATTGTTACTAAACCACAAAATACAAATGGCACAGAAAAAAGGTGCTGTTATTGCCAGAAATCGCACTTGCCGGAACGACAGTCACCAAACGTCAGGTGCCACTATTTTGCCTGGTTTCATTCCAGTTGCTTATGACCCCTGCCAGTGCCCCAGTTAGCAACCAGAACATCAGTGCGTTGTCCCGGATGAAATAGTCGTCGGTAAGATTCTTTGCGATGATGCCTCCAATCATGGCGATGCCCGCGCCGGAATAAACCGCCAGGGCAGGTTGGCTGTCCATGAGTTGGCGAGTGGGCTTGATTGTCCACGCAAGAGTGGCGAGCAGGAGCGTGAAAGCAATTATTCCAGGCAGCCCCATTTGGACACCCTTGTTCAGAAATACGTTGTGCGCATGCCAGTGTAACGTGCTTGTTTTTGCAACATCAGGATTGCGTAACTTGTATGCGTTTCGGCCGAATCCTCCTCCTGACCAAGGGGAGGTGCGAATGTTTTCGATGGCCGCTGGCCATAAAAGGGTGATACGAACGTCTTGAGGGGCCTCTGCAGCCGGTGCATTTTGAAGGTGTGCCGGCGTGCGTCGTGCCATTTGAATATTGAACAGTGTCGCGAGACTCAAGATGGCAAGGACTAACAACCCGCCCAGCATCAGCTGGCGCCGCCGAGATAAGCGGCTGGCATAGTACGAAGCCACCACGACGGCGGCAATTGCGATCTCGATTATGAGGGCAAGCACGGCGGCCCGACTGATGGTGTAGTAGAGTGCCACAAGGTTCGCTACTAATAGGATGGCCAAGAACCAACGAAACGAGTGGTTCCGGAAGTGCAGGAAGGCGTAAGCGACTACGAAGGGAATGACTGTCACCAGATAAGTGCTGAAGGTGCCGAAGCCGCTATTGAGAGAGCCGCGGGGGGCGGGCGGCATATCCCTAAAGAGCACTACCCCCTGGAAGATTGCATAGCCCACCAGGAATGCGTTGCCTAGCACAAGCAACACCATTAGCCGGCTGAATGAGATTTCGTTGCGTATCCAGGTCGCGCCCAAGATGAAGACCAAAATTCCGTAGATCAGTTCTGTCTTGATTTCAAACAGCGAATAGCCGGGATCAATGGCATAGAAAAGGGAGAGTACAGCGACTACGCCATAAAGCCCCCACGCCCAGGCAACCGGAAAGCGAGGTCTGAGTTCACGTTTCCAGGCCGCCCACATGGTCAGGAAAATCAGGGAAAAAAACATGAGATTGCGCAGCGCCGTGGTATGGTCGATCGGAAGAATCCAGATGTAGACGGCTAGCAGCAGGAACGCCGCGCACGCCAAACCGGATCCAACGGACGTTTTTGGCAGTTCCCATTTCAGGGGGGTACAAATTTTTTTAAGTAAGGTAGTGTCCTGAACCAAGATTATCTCGCCGTCTTATTTGGTATATTGATTTTGATTGCGCGGTAACTGCACAGTGAGTTCATGTTTCAAGCCGCATTAACAGGTTGCGCATCTTGTCGGTGTAGCTTTCGAAGCCCAGTACCTTCTGGTAGCTGGCGTGAGCGAGTTTTTCCCGCTCCTGATCGTGGCTGAGATAGTAGAGAATTTTTTCTCGCAGTTCATCGGGACTCGAAAAGGTTTCCAATTCTCGCCCGAGTTCGAAGTGTTGTGCCAGTTCCTCGGAATGGTCGGTGAGCAGGAATGCTCCGGTGGCGGGCACGTCGAATACCCTCAGGTTGAGGCCGGTGAGACCAGGATCCCAGGAAGAGATATTGAGCACGATTTTGGTCTCGTTGTAAAGGGCGATCAGGTCTTCGCCCCAGATGCGGCTTGCCTTCACTTTTTCCCGCAACTGCGGATTGAACCGGTTGCGCCGCTTGAGCCAACCCGGGCCGTAGATTTCCACCGGCAGGTCGAGCAGTTTTTCCATTGCTTCCTGGCGTCGCGGGCTCCAGCCGCCAACGAACACCACCTCGTGGCGGTAGTTTTTCTCCTGGGAAAGTGGGCGGTACAAGGCTCTGTCCACCCCCAACGCAGGCAGGTAGTGGATGTTGTCCCTCTCGCCGTAGCCGAAGTGGTGGATGCAGAAGTAGTGGTCGTAGATTCGTGAGTCTTCAAGCATCTCATTGGTGGCGCGCGGATCCTTTACCCACCAGCCGACCGTGTGCCGGATGCTGTAGCGGCTTTTCAGGCGTTGGATCACTTCGGCGTCGAAACTGTTGCCGCGGATCACCAGCAGCAGGTTGGGACGGAACGCGGCAACGGCCTTTTCCAGTTGCAGTTGGCGGTAATTATGGTTGCCCCATGGGGTGTGGCGGGAGATGTCTACCGAGCGCAAGCCGAACAGCCGGATGAGTTTGTTGACCCATTTCAGGAAATAGCGATCCACCGGGCTTTCTGCCTGGCTGTTGAAGCAGTACACGTCCCAGCCCAGTTCTCGGAAACCCGCCGCGCAGGAGGCGCCTAATGGAATGGTTTCCTTGTCGAAGAAGTAGCTGATCAGGACGCGGGGGTTGGTGGTACTCATGGTTTGCTGCATTCGATTCTGTGCGCATGCGCGGCTCGGGAGGCAAATTCCATCGCCGAGGCAACGCGCTGTTTGAATTCGAGAAAGGAGAATTTGGCCGGGCGCAGGCTGACGGGCTCGGTCTTAGGCCGCGGGCGGCCTGCGGTCAGCTCGTCCAGCAGCCGCGCAAAATCCTTGCCCTGGTCTTGTCTGGGGTCGGTGTAAAACAACCCGGTTTCTCCTTCCGTCACGGTTTCCGTGAAAGGCGGTGAGTGTATCGCAAGCACTGGAGTGCCGCAATGTTCAGCCTCGACGATGTTGAGGCCTAGAGCTTCTTTTTCCACCGAAGCCTTGCTGCAGGTTGATTTGGTAGCAGACCTTATTCATCTACTCGTCGCGTATTCCCAGTTCTTCGATGGCCCGGCGTACGTCAGCCACCTGAATGCCGTCCATGCACGCTCCGACATTGACACATTCACGCTGGCCGCGACCGCACCGCCTCACCCAGCCGATGGTTCGTTTGAAAATTACGCGTTGATCCCGGCATGGGAAATTATCAACCGTGACGGCACGGTATGGACTATTTCTCCAGAACTCGCCTGCGCCGCAGAGGACTGGCGAACCCGGCCCAAACAGCGTCACCGTTGGGATTCCGACGATGCGGCCGAGGTGGGCCGCGCCCGTGTCAGGACAGACCAGCAGTCTGGCGTGGGCCAACAGGTGCCATAGTTGAGCCAAGTCAAGCTGGCCGGCAAACGAAAGATGCTTTTTGTCCGGATCGATTTTATCGACGACGCTTTGTTCGCCTGGGCCGCCGCTCCAGACAATTTGGAGCCCACATTTTGTCAGGAACTCGGCCAGAGCGCGCCACTTTTCCGGACTCCACAGCTTGAGCACAGTGCTTGCCCCTACGTGCAGGATGCAATATGGCTGCGGTGGTAAAGCGAAAGGGCGGAAGTCCGGCGCTGGCCAATCTTCAGGTTTGTAGGGTGCCGGTGGCGAGCCGTCTATCAGCCCGGAAACCATATCGCCCCAGGCAGCGGGTTGGTCGGGATACGGAACGAAACGGTCAACCGGCCAGTTTTTGTAGGCCGGGCGGTCGCCGGAAAAAGCGATAATCCAGCGCGCGCCGGCGGCCCGTGCCAGCCAGCTGTAGCGGTTGTCGCCGGGGACGATGGCGAGGTCGAACCCGCCCGCTTTGAGCAAGGCCCTGAGGGTGGTACCGTCGCGCGGGTCGTAGGGTAGGGCGATGACGCCGTAGGGGTGGTTCCGGTAGAGCGGGGCAATCGCCTTGGGAGTGGCCATGATAATTTCCGCTGCAGGGTAACGTGCCCGCAGTTTTGCCAGCAGCGGCGTCAGCATCAGGGTGTCGCCCAGCAGCAGGTGGTGGGCGATGAGGATACGGCGCGGTGCATCGGGCGGCTGGCGCCGCCCCGGCGCGGCCAAGCTGTTCCAGGCCGCCAGGGCCAGCACCAGCAGGCGGGCGGGAAGCCGGCTAGACATCGCGAGCCGCGTCTCGGAAGATAGCCTCCATTTTGTCCAGCATGGCCTGGATGCCGAATTTTTCCAGTCCGTGCGCGCGGGCGCGCTCGCCCAGCGTGCGGCGCAGCTCCGGCTCCAGCAGCAGGCGTTCGATGGCCTGCTGCAGCGCCGCGGCGTTTTTCGGCTCGACGATCAGCCCGTTCTGCTCGTCTTGCACCGCTTCGAGGATGCTGCCCACCGGCGTGGTGACGACCGGCAGTCCGCACAGCATCGCCTGCAGGATGGACTGGGGCACGCCTTCGTTGGCGTAGGAGGGGAGCGCGAAAATGTCCATTGCCTGCAGCCAGGGCAGCACGTCGCGCTGGTTGCCGGGCATGACGACGCGCTCGCCGAGGCCGAGGGCGGCGACTTGCTTCTGCAGCGCGGCATGTTGCGGCCCGTCGCCGACGATCAGCAGGCGGGCGTTGCGGTTGGGCAGGCGGGAGAAGGCTTCGATCAGGTAGCGGTGCCCTTTCCAGCTGCGCAGGGTGGCGACGATGCCGACGATAATGCCTGCCGGCGCCAGCCCGAGGTTATCCCGCGCCTGGGCTCTGTCGCCCGGTGCGAAGCGGGCGGTGTCTACGCCGGTGGGAACGGAGGTGATTTGCTGCGGCGGGTAGCCGTTGCGCTGGATCAGCTGATGGCGCAGCCGTTCGCCGGTGGTGACGATATGCCGCGTGGCCCGGCGGTAAAGCCAGCGCGTCGGGGCATTGTCGGGAATGGGCGCCGAGATGTGGCGGGTGCGCACCAGCGGTGCCGGGTTTTTCAGGAACAGAGAGGCCAGCGCAACCAGCCAGGTATCCGTCGAGCTGTGCGTGTTGATCACGTCCACCGCGTTGGCCTTCAGCCAGCGGCGCATGGCGAGCAGGCCGCGCAGGTTTTTCCGGCCGATCGGCAGCGCGGTCACGGCGATGCCACGGGCCTCGGCCTCGGCATGAATCTTTGCTTCGGCCGGACAGAGCAGGGTGACGTGGTGTCCGCGCTGCATCATGCCCGCCGCCTCGGTAAGGATGCGGATTTCCTGGCCGCCCCAGCCGCGCGAGGCCTCGGTGTGTACGATACGCATGGTCAAATGTCCGGAGAAGGCCGTGTGCTGTCCAGGGCGAACTGGATGCGATAGAGGTTGGCGTAGACGCCGTTCATGTCCAGCAGTTCGCGGTGCGGGCCGATTTCAACGATGCTCCCCTTTTGCATGACGACGATGCGGTCGGCTTTTTCGATGGTGGACAGGCGGTGTGCGATGACGATGGTGGTGCGGTTCTGCATCAGGTTTTCCAGAGCAGCTTGCACATGGCGTTCGGATTGGGTGTCGAGGGCGGACGTGGCCTCGTCCAGAATCAGGATCGGCGCGTTCTTGAGAATTGCCCGGGCGATCGCGATGCGCTGGCGTTGTCCCCCTGAGAGCTTGACGCCATTTTCGCCAACCCAAGTTTGTAGTCCTTCCGGCATTTCCCGGATGAATTCCATGGCATGGGCTGCTTCAGCGGCGGCAATGATATCCGCTTCACTCGCCTTCGCTTGGCGACCATAAGCGATGTTGGCGGCGATGGTGTCGTTGAATAGCACTACGTCCTGGCTGACAAAGGCGATATTGTCTCTCAGATTGGCGAGGCGAATGGTTTCGATGTCGTAGCCATCCAGCAAAATCTGCCCACTGGTCGGGTGGTAAAACCGGGGTATCAGGTTGACCAGGGAGGTCTTGCCGCTGCCGGACTGGCCTACCAGGGCAACCGTTTCGCCCGGCGCGATTTTGAGCGAGATGTCCTTGAGCACCCAGGCGGTGTTTTCCTCATAACGCAGACAAATGTTCTGGAGTTCGAGTGCGCCCTTGGCCCGCGCGATTTCCTGGGTGCCATTGTCCGGTTCGGATTCGCGGTCGAGCAGGTCAAATACGATTTCCGCAGCTGCCAAGCCCCTTTGCAGGGATTCGCTGACGCCGGTGAGGCGTTTGATCGGAGCGAGCAGCATCAGCATGGCGGTGATGAAGGATACGAACCCACCCACCGTGGTCTGGTTGGCACTGGATTGCAGGGTGGCGATGTAGACGATGAGCGCCAGTGCAATGGCGGCAAGCAGTTGGACCAGGGGGACGTTGGCACCTGCGGCGATAGTGTATTTCATGCTGAACAGGCGGTTGCGATTGGCGGCCTCGTGGAAGCGTCGTCCTTCATAGTCCTGGCCGCCGAAAATCTTGACGACTTTGTGTCCGTCCAGGGTCTCATCCAGCACGTGCGTGATGTCCCCCATGGAGTTTTGCAGGCTACGGCTCATCTTTCTCAGTCTGCCACTGAATAGACGGACAGTCAGGGCGATGAGCGGGCCCATGACGAGGGCAATCAAGGTCAGCTTCCAGTTGATATAGAGCATCCATCCCAGCAACCCCAGGATGGTGAAGGAATCCCGCACCAGCACGGTGATTACGTTGGTGCCGGCGGCGGTAACCTGGTTCACATTGAAGGCGACATTGGCGATGACCGATCCGGAGGAGGCGTTGTCGTAATACGGGGTGGGCAGGGTGATGAGCTTGTGGAACATCAGGTTGCGCAAATCCATCACCAGCCGGGTCGATACCCAGTTGACGGTGTAGTTGCTGATAAAGGTGAATATCCCGCGCAGCAGAAACAGACCGACTAGCAACAGGGGAACCAGCTTGATGAGCGTCTGGTCGCGACTGACGAAGCTGCCGTCCAGCATGGGCTTCAGTAGCGCCGGCAGTGCGGGTTCAGTGGCAGCGACCGCGATGGTGCTCAGAATGGAAAGTGTGAATACTCGCCAGTAGGGCAGGATGTAGCGCAACAGGCGCAAATAGAGTTGCTTACTGCTCATGGGGTGGGCGTGAGGTTCGAACGGGGCTTAAAAAACAGTGGATTATACAGCAAGCCGAAGGTAAAGCTGAAGCAGCTGCGGGGTGGTGGCCCGGACATCCAGGGCTTCGACGGTTGCGCGGGCGGCCGCCTGCCGATCTGCCAGTCCAGGTCCCAATACTGCCCTCATGGATTGGGCAAGGCAGGCTTCATCGAGTGCCTCGCAGACGTAGCCATTTTTGCCGTTTTCGATTAATTCCGCTGCACCGGACTTGGTGCTGGTGATGACCGGCAGGCCGCTGGCAAAAGCTTCCAGCGCGGCATTGGGGAAGGGGTCGTAGCGTGTCGGCAGGACAAATGCGTCGGCCGCGCCGTAGAAAGGTTTGGCGTCGGTCTGGCCGCCGGTGAAGCGGACGCGATCCTGGACGGCCAAGCGGATGGCAAGGCGCTGAAATCGATCTTGATGTTTGTCTTTGCCGACCACCATGAGATAGGGCGTGTCCGGTAGCTTGGCGAAAGCGGCAAGCAGCGTTTCGACCCCCTTGCGCTCGAAACCGGATCCGACAAACAGGAATAGCGGTGCTTCCTGGGGAATAGCGTATCGCGTGCGGACGCTTTCCCGGTGCAACGCGCTTAGCCCGGGATGGTATGCCGCAGTGTCCACGCCGCTGTAAATCACGTGCAGCTTGTCTTCGGGCACGCCGAAATGGTACCGGATTTCCTCTTTCACCATGCGCGAGTTGCAGATCACCGCCTTGAGTCCGGGGCTGGCGAACAACCTGCGTTCCGCGGCCATGGTGTAGTGGTGGTAAGGGTTGAGCGCGATGCCAAGCCTGCCGAGGAAGCCCATCGACCGGCGGCGCTGTTTTAGCCACTCGCGGTGCACCCCGTCGCCGGCGCGGTACACATCGCAACAGGCGATGCGTTCATGCGATTGCACCAGGTCGAAGGAATGTTTCTTGAGCGTGTTGCAGACGCAGCGCGCGAAGCCCCAGTCGCGCCAGACGCTGCCCAGATAAAAAGGATTGCAGATCAGGGGTTGGCCGTTGCCGTCCGGCTTCCATTGGCGGGTGACTAAGGTGAGCTGTGCCCCCTCTTGGCGCAGCGCTTCCACCGCGTTGGCCACGAAGCGCTCGGCGCCGCCGAAATCGGTGTAGCGCTGGCGGATCAGTGCGATGCGCAAGGGCTGGCGATGGGTGATGGGTGATGGGTGATGAGGATCGCTTTCCCGTTGCGCATCACTCATCACCCATCACCTCGTGGATGGCGTCGAGCACTTGGCCGACAGAAATCGCGGACAGGCATTCGCTCATTTTGCCGCCGCCGCAGCCGTCGTTGCCGCAAGGGCGGCAGGCGTGGGCGGATGTGAGGATGCGGTTCGGCACCTGCCAGGGCCCCCATTCGATCTCCCCGCTTGGGCCGAACAGCGCGACAGTCGGCGTTCCCATGGCGGCGGCGATATGCATCGGGGCGGAATCCACGCCGATGAACAACCTGGCGCGTGCAGTCAGCGCCGCCAATTGTTTCAGGGAAAGTCGGCCGGATAAGTCCACGACGGGTTGCGGCAAGCCGGCCAGGATGCTTTTGGCCATCGCCAGCTCCTCCGTTGCCGGTGCGGCGGTGATGACGATGCGATGTCCCTGTGCCTG
Organism: Sulfuricella sp.; assembly: GCF_035531155.1. NCBI lineage: Bacteria > Pseudomonadati > Pseudomonadota > Betaproteobacteria > Nitrosomonadales > Sulfuricellaceae > Sulfuricella > Sulfuricella sp. The sequence goes on along the minus strand of NZ_DATKTK010000069.1, from coordinate 3,317 downwards.
CAAGGACGCAATCAGGGCCGCCATCTGTTCCGCCGGCCAGCATTTGAACAACCAGCGCGAGGTGGGGTGAAGGTGGATGAAATCTTTTCCCTTCAACTGATGTTCAGCGAGCAGTCCTTCTATGAAGTTTTCAGCTTCGCCACCCGGCTTCAGAGTCAGCCCGCGTTCTCCTGCACTGGGGTAGATGCCGATGCGGCGCAGGGCGTCGAGGTGGGTTTCCACGGTATGGCGGGAATTTCCGCGGCGAACCGAGGAAAAGAAATGGCTGAAGGTGTTTTCCCATGCGCGGCCTTTGCCGGGCTGTCGCTTCGCTACGCCGTATTTCGCGTTGGTTAGACGTTTGAGCCAGGCTCCGCGGTTATGCTCGGTTAAATGAATGACCAAGTCATAGTGCCTTGCCCTTAGTGCCGACAGTAGTTGCCACTCGGCTTTGGCCTGGGCCAGGATGCCGGCGGATTTCCATTTCCGGTCGATGGTGTGTAGCTGGCTGATGGCGGGGTGGAGGCTCAGCATCTCCGCGGTGTCCTGATAAACCAGCGCGTCGATTTCCAGGTGCGGCGCGTGGTTCTTCAGCACGCTGAAAACCGGCGAGGTGAGCAGCACGTCGCCGTGGTGGCGCAGCTTGATGACTAGCACGCGGCTCAGGGTGGATAGGTCGATGGCGTCCTTCAACATGGGCGAACAATAGCAAAATTCAGGGGAAATTCCCATTGGATGAGGATTGGGGACAAGTTTTTCGACTTTCCTTCATCTTCGAATCCAAGGTATTCGGTGATGCCCGCGTCGAATAAATATTGCATTTAGAAAGATAGCCTTTTAATATGCAGCAATGATAAGCCGCAGAATTCTTCCGAATATTGAAAAAGCGTTGGTTCAATTCCCTGCCGTCGCTCTTTTGGGGCCTCGACAGGCAGGTAAAACCACGCTGGCGCATTCTGTCGGATCAAGCCATGTAAATAGCCTGTATCTGGATCTCGAGAGGCCTTCTGATCTGGCCAAGTTGGCTGATCCGGAATTGTTTTTGTCTCGCCACGTGGATCAACTTGTTGTGCTTGATGAGATTCAACGGCAGCCTGACTTGTTTCCCGTTTTGCGCGCGTTGATCGATGAAAACCGTCGCCCTGGACGATTTCTGTTGTTGGGTTCGGCTTCGCCGCAGTTGTTAAGGCAGACTTCAGAATCCTTGGCAGGTCGAATTTCTTTTCATGAGTTGGCGCCTTTCGATGTCAGCGAAATTAAGCCAGGACATGCCGGGCTGGCCGATTTCTGGCTGCGTGGCGGGTATCCGTTAAGCTGGTTGGCCGAGTCGGATGAGACCTCTCTCGCGTGGCGCGAGTCTTTCATACTCACGCATTTGGAACGTGATATACCCGCTTTCGGCATCCGGATTCCCGGCCCGACGTTGCATCGCTTCTGGCGGATGCTTGCTCATCTGCATGGGCAGATGTGGAATGCATCGCGACTTGCCTCCGGTTTCGGGGTTTCGGCACCGACCGTGCAGCATTATCTGGAAATTCTTGAGGCGACCTATATGGTCAGGCGGTTGCCCCCACTGCATGTCAATTTAGGCAAGCGTTTGGTGAAATCTCCGAAAATCTATCTGCGCGACAGCGGGTTGCTGCACGCGCTACTCGGAATTCGCAGCCTGGATGAACTCGCCGGACATCCCGTCGTTGGGCCATCGTGGGAAGGATGGGTGTTGGAGCAGATTGCGCAGTTATTGTCACCGCAGTGGCAGTTATCTTTTTATCGTACCGCGACCGGTGCGGAAATGGATGTCGTGGCGGAACGTGGTGAGAGAAGAATAGGATTTGAGATCAAACTTTCCAGCGCGCCCTCTTTGTCAAAAGGTTTTTGGTCCGCGATGAAGGATTTGCAGCTCGAACAAGCGTATGTCGTTGCCCCGGTTGAAACAGGCTATCCGATTGCTGAAAAAGTAGAGGTTTTGCCGGCGAATGAATTGGCGCAATGGTGCGCATCATTGAACCCAGATTGTTCATTAGGCCGTTCGTGGTGAGCTTGTCGAACCACATGCACTGTGAGTAAGCCCTTCGACAGGCTCAGGGCGAACGGATGCTGGAAAAATGACGTTAAATTGAGCCTAATGAACAATCTGGGTTGAATGGATAGCCCCCAACCCTCTTCCGCAAGGCTATAGAGAAATTCAAGACGGGCGGAAGTGCTTTTGGTAGAATGTCCGCCTGAGTTTTAGTTCCGGCATCACATTGGCCTTCGGCAAATATGAGCCTGCACTGAAACCTATGGTTTTAGGTGCCTGTTCCGCCTTCCGGCGGACAGGTTAAACGGGAAACAGGTGAGCCCAGCAATGGGCAAAGCCTGTGCTGCCCCCGCAACGGTAAGTGAGCGCGAACGCATCAACCATGCCACTGTGGCTTAAGCCATGGGAAGGCGGTGCGTTTTTTCACGAGCCCGGAGACCGGCCTGGAACTGATACGGAAATGCCGCGGGGTTGCGGTTAAGCCAAAATGGCTTTTTTCGCCATTCTCGCGGTGTTTCCATTGTTCTCAAACCACGGTATGCGGGGTCGCTGCCGAACGATGGAAAACATAATGAAATCCCCTTTTAAGCTCAGCTTGATCTCTCTAGCCATTCTGGCGCCCGCGGCATCCGCCGAGGAAATTCCTGCCTATCGCCTCGACGACGTGGTGGTGACCGCCACACGCACTCCCCAAACCCTTCGCGCTTCGCTGGGCGACGTCACGGTAATGACCGCGGAACAGATTCGCCAGGCCGGCCAGTCCAGTCTGGCGGAATTGCTGCAAACCCAGCCCGGCGTGGAAATTTCCAGTAACGGTGGCCCCGGCACCACCACTTCGGTTTACCTGCGCGGTGCCAACGCCGGCCACACCCTGGTGCTGGTGGACGGCATGCGCCTCGGCTCCGCCACCACCGGGGCGACGGCACTGGAAAACATTCCCCCCGACCAGATCGAGCGCATCGAAATCCTGCGCGGCCCGGCCAGCCATTTGTATGGCTCCGATGCCATAGGCGGGGTGATCCAGATTTTCACCAAAAGCGGTCAAGGCGCGCCCAGGGCGAACTTCTCCGCCGGTTTCGGCAGCTTCAACACGCGGAACCTGAGCGGCGGCTACGGCGGCGAGATCGGGAATACCCGCTTCAGCCTGCAAGCGGGGCAGACCGAGAGTGACGGCATTTCCGCCTATGCCAACGGCAACCCGGGCTATGTCAACCAGAACCGGGACAAGGATGGCTACCGCAACACCAATCTGGCGCTGAAACTGGCCCAGACCGTGGCCGCGGGCCACGAGATCGGCGTGAACGGTTTCGTAAGTTCC